>CANPXB010000004.1 GCA_947585595.1 uncultured Bacilli bacterium
AGTAAGCCTAATGGTTTGAGGTAGTTAGGAGCAAGAAAAAAGATAAAGATTACTCTTTATCTTTAGATCTATCTTTCATAGTTGGGAATAGTAGAACATCTCTTATTGATTCTTGTTCTAAGAATAACATACATAGTCTATCAATTCCATAACCTATTCCACCTGCTGGTGGCATACCATATTCTAGAGCTTCAACGAAGTCCATATCGATATCATTAGCTTCTTCATTACCAAGATCCTTTTCTTTTAATTGATCTTCGAATCTTTCTAATTGATCAATTGGATCATTTAACTCAGTATATGCATTAGCAAATTCTTTACCAGCAATGAATAATTCGAAACGATCAACAAATCTTGGATCTTCTGGATTCTTTTTTGTTAATGGACTTATTTCTACTGGATGACCATATAAGAAAGTAGGTTGAATTAATGTTTCTTCTACATATTTTTCAAAGAATAAATTAATTATATGTCCTACTGTATGTTCATGATCTTGAACTTCAATATGATGTTCTTCTGCTAATTTTAAAGCTTCTTCAACAGTCATTTCTTTTTTGAAATCAATACCTGTTTTTTCTTTAATAGCATCAACCATACTGATTCTTTTCCAAGGACCTTCTAGGTTTATATCATAGCCACTAAATTGATAGTTCATTTTACCTATTACATCTCTAGCAATAGTTTGATACATATTTTCTGTTAAATCCATCATACCTTCTAAATCACTATATGCTAAATATGCTTCCATTAAAGTAAATTCTGGATTATGTTTTGGATCCATTCCTTCATTTCTAAATACTCGACCTATTTCATATACAGCTTCCATACCACCAACTAGTAATCTCTTTAATGGTAATTCTAGAGCAATACGTAAGTACATATCTAGATCTTGAGTATTATGATGAGTTATAAATGGACGAGCACTAGCTCCAGTTAATAATGTAGAAAGAATTGGTGTTTCTACTTCAGTAAAACCTTGATTATCCATAAAGTTTTGGATACATCTAATTATTTTAGGTCTTAAGAAAGCAACTCTTTTTGAATCATCATTCATTATTAAATCAACATAACGTCTTCTATATCTTTCTTCTATATCAGTTAAACCATGGAATTTTTCTGGTAGTGGTTTTAAAGCTTTAACTAAATGAGTATATTCTAAACATTTTATTGTTAACTCACCAGTCTTGGTCTTCATTACTTTACCATGAACACCGACGATATCACCGATATCAGCACTTTTAAATAAATTGTATGAATCTTCACCTACATCATTAATTGAGATGTATATTTGGATAGAACCGGTTTTATCTTTTATAGTAAAGAATGATGCTTTACCCATTTTTCTAATGAACATTATTCTTCCTGCTACTGTTGCTGTATCTTCCATATTTTCAAAAGCATCGTGTTCAACATCAGCATATTTTTCTTTTAGTTCACTAGCAAAAGCATCCCTTTCAAATCTATGACCATATGGGTCAAGACCAAGCTCTTTTAATTTTTCAGCTTTTTCTCTTCTTACTAATTCTTGTTCTGTAAATTCACGCATAGTTTCACTCCTCTTTTTTTATTATTTAAGTATAACATGTTTTCTTAAAAAATCAATGTTCTTCAGGCATTTCTTTAACTTCTTCAGGAACTAGTTGCATTCTTAAATATTTACGATCATCTTGACTATGTTCTAGTTCTTTCATTTCTTCGACTAAAGAACGTATTTCTCTAACGACAGGAATATTATCATTATAAAAGTCAAGATATGTATCTGGGATATTAATATCAAAACCATAACTTTTAATTATTTCATCTAGTTCTTCTGGTGTTAGTTGTTTAGAAAGGGGCCATAAATCAAAGTAGTTACCATCTTTACTTACATATGATGATTTAACATAACGTACTACTTGATTAGTTTTTTGTAAGTTATAAGCTCCATTTAGAATAACATCTATTAAACCATAATCTTTGATAGCTGTAAGAGTATAACCTGTTTCTTCTTCTTTAAATTCGTATTTAGTATAATATTTAGAAGTATGAGGTATTAAGCCGGTTTTATCAGCACCATACTTACTATATTGTTCATCTATAGCAACAATATCTTTTTTCTTAGTATGAAAACTATATATACGAGGTTTACCATCTACTTCACGATACATTTGTTGATATCTTATATCACATAGAGTATCATTATTAGGATTATATTGAACATAGAAGACACAACCATCATAACCTTCGGAATCTTCATGAGAAAGTGGTTTAGCTCCTATCATATGTTCTTTTTTATTTTCATCAACCATATATGTAATTCCTTCATCACTATAGAAGAAGAAATCTGGACCTATTTTAATCATGCCTATAGTTTTATCTTCTTTTAAAGTAAATGGAATTATTTCATAACTTTGGTAAGAACTTTTAATATAAATACAATTTTGATGATCACAGACAATAAAGTTAAGATCTTTATCTTCTAAAACAGCATAGATAATTAGTTCTTTATCACCAAAGTATTCGTATACATGACCCATTATATTAGGTATTTTTTCTATTACTTCATCTGTACATCTAATTATTTTCGCCATCTTGTACTTCTTCTCCATCCATTGTGTATTTTAAAACGACTGGTTGACCATCTGTGTAATCTTTAGTTTCTTCAACTTCTTTCATTAAATCAGCTAGTTCTTGATATGTTTTAACTTCTGGTAATTCATGATTGTGGTAATCTATTAATAGTTTAGGAATAGATGTATTGAATCCTAATGATTGTAGGTAGTCTTTTATTTCTTCTATTTTATACTGACTACAGAATGGGAAGAATGATATAGCATGATAATTTGAACTTACGAATAATTCACGATAATATCTAGTAATATCATAACTACCTTGTAAACTAACAACATCTTTGCCAATAGTAGCTTCTACACCATAATCTTTTATAGTAGCTAGAGTATAATAAGTTGGTTCATCACGATAATCAAAAGTTCTTTTAATATATGTTTTAGAACAAAATGGTAATTTAATACCTTTATCTCTTAATAGAACATGTTTTTCAATTTTAATTTGAAATGGTACTCTAGTATGAAATTCATATATTCTATTTTGATTATTATATATGTTTTGTTGATACATAATTATAGTACGCATATCATTATTAGGATTATATTGAACATAACTAATTAAACCATTATAACCTTCATCATCAGGACCATTTGGTCTTTCAAAGAAATCTAAGCATTCAGTTAAATTATCTTCACGTCTTTGAAAGACTTGACGTTTACCTTGAGGATGCATTTCATAATCATCAAAAGCGATATCTGCGACTTGATAGTTATCATCAACAGTAAACATTTGGTAGCCAACTACTTTATCTTCTAAGTCAAAGATAGTAAATAAGTTTTCTATACGATGTAAGATTTTTTCTTCATCATCGATATTTATCTTATAATAAACGCCATTAACACTATGAAATAACTCATAACAAGCTTGAAAGATAGGTTGATATTTTTGAACATCTTCAGATGTTAATTCACCAATTGTTATCATAAACTCACCAACTTTTAGCGTTTATTATAACTTTTTTTATATTTTAAGACAATAGAAAACAGAAAATATTTCTATTTTCTGTTTAATCTAAATCTTTCATCTGGATCTAAGACTTTTTTTCTTAATCTAATAGCACTAGGTGTTACTTCAACATATTCATCATCAGCAATGAATTCTAGAGCTTCTTCTAAAGTAAAGGTTTTAGGTCTGATTAGAGCGATAGCTTCGTCACTACCTGAGGCTCTGGTATTTGTAAGTTGTTTATTTTTACATGGATTAACGTTTAAGTCGTTATCACGATTGTTAATACCAACGATCATACCAACATATACTTCTTCTGCAGGTCCAACAATTAATGTTCCTCTGTCTTGTAGGTTAAATAAAGAGAAACCTAATGTTTTACCATTTTCCATTGAAACTAGAACACCATTTTTACGACCATTTATTTCACCGACATATGGTTTATATTCATCAAAGCTACGAATCATAACACCTTCACCTTTAGTATTTGTAATGAAGGCACTACGATAACCGATTAACCCACGAGTTGGAGCACTAAATTCTAAGTGAACATAATCATTTTCATCATTATTAACTACTTCTAAAGTAGCTTTTCTTTCTTGTAAATCATTAATAATTGTACCTGAATATTCAGAAGGACAATTAACAATAACTTTTTCAAATGGTTCACATTTATGACCATCAATTTCTTTATATAATACTTCTGGTTTGGAAACACTTAGTTCATAACCTTCACGACGCATGTTTTCTAGTAAGATAGATAAGTGTAATTCACCACGACCTGATACTTTATAACCATCAGAATCTGGTAATTCTTCTACTTCTAGACCAACATTAGTTTCTAGTTCTTTTTCTAGTCTTTCCTTAATATGACGATTAGTTAAGAATTTACTAGCTTTATCTTTACCAGCAAATGGACTTGAGTTAACTAAGAAATCCATACTTAGAGTTGGTTTTTCAATAATAATTGGTTCCATTGGATCAATATGATCTTTATCACAAACAGTATCACCAATAGAAATATCTGGACATCCAGCAAATGTTACGATATCACCATAGAAAGCTTCGTCTTTTTCAACTCTTTTAATTCCTTCTTCAACATATAATTTAGATATTCTAAATGATGAGATAGAACCATCGTTACGTGCTAAAGCAACAGTCTGTCCATTTTTTATTTTACCTCTTGTTACACGGCCAATTCCTAGACGACCAATGAATGAATCATAATCTAAAGAACTTACTTGTAATTGTAATGGATCATTTTCATTTCCTTCATATGGTTTGCATTGTTTTAAAACAACATCTAGTAATGGAGAGATATCTGTACCTTTTTCATCTAGAGACATTTGAGCGATACCTTCTCTAGCTGTACCATAGACAATTGGGAAATCTAATTGTTCATCAGTAGCATTTAATTCCATAAATAAATCAAATGTCATATCAACAACAGCTTGTGGACGAGCATCTTTTTTATCTATTTTATTAATAAAGAGAATTGGTCTTAAGTTTTGTTCTAAAGCTTTCTTTAAAACGAATCTCGTTTGAGGCATTGGGCCTTCAGCTGCATCAACTAATAAGATAACTGTATCAACTGTTTTCATGATACGTTCTACTTCTGATGAGAAATCAGCATGTCCTGGTGTATCTACTATATTAATTTTATAATCTTTATATCTAATAGCACAGTTTTTAGAATAGATAGTGATACCTCTTTCTCTTTCGATATCATTACTATCCATTACACAGTCGACTACTTCTTCATTTTCTCTAAAAACACCATTTTGGTTAAGTAAAGCATCAACTAGTGTACTTTTACCAGCATCAACGTGTGCCACTACCGCTATATTAATAATTTTATCCATATAACTTCCCCACTTCTTTTACAAAATCCAAGCTACACAATACCACATTTTGGGGTAAAAAACAAGTTTATTTATGGATTATTGGGATTATTTAACACTTAATTCTTATTTATATAAAATTATTGTAAAATTTTTTCTAAAATTAACGAGTTATCGACCACTTTTTGACTTTTTATGTACGAAATTGGTCGATAACTGCCACTTTTGCATATGAAAAGAAGAATTACTTCTTCTCATTTCTAATTTCATATAGCAATTTAAGCATGTAGGCTTTCCATTTTGAATTCTTTTCAATCATAATTCCCCAACCGGTAAATATCATCCATATTATAATTGCAGGTATAACATTATCTTCATCTGAAATTAATATTAGAACCCCTATTATAGCACCTATTATTACGAGAATGATACCCATTAATGTACCATAGTTAACAAACCAATCATATGTTTTAATCATGTCACTTTTTTTATTTATTGTATTTTGTGAATAATACGAATAATTATTATATATTGGCACATTATTTATAGCTTTATTTTGATTTACTGAGCTTGGTGTTGTTGAATTATTAGACTTCTTTTTCGTATTTTCTTTTATTTCTTGCTGTTCGTCATCATATTCTTCTTCATCATCAAAAACATATCCACAATTTGGACAATATGTATCTTTTTCGGTTACTTCACATTTACAATTGTTACAATAATACTTCTTCATATAAACCTCACTTATCTATAAAAATATTCTACCCCCCCCACAAACGATTTTGTCAACGAAAAAGAAGAGTGTTTTAAACTCTTCTAGTTCCTTAATTTAGCATTCATTTTTGCTTCAACTTCACTGATTATCTTGTTGAAGATTTCCATTACTTCATCATCTAATAAAGTCTTAGTATTATCTTTGAATGTTAATTTATAAGCAATTGATTTTTTACCTTCTTCAATGTTTTCATATAAGTCAAAGACTTCAATAGTATCTAGAAGACGGCCGCCAGCTTTTTTAATTACTGATTTAATATCTTCACTTAAGATATTGTTATCAACTACGAAAGCAACATCTTTAACGATTTCTGGATACTTAGAAGCTTCTTTATATTTAATAGGTTTAATTGTTTTATTATATAGAGCTGTTAATGATAATTCAGCTACATATATTTCATCTTTTTTATAGTTAGGATGAACACGACCAATAATACCTATTTCATCACGATCTACTAAGATTTTAGCAGCAATACCAGGGTGAAGATCAGTGACATCACTTACAGCTTCAAAAGTATATCTATTTTTGAATCCTAAGTAGTTAAGTAAGTTTTCGACTACTCCTTTTAAGCAATAGAAATCACATTTTATAATATTATGTTGCCATTCATTAGTTAAGTAATTACCTTTCATTAAGATGGCTACTTTAGTATCTTCATTGTAATTTATATCATATGTTTTAGCTATTTCATATAACATAATATCTTTAACATGACGAGCTTTATTATAATCATAAACATTTAATAATGAAGGTAATAATGTTTTACGAATTACTGATTTATCAATACTCATTGGATTTGGTAAAATGATATTTTCTTTGTTTTCATAGTTGAAATGGTTAGCCATATCTGGGGAAGTTAAAGTATAAGTTTTAGTTTCATTAATACCTAGAGTTCTTAATCTCTTAGATGTTTCTTTTCTTATTTTAACGTCACCAACATAAACACCTTTTCTAGTAGGTACTAAAGGTAGTGTAGATACTAAGTTTTCATAACCATATAAACGACCAATTTCTTCAGCGATATCATTAACATTTGGATCAATATCTAGTCTTCTTCTTGGAATAGTAACTGTAAATGTATCTTTAGTTAATTTATATGGGAAACCTAAACGATTAAGTTCAGTTTCAACATCGGTATCAGTTAATTCTAAACCTAGTAAAGTAGATACTTCTTTAGTTTTAAATTTAACTACTTTTTCAGATTTGTCTACTTTATCATGAACAGCACGACCACTTAAAACAGTAGCATTTGCATATTTTTCTAGTAAGTAGCATGCACGGTCTAGAGCAGCATCAGTATATTCATATGATAATCCTTTACCATAACGGATAGAAGCTTCGCTTTTTAAATCTAGACGACTTGATGTATATCTGATACTTACTGAATCAAAGATAGCACTTTCAATTAAGATATCTTTAGTAGTTTCATCAACATCAGTATTTTCACCACCCATAACACCGGCGATACATACTGGTTTTTTACCATCAGTTATAACGATATCAGTATCTTTTAAGATTCTTGTTTGACCATCTAAAGTAATTATTTCTTCGTTTTCTTTAGCGTTACGAACTAAGATATTATCACCTAGTTTGTCTTTATCAAAGAAATGAAGTGGTTGACCATATTCTAACATGACGTAATTAGAGATATCGACAACGTTATTTATTGGACGCATACCAGCAGCAATAAGTCTTTTTTTCATAAAATCAGGTGATTCTTTTATTTCAACACCTTTAACCATTTTAGCTGTATAGTATGGACATTTATCAGTATCAACTTTTAATTTAAGATGTTTATTAACATCATCAGATATTTCTTTGTAGTTACTTTCTGGTAAGGTAACGGGTTTATTTAAAATACTAGCTATTTCATAAGCAAAACCAATATGATAGTAGCAATCGTTATTACGATGTTTATGAACATCTAATTCATATAAGGTATCATCAGTACCTAAGTAGATATTAGCATCAGTACCTGGTTTTAAATCAGTATCTAATACTTCAATACCTTTAGCATATGTTTCATCATTTTTTTCTTCTAAACCTAGTTCAAATAAAGCACATATCATACCATTTGATTCTTGACCACGAATTTTACCAGCTTTGATTTCGTTATCGCCAGGTAGAACACAACCAGGTAAAGCAACTAGAACTTTAATACCTTTTTTAACGTTAGGAGCGCCACATACGATTTGAACTGTTTTGTCACCAACATCAACTAAACATAGATGTAAGTGATCACTATCTGGGTGGTCTGTACATTCAAGGATTTGACCAATAACTAAGTTTTCAATACGACTATCAACAACTTTTTCAACATTAACACCAGCTTTAGTAATTTTAACAGCTAGTTCATGAAGATCTTCGTTTTTGATATCAACATAATCTTTAACCCAATTTAAACTTATCATTATTACACATCCTTCCTATCAAATGTATCTGTTTCTCGTAAATCTGTTTGATAGAATGTTCTTATATCATTAATACCATATTTAAGCATAGCAAGACGTTCAGCACCGAATCCGAAAGCAAAACCAGACCAAACAGCTGGATCATAACCACAGTTTCTTAAAACATTAGGATGAACCATACCAGCACCACTAACTGTTATCCATCCAGTATTTTTACATAATGAGCAACCTTTACCTTTGCAAACGAAACATGAAATGTCAGTTTCAACTGATGGTTCAGTAAATTGATAGTAACTTGGTCTAAATCTTGTTTCACAGTCTTCACCGAATAACTTTTTAGCAATAGCATCAAATGTTCCTTTTAAGTCAGATAAACGAATATTTTTATCAACTAGTAAACCTTCGATTTGCATAAATTGATGAGAATGAGTAGCATCATCAGCATCACGACGATATGTTTTACCTGGACAAATCATACGAATAGGAGTATTACCGCCAGCTTTTAACATTGTTCTAACTTGAACTGGTGATGTTTGACTACGTAATAAAATAGATTCATCTTCAATATAGAAAGTATCTTGCGCATCACGAGCAGGATGACCTTTAGGAATATTTAATAATTCAAAGTTATATTTGTCTTCTTCAACTTCAGGGCCATCAACGACATCATAACCCATAGACATACATACTTCTTCGACTTCTTCAATAATCTTTTCTAAGATGTTAGGAGCACCTACTTTAATATTAGTAGCTGGTAATGTAACATCGATTTTTTCACTTTCTAGTTTTTTATTAAGTTCAGCTTCTTCATATTTTTTAATAGTACCATCTATTTTAGAAGTTAGTTCTTGTTTTAAATCATTTAATAATTTACCAAAGTCTTTCTTTTCTTCAGGACTTAAATCACGCATATAAGTTGTTAGTTCATTTACTGGTCCTTTTTTACCTAAATATTTAACTTTTAAATCATTAACTTCTTTGAGATTAGTACAAGCTTCTAATTCTTTTAAAGCTTCTTCTTTTAAAGTTTCGACTTTTTCTTTCATGTTTTTCCCTCCAATAAAAAAAATCTAAAACCAAGGGACGAAATTATATTCCGCGGTACCACCCTAATTCTAGAATTCTAGCACTTATTATAGATATAACGCATCTATGTGCGGGTCGAACTCCAACGATGAATTTCATTATATTATTTATCTTTAGATGCTTACAGCCGATGACATCTAATCTCTAATTTAAGAACTTAATATAATTACTAGGTTCGTCTTCTTCGTTTTTCTGTTCATTATTTTAGCACATTTATAATTTTATAGCAAACAAAATATTTTATTATATTGAAAAAAGCCTTTTTAAGGCTTATTTTTTGTTAAAATCAGTTATGATAGTATAAATATTCATAATATTAGTTTTGTCTTCATCTGCATAGTTATTTAAGATTTTTTCAACTTGTTCTTTTTCTTTTAAATTATTATTTTTTAATAGCTTTTCAAATCTATTAATAGCATTAATAATAGATTCACGATCACTAATATGATAAACTGATTTTTCTTGCATAATACCATATGAATATTCTTTTCTTAAGATAGCATTAAAGTTTTCTTTAACTTTACGATAAGTAGTAGGATTTTTATATTCTTCGTTAATCATTATTGCATAAGTTAAGTTATTAATAACATTATTTTTACTTTTAATAATATCGTAATATAAGTTTTTAAATTTAGCATATTGCATAATAACTTTTTCGCTCTTTAAGGTCTTTTTCTTTATTTCTGACATAGCTTGTTTATCTTTAGTAGATATTTTATATAAACTAACAAGATAGATAATTATTAAGAACCAGATAAATCCTTTAATATCTTCAGGATTAGGTATTACAGTATCTACTTTAGATATAAAGTAACTATAAGTAAAAATACTTAGAATTACACTTAGTAAACTTTCAATTAAGAAAGAAGTTTTACTAGTTGTAGTTTCTTCACCAGATATATTAGTAACATAGAAGTTACGAATAAAGATTTCAAAGACTACAATTAAGTAGATATTATTACTTACCTTTGGTATTAATGCTGATACTATAATAATATATACTGTAGGTATTATTAAACGATTAATTAAATTATTTTCTTTTTTATTTATGTATTTTAAGATGATTGTTAATGGTATTGTTAGTAGGATTTGAGCTATTAAAGTTATTAATGTCATACGCATTCTCCTTATTGGTTGTTATACTACTATAAAGATAAGGAAAAGTCAATTAAAAAAGCAGGGTATAACCTGCTAGATTTGGGATTTTAAAATTCTGGTTAGGATAATAATTAATTCTGGGTCTTTAACACGATCAACATAAGTATCTTGGCCATCAATTATTTCCTCAACAATCGCAACATTGGTAGGAATAATATCTTTATTTTCATCTACTCCCATAACTAAGAAGTATTTTACACCACCATACATTGTTTCATTTAATACTACATATTTTTCATTATTCTCTAAACTGATTATAGTATTAGTTCTTAAACTCATAAAATCATCTCCTAACTATTGATTTTATCATATATTTATATATTATCATTATTTTCTTCTAGTGTGTCATCAATTCGTTCAGTTTCTTCTGGTTGGACACTATCTTTAACATTATTTTCTAATTCTTCAGTTATTTCTGGTTCTAATACTGGTTCTTCTAACTCTTCTTCTGGAGTATCAAATGAATACTCTTCTTTTAATGATTCAAGTAGTTCTGGAGATGTTTCAATATCATCTTCAGTTATTACTTTAATACCACGTTTTTCTTCATGAGGAGTATCTTCTCTTTCTAAGTTAGATATAACAACACCTTTAGATAGATAGTTATCATAATCTTTTGGTACTAATTCATTAGTTTCATTAATGATATTCATATCGACAGAATCAGTTAAATTGATTTTTAATTCATCTTCTAGACGACGGATAACATCAATTGGTGTATCAGGGAATTGACGACGATGTTTTAAATCAATAACTGTTTGAGCTAGATCTTTAAGAATATCTTTATCTTTATTTCTAGTTGTAATATCAATTAAACCAGATTTTTTAGATAATAAGCGATTACGCATGATGGTTATTTCTTTTTGAGCTTCTAAGATGTTGCTTTTTATTGCTTCACATTCAGTTTTAATAGTTGCTGATGCTTTAGCAATATCTTCAGCTTCATCTAATCTAAATTGAGTAGCTATTTTCTCAGCTTCAACTATATCATCACGTTTTTCATCAAGTGATACTTTTAAACTAGCTTTAACGCTGATATTTGAATCTGGTGTATTGTCATAAGCTTTTTGGAATTCATCTAAGTCTCTTTTCATTTCATTAATCATATCAGTTATTTCTTGTTGAGTTTGATGATATTGATAATTTTGATCTTGATCAACTAATGAAACTTTTTCTTCAAGTTCGGTTAAATCATCTTGCCAATTAGAAATTCTTTTTTCTAGGAAACTTATTCTTGTTTTCTCAGGAGTATTTGCTTCTAAGATATTATAAGATTTTTGATCGATTTCGTTAGCAAATGAATCACGTACTTGAGTTGCTCTTAGTAATTCTTCTTCTAATTTATTATCATCAGGTATATTAATATATGGAACACGAATAACGATATTGATTAAATCAACTAAATAATCTCTAGCACTTTCGATTCCATCTCCACTATTAATAATATCTTTTATTTTAGTTTCAATGTATTTAGGATCTTTTTGTAATTCTTTTAAACGATCATTAAGGTCATTAATTTTTTCTTCAAGTTCTTCAACTTTTTTAACATTATTATCTCTTTTAGAATGATCAACATAGTTATCTTTATTTTCTAAATTAGCTTGAGTTTCAGCAAGTAATTTTTTCTTTTTATCAATACTATCTTCTAGTTCACTAATATCATTAGTTATTTCAACTATTTGATCTTGAATAGCATTATAATCTTTACTTCCTTCTTTAAGACTTTCATCGATATCGTTAATCTTTTTGGAAGTATCATCAATTAAACTATTATATCTATCGATTGTTTCATTATCACTTACAGAAACAACACGTTCTTTCATACTTAAGATGTATTTTTCATAACTAGATTTAGTTTCTCTTAAAACATTAGTGCTTTCATAAGCTTTAGTTTCAGATTCTTTTAATTTATTTAATTCTTTATTTTTTTCTTTTAATTCGTTTTTTAAAGATTGTAGTTGTCTTTTAGTAATGATTTCAATATTACGATCGGCCATTTCTGCACTTGTATCATAACTATCATCATCTGATAGGGATTTTATTTCATTTATTTCTTGTTGATAGTTTCTTATTTTATTTTTTATTTCAACTTCTTCAACACGCAAAGATGGACCATCACTTTTTGAACGGCACATTTTAACTAAAACATCTAAATTCCATAATACCTTCAATTTATCGTCCATAATAATACACCCTTTTATTCTAGTCTAAATATATTCTAACATAAAGATTGGGTATTTTCAATAAAACTATTATTTTATCTTAAGATTCATATATTTATTATAGTGAGGTGGTATATGCATAATTTTCCACCAAATATTGATCCGAAAATATCGACTTTAAGTGCGGTAGTAATTGGTTTTGCTTTAATAGATCATTTTACAGCGAGTGAGCAGAATGCTCTTGGTAACTGGTTTATTACAATTGGTCAGATACTGGAAAATAACTCAGCTTTTCAACAACTTATTGAAGGACGTATTCAAGGTAATTCAATTAATATTAATAGTCAGAAATATAAAGAAACTGGTAATCCTTATATGGATAATGAAGCTTGGATGGAATCACCTTCTGATAAGGAATTTAAGGATTTAAAAGAGACGGTTGAAATTATGAAAAAGGAATTAGAAAAATTAAGTAAATAAAAAAGAACTATTATACTAGTTCTAATTTTACGGTTAGAGCATCGTCTCCAACTCTTTCTTTTAATTTTATGATTCTAGTGTATCCACCATTTCTAGTTTCATATTTTTTAGCTAATTCATTGAATACTTTATCAACTACTAATGTATCATTATTTAGGAAAGCTAATGCTTTTCTACGACATACTAAAGTACCTCTTTTGCCGTAAGTAATCATACGATCAACAAATTTTCTTACTTCTTTGGCTCTAGCTTCAGTAGTTACAACAGATTCATTTAGAATAACATCTTTTGTTAAACTAGCTAAAATACTTCTACGAATGCTTTTTTCTCTATTTAATCTTCTATATTTTGCCATAAGTATTTTACCTCCTATTTATTATTTTTTAATCGCGGAACTTAAGTCCCATTTCTTTTACTTTATCAATAACTTCCTTTAAAGATTTCTTACCTAGATTACGAATCTTAGTAACTTCAACTTCTTTTTTAGAAATTAAATCTTGAACTGTATTAATACCAGCTCTCTTTAAGCAATTGTAAGCACGAACTGAGAACTCTATTTCTTCGATTGGTGTTTCTAATGTCTTAGTGATTGTATCTACCTTTTTCTCAGCCATTAAGCCTGAAACATCACTTATTGCATTTAAATCTGTGACAATGTTAAAATGTTCAATTAGGATTCTTGCTGATAAAGCCATAGCTTCTTCTGGAGTAATAGATCCGTTTGTATAAACGTTCATGATTAATTTATCAAAGTTTTCATTTTGACCAACACGAGCGCTTTCTACTTCATAACTAACTCTTTCAATTGGAGAATATAATGAATCGATAGCGATTACACCAATTTTATTTTCACCAAATAATTTTTGGTTAGTTTTTGAATCAACATATCCACGACCATTACTTACAGTCATTTCCATTTCTAGTTTTCCACCTTTAACAAGGTTAGCAATTACTAAATCAGGGTTTACTATTTCAACATCAGCATCTCTTTCGATATCGCCAGCTGTTACAGCACCTTCTTTGTCAGCAAATAATCTAATAACTTTGTCTTCTTCAGAATGATTTTTAATTACGATGCTTTTTAAGGCAAGAACGATAGCTGTGACATCTTCAACAACACCATCTATTTTTTGGAATTCATGCATTACTCCTTCAATTTTTACTGAAGTAATAGCACTTCCTGGTAGTGAAGATAGCATAACTCTTCTTAATGCGTTTCCGATTGTTGTACCAAAACCTCTTTCAAGGGGTTCTAGTTCAAATTTTCCATAGTGATTACTCTCGATGTATTCAGTAATTTTGTATTCTGGTTTTTCAAATCTTAACATATCCTTAAGTTCCCTTCTTTCACTTTATTAATTTCTTGGACGTTTTGGTGGACGACATCCGTTATGTGGAACTGGAGTAACGTCATTAATAGTTGTAATTTCTAATCCTGCAGTTTGTAATGAACGAATTGCGTTTTCACGTCCTGCACCTAAACCTTTAACAAATACTTCTACTTTTCTAACTCCGTTGTCCATTGCAGCTTTGGCAGCAGCTTCAGCACTCATACCAGCAGCAAATGGAGTTTTCTTTTTACTTCCTTTATATCCAATAGTACCAGCAGAAGCCCAGCTAATAACATTACCATCTTTATCTGAAATTGTTACAACAGTATTGTTATATGTTGAATGAATATGAGCTTGTGCTTCAGGTATATTCTTTTTAACTTTTCTTTTTCTTCTATTGTAAGCCATAATCTTCTAACCTCCTATTTATTATTTAGTAGCTTTCTTCTTGTTAGCAACTACTTTACCTTTACCTTTTCTTGTACGAGCATTTCTTGAAGTTCTTTGACCATGTACTGGAAGACCTTTTTTATGTCTTGTACCTTGGTAACTATTAACTTCCATTTTGTTTTTAATATTTAATTGAACTTCACGACGAAGATCACCTTCAACCATGTGTTTTTCTACTTCTTTACGAAGAGCAGTAACTTCATCTTCAGTTAAATCTTTAATCTTTTTATCTCTTGCTACTTTAGCAGCATCACAAATTTGGTTAGCTAAACTTCTACCTATACCATAAATAGCAGTTAACCCAATACAAGTATGTTTTTCACCTGGTAATTCAATATTTTTAATACGTGCCATAATTTACCTCCTAATTAGCCTTGTTTTTGTTTGTGTTTTGGATTTTCACAAATAACCATTATTTTTCCTTTTCTTTTTATAATTTTGCATTTAGCGCAAATTTTTTTAACTGATGGTCTAACTTTCATAATTGTACCTCCATTTATTTTTTATTCCATATTATACGCCCACGTGTTAAGTCATAAGGCGACAATTCAATAGTAACTGTATCACCTGGTAAGATACGAATCATATTAACGCGCATTTTACCAGAAACGTAGGCTTCTACAGTATGTCCATTAGGTAATTCAACAATTGGAGTTCCTCCTTTAAGGATCTCAACAACTTTACCTTCAACTTCTATTTTTTCTTCTTTAGCCATATATATCTCCATAACTATATTAGAGTGTTATTGGATGTGAATAACAAATTAGTTATTCACATCATCACTCTCAAGAATTTTTTCTATTTCTTTAAAAACTGTTTCAGGATTACTACTTGAATCAACAGTTTTTAATACGCCTTTCTCTTTATAATAATCGATTATTGGTTCAGTTACCTCAAAATATGTTTTAACTCTTGTGTTCATGGCTTCTTCATTATCATCTTCTCTTTGATACAACTTTCCACCACATTTGTCACAAACACCATCAACTTTTGGTTTGAATTCATCGTTATAGATATTGTAGATTGCTCCGCAATCACGGCAAATTCTTCGACCAATAATTCTTTGTTTTAATAATTCATTTGGAATTGTTAAATTTATTACAACCCCTAATTCTTTTCCTAATTTATTTAGGATTTCGTCATATCCCTTAGCTTGTTCTAGATTTCTAGGAAAGCCATCAAGGATATACCCCTTCTCACACTCTGGTTGAGTAATTTTATACTCAATTGCTTCGTAGATGATATCATTTGGAACAAAAATACCATTATCAATCATATTTTTAATTTTTGTTCCAAGTTCATCTTCGACAGCTGCTCTTTCTCTTAGGATATCTCCTGTAGAGATATGAGCATAATGATATTTTTCTTTTAGTTTTTTGGCAAAGGTACCTTTACCAGCACCTTGCACTGCTAAAAATATTATATTCTTCATTATCTTTTTATTCCTGCTCTGTGACTACGACTTATTAAACTACTTTCTAGTTGTTTGTAAGTTTCAATTGCAACTCCAACAACAATTAATAATCCAGTACCTCCAATTGTAACAGCATTTGAAAGACCAGAGAAGTTTGAGAATAAGATTGGTAGTCCAGCAATTATTACTAAGAAGATAGAACCAACTATTGTTAGTTTTCCTAAAACATTACTAACATAGTCAATTGTATCATTTCCTGGTCTAACACCTGGAATATAAGCACCACTCTTACTTAAGTTTTTAGACATTTCTTCAGGATTCATTTGTAAGAAAGTGTAGAAATATCCAAAGAACAATATTAATAAAATATATAGAATGAAACCAGTTAATGATGTATTAACAATATATGTATTAACAAAATTAATAGCTTTTTGATTCTTTATTAAATTAACAATTGTTACAGGTATTGTAAGTAATGTTGATGCAAAGATGACTGGAAGAACTCCAGCAGAGTTTATTTTTATTGGAAGATAATTTTGATGTCCTCCGTAAGCACTATTTGTTCTATTAGCATATTGGATAGGAATTCTTCTTTCAGCAAGTTGAATCCATACCATACCAATAATGATTAGTAGATAGATGATAACAAAGGCACCAAATAGTAATGATCCAACTACTTTAGTAAATGTAGCACCCATTACTAATTCACGGAATGCTGTAACGAAGATTGTTGGCATTGATTGTAAAATACCAGCCATAATGAATAATGAAACTCCATTACCAATTCCTCTTTTAGTAATTTGATCACCTAACCATAATAGTAAACATGTACCAGCTGTTAGGACAACTGTTGTTTTTAAAATAGTTAAGACATCAGTTGTACCTGAATAAGCTACAGTAAAGATATAACCTTGTAAGAAGGCGAATAAAACACCTAAATATCTAGTTATTTTATTTATCTTTTGTTTACCAGTATATCCTTGTTCTTTTAATTCTTTAAAGTATGGAATAATATCCATTTGCAATATTTGCGTAATGATTTGAGCGGTAATATATGGAGTAACACCTAAAGCGAAGATAGAGAATGATTTTAATCCTCCACCAGTCATTAGGTTAAAGATTTCTAGGAATCCTAATTCTTCATATATTGTACTAACCCATGGTACTGTTATAGAACTACCAAAGCAAAATATTGCTAAACAAAATAGTGTAAAATATATTCTTTTTCTTAAATCTCTATTTGAACGTTTAAATAGCTGTTTTAGATTAGAAAACATCTAGATCACCTCAGCTTTTCCGCCAGCACTTTCGATTTTTGTAACGGCTGAACTTGAGAATCTATTAGCTTTAATTGTTAATTTCTTTTCTAGTTCACCATTGCCTAAGACTTTAACTCCACAAAGTTGTTTTTTAATAATCCCCTTTTCTTTTAATAATTCAGGAGTAACGACATCGCCATCCTCGAAGAATTTATTTAAATCACTTAAATTAATTGTTGCATATTCTACTCTAAATTTAGTATTTTTAAATCCACGTTTTGGTACTCTTCTATATAGAGGAGTTTGTCCACCTTGGAACCAAGCTGGAATACTTACACCAGAACGAGATTTTTGACCTTTTTGACCTCTAGTTGAAGTTTTACCCATTCCACTACCTGGTCCACGGCCAACTCTTTTTCTTGCTTTTGCTTCAGGAGCAGCTTGTAATTCATTTAACTTCATATTATAGCTCCTCAACTTTCTTTCCTCTTAAAGCAGCAACTTGTTCAGGAGTTTTTTGCATTTTAAGAGCTTCTAATGTAGCTTTTGCAACGTTAATTTTAGTATTTGATCCAAGTGATTTAGAAACGATATCACGAACTCCAGCAAGTTCTAGAACATCTCTGGCAGAACCACCAGCGATAACTCCAGTACCTTCTGAAGCAGGTTTAATTAGAACTTGAGCACGACCTACTTTTCCAATAGCTTCATGTGGGATTGTTCTATTATCAATTAAAGCAACTTTTGTTACGTTTTTATTAGCTGCTTGAATAGCTTTTTTAATAGCTTCTGGAACTTCATTAGCTTTTCCTGTTCCAATTCCTACTAAGCCTTTTCTATTTCCAACTACTACTGTAGCAGAAAATCTAAAATGACGACCACCTTTAGTAACTTTTGTTACACGGCCAATAGAAACGACTTTTTCTTCAAGCAAACTTTTCTTAGAGTCCATTTTTGTTTTTGGCATAATCTGTACCTCCCTCTTAGAATTCTAGTCCATTTTCACGTGCAGCTTCTGCTAAAGCTTGAACACGTCCGTGGTAAAGGTATCCACCTCTATCGAAAACTACTTTTGATATTTTTAATTTTTTAGCTTTAGTTGCAATGTCTTTACCAACTTCTTTGGCACCTTCAACATTACCACCATTTTTTAATTTTAATTCGACAGATGAAGAGCTAGCTAGAGTAACGCCCTTAACATCATCGATAATTTGCGCGAAGATTTGTGTATTTGATCTAAATACGTTTAATCTTGGGCATTCAGCTGTACCGCTTATAGTTTTACGAATACGTGAATGTCTTTTTTTACGCATGTCATTTCTTGATTCTTTAACTATCATAATATCTCGACTCCTTACCCTTATTTAGCAGCTTTTTTACCTTCTTTACGACGAACATATTCACCTTTGTAACGAATACCTTTACCTTTATATGGTTCAGGTTCTCTTACACTACGAACATTAGCCGCAAATTCAGCAACTCTTTGCTTATCGATACCAGAAATTGTAATTTCTGTATTACTTGTTTGTTCTGCTTTTAATCCAGCAGGAACTTCTATTATTACTGGATGAGAATATCCAGCGTTAATATTAATTTTGTTACCTTGAACTTGGAATCTATAACCAACTCCGACAGCTTCAAGTTCTTTTGTATAACCTTCTGTAACACCAACAATCATGTTATGAATTAAAGCATTTGTTGTACCATGTAATTGTTTGGTAGCTTTTGCATCATTAGGTCTTTTTGTAATTATTTTGCCTTCAACTTCTTCAACAGTTATAATGTTTGATTTTTCTAAGCTTAATTCGCCTTTAGGTCCTTTAACAGTTACAGTATTATTATCAACAGTTACAGTAACACCTTGTGGAATTACTAATTCTCTTTTTCCTATTCTACTCATAACCTAATTTTCCTTACCAAATGTAGGCAAGTACTTCTCCTCCTAGACCAGCTTCACGAGCTTCTTTATCAGTCATTAATCCTTTTGAAGTTGAAATGATTGCAATTCCTAAACCGTTAAGTACACGAGGAATTTCATCACGTTTGGCATAGACACGTAATCCAGATTTAGAAATTCTTTTTAAACCTGTAATAACTCTTTCTTTTTTAGCACCATACTTAAGAGTTAATGTTAATTTATCACCCTTAGTATCTTTTTCATAACTGAAGTCAGCTATGTATCCTTCACGTTTTAGAATTTCAGCAATTCCTAAAGTCATTTTTGAACCTAAAACTTCTACTGTTTCATATCTCATTTGATTTGCATTACGAATTCTTGTAAGCATATCAGCTATTATATCTCCTACCATAGTCTAAATTCCTCCTTTCCTACCAACTTGATTTCTTTACACCAGGTATTTGTCCATTATTGGCCATTTCTCTAAAACAAATACGGCATAATTTATATTTACGTAGAACTCCGTGAGGACGTCCACATCTTTCGCAACGAGTATAAGCTCTTGATTTAAATTTTGCAGGTCTTTGTTGTTTTACTTTTAAACTAGTCTTTGCCATAAATATTTTCCTCCTCTATCTACTTTCTAAATGGCATTCCGAATCCATCTAATAATTCGTATGCTTCTTCATTTGATTTTGCAGTTGTTACGAATACAATATCCATTCCTCTAACTTTTAGAACTTGATCATATTCGATTTCAGGGAATATAATTTGTTCTTTAATTCCAAGTGTATAATTTCCTTTACCATCAAAAGCAGTTTTTGAAACACCTCTGAAGTCTCTTACACGTGGAAGAGCAACTTTAATTAATTTTTCCATGAAATTGTACATATTTTCACCACGTAATGTAACTTTTGCTCCAATTACTTGGCCTTCTCTTATTTTAAAGCCAGCTATTGATTTACGAGCTTTTGTTACAACAGGTTTTTGACCAGCGATTTGTTCTAGGTCTTTAACTGCAGCTTCGATGAATTTTGTATCATGTGAAGCTTCACCAACTCCCATATTAATAACTATTTTTTCTAGTCTTGGAACTTCCATAACTGATGAATAGTTAAATTTTTTCATTAGAGAGTCAACGATTTGTTCATTATATAATTTTTTAAATGTACTCATATCTTCACCCACTAACTAGCTTTCTTTTCAGATTTTTTTGTTGTTTTTTTAGCTGTTGTCTTAGTAGCTTTCTTAGCTACTTTTTCTTCTTTTACTTCTTTAGTTTCTTTTGGAGCTTTAGCTTTTTTGCTTTCAGCTTTTTTAGAGTCAACTAATTTTACGTTAGAAACATGAATTGGTAGTTCGATATCAATGATAGAACCTACTTCATTCATACGATTTGGTTTGATGTGTTTTTTAGCAACGTTAATGCCTTCAACTACGACTTTATTTTCTTTAGCCATAGTCTTAATAATTCTTCCTTCTTTGCCTTTATCTTTACCGGCAAGAATTCTTACATTATCTCCAACTTTTACTTTCATATTAATAGTTCCTCCTATAATACTTCAGGTGCAAGTGAAACGATTTTCATGAAATCTTTTTCACGAAGTTCACGAGCAACAGGTCCTAAAACTCTAGTTCCAATTGGACTCTTATCTTCTCTAATTAAAACACATGCATTATCATCGAATTTAATATATGATCCATCAGCTCTTCTAACACCTTGTACTGTTCTAACGATTACAGCTTTAACAACTCTTCCTTTTGGAACGTTACTATTTGGAATAGCTTTTTTAACAGTTCCAACGACGATATCACCAATGTTACCGCTTTTAACTTTACTTCCACCAACTACTCTAATAACTAGTAATTCACGAGCGCCAGAGTTATCAGCAACTTTAAGTCTTGATTCTTGCATTACCATAATGATACCTCCTATAGGATTACAGCCTCAACTAGTACTTCAGTTAATTCATATCTTTTAGTTTTAGATAATGGTCTTGTACTAGTAATCTTAACTGTATCCCCTTCTTTAGCTTTATTAAACTCATCATGAGCTGTATATTTCTTTGAGTATTTAACTCTTTTTCCATAAAGTGGATGCTTTTTATATGTTTCAACTAAAACAGTAATAGTTTTATCGTTTTTAGCACTTACAACTTTACCGATTAATGATGTTCTTTTAGTCTCTTCCATTATTTTTCGCCTCCAATTTCTCTTTCTTTTAGAATGGTTTTCATTCTAGCAACATTTTTTCTTAATTCACGAATCCTAGATGGTTTTTCTAATGAACCAGTTGATTGTTTTAATCTAAGATCGAATAATTCTTTTTTAGCTTCAGTGATTCTTGAATTAAGTTCTTCATCAGATAAAGCTCTTAGTTCTTTAACTACTTCATTAACCTTCATTAGATTCACCACCCTTATCTTCTTTCTTAACTATTTTACATGTTATAGGAAGTTTGTGTGAAGCAAGTCTTAAAGCTTCTCTTGCGATATCTTCAGTTACTCCACCAATTTCAAACATGATTTTTCCTTTTTTAACAACAGCAACCCATTGTTCAACGTTTCCTTTACCTTTACCTTGACGAACACCTAATGGTTTTTGAGTAAGAGGTGAATGTGGGAAGATGTTTATATAAACTTGTCCACCACGTTTCATGAAACGAGTCATAGCGATACGAGCTGCTTCAATTTGTTGAGCTGTAATATAAGTACCTTCAGTAGCCATTAAGCCATATTCACCGAATGATAACTCAGTATTACCTTTGGCATGTCCTTCATATGATAAACGATGTTGTTTACGATACTTAGTTCTCTTTGGCATCAACATTTTTAACATCTCCCTTCGTTACTTTTTTAGTAGGAAGAATTTCACCTTTATAAATCCAAACTTTTACACCAATCTTTCCATAAGTTGTATTGGCTTCAGCGATAGCGTAGTCAATATCAGCTCTGATTGTATGTAGAGGAACAGTTCCTTCAGTGTAACCTTCAGTACGAGCCATTTCTGCTCCACCTAATCTTCCTGAAACAGAAGTTTTAATACCTTTTGCTCCAGCTTTCATAGTATTTCTAATAGCTCTTTTTTGTGCGCTTCTAAATGGTGCACGAGCTTCGATTTGTTGAGCAATTTGTTCAGCTACTAATTTAGCATTTAAATCTGGATTTTTAACTTCGATGATTGATACATATACATCTTCATCTACTAATTTTTTAAGTTCGTTTCTTAATTTTTCAATATCTTCTCCGCCATGTCCGATAATAATACCAGGTTTAGCAGTATAGATTTTAACGTCTGTTCTTTTAGCAGTTCTTTCGATTACTACTTCAGCAACAGCTGCGTCTTTCATTTTCTTAGCTAATAATTTACGGATTTTGTCATCTTTATTTAAAAGTGTTCCAAAATCTTTTTTAGTTGCAAACCAATTAGCAGTCCAATCTTTATTAACACCTACTCTTAGGCCTATTGGATTAACTTTTTGTCCCATACTATTTTGCCTCCTTATTATCAGATACTTTTACAGTAATATGACTTGTTCTTTTATCTCTTCTATCAACTTTAGTTCTTGAACCAAATTTGATTCTTTTTAATACTTGACCTGGATTAATGTAGCATTCAGAGATAACAAGTTCAGATTCATTAGCGCCATAATTATTTACAGCATTTGCAACAGCAGAATTTAATACTTTAAGAATTAATCTGCTAGCTTTAGTATTAGTATTTTCTAAAATACCTTGGGCAGTTACGACATCTTTACCTCTAACTAAATCAAGAGTCATTCTTGCTTTACGAGGAGCGATCATAGCGCCTTTATGTATTGCATATGTTTCCATTACTTACTCTCTCCTTCCTACTTTTGTCCAGCATGTCCACCGAATTTACGAGTTAATGCAAATTCGCCTAATTTATGTCCAACCATATCTTCAGTAATATATACTGGGATAAATTCTTTACCATTGTGAACAGCTATTGTATGTCCAACGAAGTCAGGATAAATAGTTGAACGACGAGACCAAGTTTTAATAACTTCTTTTTTATTATTTTTATTTAATTCTTGAACTCTTTTAAGTAATCTATCAAAGACATAAGGTCCTTTTTTTAAACTTCTTGCCATTATTTATTTCCTCCTATTTCTTCTTACGACTAACAATTAGCTTGCTAGATTGTTTTTTGTTTTTACGAGTCTTAAGACCCATAGCTTTTTTACCCCATGGAGTCATTGGTGATTTACGTCCTACAGGAGCACGTCCTTCACCACCACCATGTGGGTGGTCATTAGGGTTCATTACAGAACCACGGTTTGTAGGTCTTACACCTAAGTGACGAGTACGTCCAGCTTTACCCCAGTTTACTAGTTCGTAATCTTCATTACCAACTACACCAACTGTTGCCATACAAGTTCCTAAAACTTTTCTTGTTTCACCAGATTGTAATCTGATTAAAACATATTTGTCTTCACGACCTAGGATTTGAGCACTTGTACCAGCTGAACGACATAATTTAGCGCCAGCACCAGGTTGTAATTCAATACAATGAATTGTTGTACCAACTGGAATATTTTCAAGTGGTAGAGCATTACCAACTTTAATATCAGCTTCGGCACCACTTTCAATTATTGTTCCAACTGTTAAATCTTTTGGAGCAATAATATATCTTTTTTCGCCATCTTTATAATTAATTAATGCAATGTTTGCATTACGATTTGGATCGTATTCGATAGTAGCTACTTTACCAGTAACTCCAGCTTTATCTCTTTTAAAATCGATAACTCTGTATTTTTGTTTAGCTCCTCCACCAATGTGGCGAACTGTCATTTTACCTTGGTTATTTCTTCCACCAGTTTTGATTTTAGAAACAACTAAAGATTTTTCAGGAGTTGAAGCAGTTATTTCAGTATTTGCTAAAGTAGTCATACCACGACGACCATTAGTCGTTGGTTTATAAGTCTTTATTGCCATAATTTCTTCTCTCCTTCTATAATTCTATTTTTTCGCCATCAGCTACTGTGATGTACGCTTTCTTATAAGTTTTAGTTTCGCCTGTATATCTTCCAACTCTTTTAGCTTTTGGTTTAGTATTTAAAGTATTAACTTTTACGACATGAACACCAAAGGCATTTTCAATTGCTTTTTTGATTTCAATTTTATTAGCTGCTTTAGCTACTTTAAAAGTATATACATTAGCTTCTGCTTTAGTAGCAGCTTTTTCTGTAATTACAGGTGCAATAATAATATCAGTATAATCTTTCATTATTTAAGTCCCCCTTCAATTACTTTAACGGCTTCTTCATCAACTACTAGAACATCAGCATTTACTAAGTCATAGCAATTAATTTCATCAGCGTTGATATTGTAAGCATAACCTAAGTTTCTACTTGCCATATATAAATTTTCGTTATCTTCACCAGTTACGAATAAAACTTTACCAGCTAAATTTAATGTAGCAATTAAATCTTTAACGCCTTTAGTTTTTAATGTAGCTAGTTTAATGTTATCAACAACTACTAATTCTTTATCTTGATATTTATGAGATAGAGCACTTTTTAGAGCAAGAGCTCTTTCTTTCTTATTAATTTGGAATGTGTAATCCCTTGGAGTAACTCCACCAGCGATTCCACCTCCACGCCATTGAGTAGCTCTAATAGAACCTTGACGAGCTCTACCAGTACCTTTTTGTCTCCATGGTTTTCTACCGCCACCTGAAACTTCTGAACGAGTTTTAGTTTTAGCAGTACCTTGTCTTGTTGCAGCTAATTGTAAATCGATAGCTTTTTTAAGAACGATGTCATTAGCTTCAATATTCCATACACTATCTTCTAGTGTTAAATCTTTTAGTTTTTCACCTTTTATATTAACTAATTGTATTTTTGCCATATTAGATCACCTTTCTTCAGTAAATAATTACTTACTTTCTCCTTGGTTTTCTTCTGTAGCTTCAGCATCAGTTGCTTCTTCGGCAACTTCTTCAGTAGTTTCTTCTACTGGAGTTTCAGTTTCTTCAACTGTTTCTTCAGTAGCTTCTACTGTTTCAGCACTTTCTACAACTTCATCAACAACTGTTTCATCAGAATAAGTTAATACTTCTTTTGGAGTATTAGCTCCTTTCTTTTTAGCAGCTGATTTAATTAAAACTAAAGATTGTTTAGCTCCTGGAATATTTCCACTTACTAATATGTAATTTTCTGCAACATTTACTTCAATTATTTCTAGGTTTTGGATTGTTGTAGTTTCAACACCCATATGTCCTGGTAATTTCTTACCTTTAAGAACGTGCATTGGTAGCATTGTTCCTAATGAACCTGGTCTTCTATGATAACGTGAACCATGAGCCATTGGACCTCTTGATTGATTCCAACGTTTGATTACACCTTCAGTACCTTGACCTTTACTAGTTCCAGTTACGTCAACATATTCACCAACAGTAAATACGTCAGCGCTAATTGTATCTCCTAAGTTATAAGTACCTTCGTAATCACGAATTTCTTTTAAGTAGCGCTTAGGAGTAGTGTTTGCTTTTTTAGCATGACCAATACTTGCTTTAGAAGCGTTTTTGGCTTTTTTGTCCACTGTAGCTAATTGAATAGCGTTATATCCATCATTTTCAACTGTCTTAATTTGAGTTACAACATTTGGTTCAACAGATACAACAGTTACAGGAACAAGTTTTCCATCTTTTGTAAAGACTTGAGTCATTCCGACTTTACGTCCTAAGATTCCTTTCATTTTCTTACCTCCGTTATATTTTTATTTATTTTATGTTAATAGCTACGCCACTTGGAATATCTAAGTGAGCTAATGCTTCAACAGTTTCTTTTGTTGGGTTTTTAACATCGATTAATCTCTTATGAGTACGACTTTCAAATTGTTCTCTAGAGTCTTTGTACATATGTACAGCTCTTAGGATAGTAACCTTTTCTACTTCAGTAGGTAGAGGTACTGGTCCAACAACTTCTCCCCCAGTTCTTTTAACAGTTTCAACTATTTTTCCGCAAGCTTGATCTAAAACTCTGTGATCATAAGCTTTTAGAGTAATACGAACTTTGTTACTTGACATTATATGTCCTCCCTTCGTCTATATCTAGTATAGGCTTGCTCCGTGTAAATTCCCCGAATACTTTAGAATTATTTTTAACAACTTCTCCTAGTGTATCGGCAACCTCACACATCTACGCAGTCATACGATTTTCATTATAGCAAGAAACTGCGGTGAAATCAAGCCTAAATTTGATTTTATATATAAAAAACCACATTTCTTTATTAATGAAACATGGTTTAAATTATTATGTTCTTTTTAATTAAGGATCAATAAGGCTTAGTAAAGCATCATTATCAATGTAATATCTATTTTTGTTATTCTTTAAAGTTATATAAGATGAATTATCTTCTTTATTGTCTGTATTGTCTGTAGCATAGTAGTTATATTCTATTTCTTCAATAATTTGATCTTTTTTATTGTAGAATGTTAATCGATAATGAGGTGCTCCATCTAAATTTATGCCATCTGTATCTTTTACTTCTTGTCCTTTTAAAACAATATCAACTATTTTATTAATTTGGTCTTTATTAGTTATTTTATTTTCTTTGCCGGTATTTTCTTCATTACGTGGACGGACATAAACAAGTTTTATATATTCAGTCTTAGATAATTGTTTTTCTAAGCTAGAATTTCGATTAGCGAATATAACGATGGTAGTTACTGTAATTATAACAAGCAAAATAATTAATATAATTAAAATAGATTTCTTTTTCATTTTATACACCTCCCCCCTAATTTATATTAAATAAAATATCGGTATCTTTCATTTCTTTAGGAATGGCTATATCCATATAAGTTAGTAAGGTTGGAGCAAAACTATATAAATTACCATTATTAAGTTTTACTTTTTTATCTAAGATAATAAACGGAACAGGACTGGTTGTATTCTTAGTTACTATTTCATTATCACGGTTTATTATCATATCCGTCTTAGCATGACTACTAATAATTACGACTTTGTAGAAGTTTTCTTCAGCTACTTCAAGGATTTTACCTAAACAGATATCAACAGCTTGTAAGCCGTTTATGGTAGCGCCATAATTACCAGTATGTCCTACTTCATCAGGATTAGCAAAATTAACTAAAATGAAGTCATAATCTTTTTCCATACATTCAATAGCTGTTTTAGATATAGCTAAAGAACTCATTTCAGGTTTCATATCAAAACTATCTACGACAGGTGAATCAACGCAGAAAATATCACAGTTTTCTATTTCGTTATATTTTTCACCATTTAGAAAGTAACTCATAGAATAGGTTTTAACACTTTCATAGATATGAGCTTGATTAAGTCCTAATTCAGACAAGTATTCACATAAAGTATGATTAATAACTTTAGATTCAAAGAAGTAATTACGACTTAGACTTTTATCTATTTCATATAAACTATATATTTTAATATTAGTAGGATAAGTATCAAATTCAATAAAGTCTTTATTAACCATAGAGTTTAGTAATTGAGTTTGATTACCTTTACTGAAGTTTAAGAAGAGAAAAGCATCACTTGGTTGAAGTTCAATAAAGTCTGGGGTTCTTAAGGGAGGAAGATATTCATCAGTTATTCTTTTTTCATAACATCGATCAATTGTCTCGCCTAGATTACCAGCTTCAATACCTTTACCAGTATAAAGTAAGTCATAATACATCTTAGTTCGACTATAATCTTTAGTATAATCCATAGCGTAGTATCTACCACAGATAGAGGCCAAATAGATGTTATTAGTAATAAGATCATTAATGCTTTTAATGTATTTATAGATAGAATAACGATCAGCATCTTTACCATCAGATATTAAATGAAGATAGATTTTGTTATCTAAGTTATAAGTATTTAGAAATTCAATAAATGATCTTAAGTGACTAAGATGAGAAGATACTCCACCTTCAGATAAGAGAAAACTAATATGAAGATTCTTAGCACTATTACTTTTTAAATATTCAACCATTTCATTAAATTTACCATTGTATTTTAAACGTTCTTTTTTAAAGATTTCATTAACATCACTTAAACGATTAGAAGTAAGACGACCAGCACCTATAAGTTTATGGCCAAGTTCACTACTACCACATTGACCTTCTGGTAAATTAGCAGATGGACCACTAGCTTTTAATAGACAATGAGGATATTTATTCCATATATTTATAAAATTATTCATTCCGGCATTTTTTACAGCATTACCATAAATGTCTTCACGCATACCGAAACCATCTAATATAATTGCTAATATTTTTTTCATTTTCATTCTCCTATATTAATAATAGCACAAGAAAAAAAGAAATTACAATATACTAAGGTAATTTCTTTGATTAATATGATGTTCTTCCCTGTTCCATCATTATTTTATCAACGATTATAGCAATAAATTCGCCATTAGTTGGTTTAGCTTTATAGTAATCTACACAGTTAGAAAATAATTCATTAGAATATTCATAATTACCACGATCCCAACCGGTTTCAATAGCACTTCTGATTGAACGTTCAATACAGCTTTCTTTTTTGGAAAATGATTTAGCTAACATCGGATATATTTCTTTAGTTATAGATGTTAGTAAAGATGGCTCTAAATAACATTCATAAATTGCTTTTCTGAGATAATGAAAACCATTTTTATCAGGTGCAATACCAAGTTTCTTTAAAATTTCAGCAACCTGATCATAGATGGATAACTTTTGATAATTGTATCGTTCATTTTTACTCTTGATTTCTTCGAGAGATATTATTAAATCAGAAACAGAATAACTTTTAGGAATAATATTAAATAACTGATATTCACTAGACGTTAGATTATAACAATCTAGTTTAATATTATCGATAATAATTGTTCTAGATAAAAAGAATTTATTAGAATATTTAGTTAATAAACTCAAGATATCTTCACCAGGCAAAGTACCATCTATAATAATAGCATCGATAGTAGAATTGATATCGTTGATGATATTTAAAGCATCTTTATAGGTATTTGCGCTGTATTTGATATTTACTTCAGTTGTTAATTGACTAATTTCGTCTTTAAGTCTTTTTAAATCTTCATTACTACATACTACCAATGTATTTATGTTGTTTTTCATATCTTCTTTCTCTTTCTATATTGATATTTTATCTAGAAGACTTATGGTATTATGTTTTATTATGTCGATTATATTATATTTTTATAAGTATTATAAATATTCTTTAAAGTTTCAATATTAGTTGAACTTTCTCCTAGTATTACACCGCTTAAGTTAGGTACTTCAGCAATATAATTGATATTATGCTCATTAATACTACCTCCATAAATAATAGGAATATCAGTATTAGTAAGATTAAATATGCTATTATTTATAAAGCTAATATTAGAAGTTAATTCTTCTTTTGTAGGAGTTGTTCCACTACCAATTGACCATATTGGTTCATAGACAATAATTAAATCGGTTAGAATATTTTTAGGTAAATGTTTTAATAATGCTAACTCATTAGTTAAGACTTCATGAGTTTTATTATTTTCTTTTTCTTCTTTAGTCTCACCAATAAAGTAAATCGGTTTAATATTGTATTTATATGCATTAACTATTTTATTTAATAGAGTATTGTCATTTTCTTTTAAAATATGACGACTTTCATGATGGCCGACTAAAGCATAACTAACATTCAATGAACGTAGTTGTTCGGCGCTATTTTCACCAGTATGAGCGCCATTTTCATACATGGATATTTCTTGACTACCTAAGTTGTAATCAGTATTTAAAAAGATATATAAGTAAGTTGTTGGAGGGCATAATACAAGGGTTATTTTATCTGTTTGTTCTAACTTATTTAATTCTTCTTTTAACTCAAGAAAGTCTTCTTTAAGGAGAAGAGATTTAAAATTACAGATAAAATATTTATTAGAGGTCTTCAATGTTGTCAATAGCAGGTAATCCTTCGTTAATTATATATTCTAGTGTTGCTCCTCCACCAGTTGATAAATAGGTAAATTTTTCTCCTAGTTTAAAATGTTTAACAGCACTAACGCCGTCACCACCACCAACTATTTTAATCGCGTTGGTATTAACGATATTATTTAGTAATTCTCTAGTACCTGTAGCAAAACGAATATCTTCGTATTTACCTGCTGTACCATTAACAAAGATTGTTTTAGAATTATCGATTATTTCTTTATATTTATTAATTGTTTTCATACCAATATCAAGAATCATGTCGTCTTCTTCAACTTTATCAATATTAACATGTTCAATAAAGTCATTATTATATTCACGACCAATGATAGCATCGACTGGTAACATAATTTTATCTTTATATGTAATTAATAAAGATTTTAATTTATTAATTATTTCTGGATCTCTTGTACGAAGAGAATTTCCGACATTAAAATTTAAAGTTGCTAGACAAGAATTAGCTATACCACCAGTGATAAGTAAGTGATCACATTTAGGTAGTAAAGCTTCAATTAAAGCGACTTTATCTTCAACCTTAGCGCCACCCATAACAATGGTAAATGGCTTTTCGGCATTTAAAACATATTTGTCTAACATTTCTATTTCATGTTCAACTAAGAAACCAATACAACTTGGTAAGTATTTGGCAACACCATATGTTGAAGCATGTTTACGATGGGCAGAACCAAAAGCATCTAAGCAGAATACATCAGCAAGACCAGCCCAATACATAGCTAGTTGGGCATCATTACCGCTTTCTAGTTTATTAGGAACGTCTTCAAAACGAGTATTTTCTAAAACAAGAATTTCACCAGGATTCATATTTTCGATTTTAGCTTCTAAGTATAAACTACGTGGTTGTTTAGAAAATATTACTTTAGTTTGAACAAGTTTTTGAAGATGTTCGGCAATAGGAGCTAAGGAATTAGTAGCTTTATCTTCTTCAGTTTTAACTTTACCAAAGTGCGATAAAATAATTATTTTGGCTCCTTGTTTTACTAAGTATTCAATTGTATTTAAAGACGCAATGATTTTACTATCATCTAAGATTTGACCATCTTTAACTGGCACATTAAAATCGCATCTTAATAACACTCTTTTATTTCTTACATCGATGTCTTGAATTCTTTTTTTCATACCATCACCATTTTCTATTATAAAATATGTATTTAACTAGTTCAATTTTTTAAGATTTTTCTTTACAGAAAAAAGTGTCTATTTTTGGACACTCTTTATTTATCAAGATTAAATAGTTTTTTAGCTGTACGCATCATTTGGGCAGTATAACCCATTTCGTTATCGTACCATGCGACAACTTTAACTAGTTGTTTACCATCACTTTCTAGAACGTTAGTTAGTAAACCATCAACTGTAGCACCAACTTTTTTACCAAGAATATCACTAGAAACAATTGGGTCCATTGTGAATTTTAAAGTTTCGTTTTGATTATTAGTAAACAGTGTGTTGATTTCTTCAACTGTTGTATTACGAGCTAGTTCTAAAGTTACATCAACTACTGAACCATCTGATACAGGAACACGGAAAGCATTACCATCCATCTTACCTAGTAAACTTGGAATTACTAAACCAATAGCACTAGCAGCTCCAGTTGAAGCTGGAACAATATTCATAGCACAGGCACGACCACGACGAGCTTTAATTCCTTTATTATGAGGAATGTCTAATGTTGCTTGATCATTAGTATAAGCATGAACTGTTGTCATGTAACCTTTAACAATACCAATATTATCTTCTAGAACTTTTAAGACTGGAGCTAGACAGTTAGTTGTACAAGATGCAGCAGAAATTATTTCTTCAGTGCCATCTAAAGTATCTGAGTTAACATTGTAAACGATAGTTTTCATATCACCTTTACCAGGAGCGGAAATAATTACTTTCTTAGCACCAGCTTCAATATGTTTATGAGCATCTTCTAATTTAGTAAATAAACCAGTACATTCTAAAACAACATCTACTCCTAATTCGCCCCAAGGAAGATTAGCAGGATCTTTTTCAGAATAAACTTTTATTCTTTTTGTTCCTTTAATAACTAGTTCATCACCTTCGAAGTTAATAATATCTTCATGGAATGAACGATGATTAGTATCATATTTTAATAAATATGCTAATGTTTCTGCATCTGTTAAATCATTGATGGCTACGATATCAAAATCGCTTCCGGTAATCATTTCACGGAAAGCTAAACGGCCGATACGACCAAATCCATTAATTGCTACTTTTATCATATTCTACCTCTTTCTTTTCTACTCATAATTTTCAAAGACACTTTTGCCTATGAATTCTCTTAATATGGATTCATCAGTAACATAATCTGAAGGAATTGTAAAGAAACCTCTTAGGAAGTTTATTAAACGGCGAGCTTCATTATATGCGGTTGAATTACTCTTTACAGAATATAGTAATGGTTCAACAAAGACTTTTAGAACCCCTACTTCATATACTAATGAAGTATTAACGATTCTATCTACTTTGTTGATATATGGGAAGATATATTTTTCTTCACCAGCTCTTACTGTATTCCAGTAATCAATAGTTGCACCAACATCTGTAGCTCTAGTTCTATTATCTCTTACAATTCTTCGCATTAATCTTAAATCAGTTGTGGAAATATAATTATGTCTATCTATATTTATTGGTATAAATGGACTTAAATATACCTTATATTTTAATTTAGGATCTAAGTCAGGAGTCATGGCATCATTTATGCAATGTAATCCTTCCATAATAATTATTGCATTATCACTTAGTTTAACTGGTTCACTTTCATATTCTTTTTCACCAGTAACAAAGTTATAGGTTGGTAAAGAAACTTTTTTACCATCTAATAATTCTTTTAATTGTTTATTTAATAGTTTTAAATCTAAAGCTTCTAAACATTCAAAATCGTAATTACCATTTTCATCTCTTGGAGCATTCTTACGATCTTTAAAATAGTTATCAACCGAAATCATTAAGACTTCATAACCACGGCTTCTAAATTGTAAGGTTATTTTTTTAGTTGTCGTAGTTTTACCTGATGATGATGGACCAGCTACTAAGACATAACGAGTTTTTTTAGCTATTACATCATCAACTAGTTCATGAAGACGATTATCAAAATCAGTTTCAGCTATTTTAATAAAGTTTTCAATTTTGCAATCTGAGACCATTTTATTTAAATCAGCGATAAATGGAATATTTAAAGATTTAATCCATTTTTTGGAATCTTCAAAACATTTAATAACATTTTGATAATGAATATATTCTGGTACTTTATATTTAGTTGTTAAAGATGGGAATAATAGGACTAATTTATTTTCGCTTAAATATACTAAGTCATATTTATTTAAACAACCTGTTGAATATGGCATATCAGAATAGTAATAATTAATATAATTACGTAATTTATGAACAGTAACGATTTTATTAGTTAGATTATGAATATTTTGGGCTTTCTCTGTAGCTTTAACACGATTATAGTAACTAATAGCTTCTTTCTTTTCGACATTTAAGTCATATATACGTTCATCATTAACGATTATTTCATTCATCTTGGTTTTTAATTTTTTAGCATCATTTAAAGTAAATTTCTTATCACTAATAATGGTCATATGTAAGCCATTAGCGATTGAATGATCAAAAGTTACTTCATAGCCTTCGCCAAAAGTTTCTTTTAAAGCAACTTCAGTAACAAATTGCAAACCACATTTATTTATTTTAAAGCCATTAATAGTAGTATAGTCAATAAAGTTTAATTTAGTCGCACGATATATTTTAGTATCCATGGGGATAGTCTCATTATCTACTTCTACTCCGACAATACGATTATTCATTTTAGGTTGATATAACTTACTTAGTTCATAGATAGTAGTACCTTTTTCAACTTCAATGACTGTTCCATCATTAAAGGTTACATTAGTTCTATTTGATGACATCTAATACACCCTTTCGTATTCTATTGTAATTATACTATATATTTAAGATAAATGTATATTTTTTTAGATTAATAAATTTTATCTTATGGTTTTATTATGTTATAATTTTGATGATTGAGGTGGCATATGAAGAGAAAAGTTAAACTTATAATTAGTTTAATTGTCTTTATACTTATTATTATTTTAATAAGTTTATTTGCATATGCTAATTTTACGACTCCTCCTTATATTAAGAATGTTCAAATAACTGATAGTATTAATTTTAAAGATCAAGTTATTTTCAATGTTGAAGTAGATAATTATTTTTATAAGTTAAATAAAGATACTTGGTGTTATTTAACGATAGATAATAAAGTGCCTAGTGTAGATGATAGTGAATGGGTAAAAGCTAGTAATGGATATTGTAATTTTACTGTACCTAGTGGAGATTATAAAATATATGTTAAAGATAAATATGGCAATATTAATGATATAGATAGTCAGAAAGTAGAAATAAATAAAGTATTAGAAATAAAAACTAATAAAGAGAATGTTTATTTATATAAAGGTGGTAGTGAAGTAATTAAATATGAATTAGTTACTTTAGGAGATATTAATGAAGATGTTACTTGGTCTAGTTCTAATGAAGATATAGCTAGTGTGGTAGATGGTAAAATAACTGGTAATAATTATGGAGCAGCTGAAATAACATTAAAGACGGAATCAGGAACTACTAATAAAGTAAATGTTTTTGTTTCAAGTTTTATTACTAAACCAGTAATTAATTTTAAAAAACCTTATGTTACATGTAAGCAATTTACAAGTGAAGAAGCGGATTTAATTGATAAAATATTATTTGATCGAGTTGATACAGCTGGTTATGGAACAAGAGGTGGAGTTATTGCTGCGGCAAGATTCTTAGCTTTAGAGTTTAGTTATCGTATTCATTATTTTTCAGAGAATGGAAGACTTAATAATTATCCGCCTTATAAACACGTTGATGGTGAAGGAAGATATTATCATCGAGGATTGTATTTAAATGAAAATGATTATGCCGGATTAGAAAAAGGAGCTATCTTAGCGGGTCCAGCTATGTGGGGTTGTGAAATACCAATGTATGTTAATTTACCTCAGTATAAATATGGTCATAGTTATCCGAATGGTTTAGATTGTTCCGGTTTTGTTACTTGGGCTTTATACAATGGTGGTATTGATGTTGGAGATTTAGGGGCTGGTGAGAATGCTAGTCATAAAGATTTAGATGATTTAGGAACAAAAGTTAAGATAACTAAAGATTTATTAAACTCTGGTAAAGTTAAAGTTGGAGATTTAATAGGTAATAATGGTCATATGGCAATAATAGCTGGTATTGATGATAATAATTATTATATTGCTGAATCACTTAATACAACAGCAGGAGTTGTTATTACAACAATGGCAAAGAGTAAATTACCTAGTAGTTATTTATATCAGCATATTATTTTAATGGATGAGGTATATAAAGAAGAAGGTAATTACACAAATATGTGGTAAAGAAAAGATCTATAAGTTAAATGCTTATAGATCTTTTTGTTTGGCTTGATGTTTTTCAACAAGTTTTTTTACTTTAATAAAGTAATGGTTAACACCAGACTTACCTATTTTATGACCAGTTTCATTACTGATAATATCAGCCAGTTCTTGTAAAGATGTTTCAGGATAGCTTTCACGGTATTTAATAGCTTCTTGGACGTTTTCATCTAATAAACCTATTAAATCATTATCATGAAGATATTTAATCTCCTCTAATTGTTTTAAACCAGTTTTTAAGATTTTCTCTTGATTAGCTATTTCACAATTATTTAAACGATTAACCATATTTTTATGATCACGATATATTCTAATATCTTCAAAATAGAAGAAATTATTAGTAGCTCCGAGAAGACGAATTATTTCACTTATCATTTCAGCACTTTTAATATATATCATATAATGATTACTACGTTTAATAACTTTGGCAGTTATATTAAATGATTTTAAAAGATTAGCGATATAATCAGCTTCTTTTTTAGTAGATGCTGTGAATTCTAGATGATAACTACCTGTACCTGGATCATTAATACTACCACAAGCTAAGAAAGCTCCACGAAGAAAAGATACTTTTTCTTCAGTTGAATTTAAGAAGTATTCTTCTGGTAAGGTCTTTTTATTATCTTTTAAGATATTTAAATCTTCTAAGATATCAGGTACTTTTTCATTAATCTCTAAAATATATAATTGTTTGACACGAAATCTTTTTTGATTACGAATAGTTATTTTGATATTAATACCAAAATTGTGTTTTATATCTTTATATATACGACGAGCTACTGAACCATTTTCCATGACAAGAATTATTTTATTTTTATTTATCTGACCATTTAAACGAATATAGGCGGATAGTTCAACTAGAGATTCTAAGACAGATATTTCATTACTAGTTATCTCTTCTTTTATTTTAGTAGTAAATGTCATCTTATTCCTCTTCCATTAAGTATGAGAAGATTAGAAAAGCAGTTTTTAAAGCATCATGACGAACATAACCATCTTCAACTTTAAATAGTTTTTCTGCAATAAGTTGAACATGCATTTTTTCTAGTTTCTTTTCATCTATTTCAACGATATCTTTACCTTCTGATTTAGCTAATAAAGCCATATTCTTAGGAATCTTTAAAGTATTAGCAATAACAACATCAATAGTTCCTTTACCTAGTTTTTTCTCTAATACTTTAAGATGATCACTTACTTTGAAATTATCTGTTTCACCTGGTTGAGTTAGCATGTTGCAAATATACATTTTTTTAGCTTTGGATGAAGCAATTGCTTCACTTATTTCAGGAACTATGATATGCGGTAAGATACTAGTAAGAAGAGAACCTGAACTAAAGATTATTAAATCAGCTTTTTTAATTTCTTCTAGAACTTTAGGTTTAACTGTTACTTTTTTATTATATTTTAAATCAACAATTTTTCTTTTAGATTCAGTTATTTCAGCTTCACCAATTATTTCATAACCTTCTTTAGTTACACCAATTAAGTTAACATTATCTTCAGTTAAGGGAAGGATCTTACCTTTAACATCTAATAAGTCACAAAGGATTGGTAGGGAATGCGCAAAGTCACCTTTCATTTCTAATAAAGCGGTAATAATTAAGTTTTTAATTGAATGATGAGCAAGGCTGGTGTTTTCATTAAAGCGGTAATTAAATAAGTCTTTAACACCTTTTGATTCACCAGACATAGCCATTAGTACTTTAGTTATATCACCTACAGCAGGGATACTAAATTCTTCGCGTAATTTACCAGTACTACCGCCATTATCAGAAACACTAACAACAGCAGTTATATCTATAGGGAATTGAATTAAACCCTTTAATAGTTGAGATAGACCACTACCTCCACCAAATATGACAACTTTTTTCATATGGATTCCTCCGTTCAATTCATATAATACCACAAATAAGTTGAAGATTAAAATAGATATTTGTTTAAGAACAAAAGTAAAATAAATAATTAAAATTATTATATTTTACATTAAGAAACCTCACGATTTCTTTTTCTTACTTAGCATATAGTTATATATAAACCTAGTCCAACCAAGAGTTTTATTAATTAATTCTTTTTGTTTGTCATTAGGATACAATCTAAATTTATAAGCTTTATTAATAATCATAACCATCTTCCCCTGTAAGATAATTATGCAATAACGAACTAGTGTTCATCAATATATTTTCAATATTATTAAGAACTTTCTTATAAGAAAAAAGGAGTTTAAACTCCTTTATCTAGTCGACCAAGTCCAACCTTTTTGACTCTTTATGCCACTTATTGAATATACGGATGTTGCTTTACTATTTTTCTTAAATGTTGAGAATTCATTACCATATTTAGCATTAGTAAAGTAATAACCATACGATATTGCATAGTGAAGGTGGGTACCAGTAGTACAGCTATCATAATACCAGGTTGATGAGTCACCACCAACAGTACCTATTATCTGACCTTTAGTAACTTGTTGACCATTTTTAACATTAACTGATCTTAAATGAGCAAACTCAGTAGTATAAGCTTCGCCATTTACTTTATTATGCATGTAAATGATATTACCACCACAATCAGAATGCATTTTAACATAAACGACTGTACCATTAGCTGGCGCATAGATGTTTGTTCCTGGAGTATTACCACCGATATCAATAGCACCATGAGTAGCATTCCATGCTTGAGTAACTTTTCCTTTATTTAGGGGTCTTGCAAATGATCCAGAACCACCCATTTTAGCATAATAACAATCATTAATATCATCATTATCTTTACAACCAGCAGCTTCATACATTTTAATTAAACCTTTTTGAGCTTTAATTTGGTCATCATAACTTAAACCAATGGATGCTAAACTATCAATGTATTTATTTAATTCTTCAACTTGTTTTTCATATTCAGTAATTGAATTATTTAAATTAACATTATCATTATTTAGTTTTTCTTGTAAAGCTTCATTCCTTTTAATTAAAGCATCTAAACTATCAAGTTGTTCTTGAGTATATTTAATTATTTGTTCTATGATATATTGTCTTTCCATTAATTCAGAAATATTTGATGAATCAAATAGGTAATCTAAATAAACATTATCAGAATTACCATCAGTATATTGTAAGATACCAATTACATCTTTCATTTCTTCAGTTTTAATTTTTATTTGTTCTTGACTAGCAGCAACATCTGATTTAGATTGTTCTACTTTAGCTTCATTATTTTTGATTGTATTATTAGCATTAAGAATAGCATTACGTTTATTATTAATTTTATTCTTAGCATCATTAGTTAAACGATTATTTTCAGCTTTTTTAGATTCTAATTCAGCTACCTTATTTTTATAATCTTTTAACTTTTCCGCATTAACATTAGTACAAGGTAATAATAAGGTTAAAAATAAGAAAGCAATTATTATAATATTTTTTTTCATTAAATTTTTAAATGCCTCCTTACTGTCGCATAACTACCAAACATACCTACAAGGCCACCAATTAAAACTAAGATAGCAGATACTTGTAAAGTAAATGGGAAGGCTTTAATCATATTAATGAAGTTAGTAAATAAGTGTCCTTCTAGTTTGTCATAAGCAATGACATAACCCCAGATAGTAGCAATAACTGGAATTATTGAACCAATAATACCTAGGAATAAACCTTCAATAACAAATGGTAGTTTAATAACAAAGTTACTAGTTCCAACTAAACGCATTATCTCTATTTCGTTTTTACGAGCAAAGATAGTTAATTTAATAGTATTACAGATTAAGAAGATAGTAACACAGATTAAACCTAAGATAATGACTAAAGTAACATTTTTAACTACATCAAAGGTTGGAATCATTTTTTCAACAACATTTTCACTATATTGAACATTAGATATTTTATCTATTGTTTTAATTGATTTAACTGTTGTTTCTAAGTCTTTAACATCTTTAACTGATAGAATAAATTCAGCTTCTAAGATATTTGAACTTTCAGTCCAGTTTTTCATAATAGCATATAACGGAGATGATTCATCAGTATTTTCTAATGTTTCTTTGCGAACTGTTTCTTTATCTTTATAAATTAATTCATCACTTTTAATATTTCTTATTTCTAAGATTTTACTTTTAACTACTTCGATGTCTTCATCAGTAGCATTTTTATCAACATAAGCAATAATAGTTAATGTATCTTCAAGATCTTTAGTAAAGTTATTAATATTAGCAGAAGCAATAATAGCTAGAGCAACAATAACTAAAGTAATAGTGGTACAAATAATAGAAGCTACGCTTAAACTGAAGTTACGGAAGATGCTTTTGATAGCGTTAGCAACATTTCTAAAAAAAACTCTAATTGCTCTCATCGGCCGTATAACTTCCTTTCATTGTATCATTAGTTAATACTCCATTTTCTAAAGTAATAACTCTCTTTTTCATTGAATTTACTATTTCTTTATCATGAGTAACCATGATAACTGTTGTACCCATATCTTCGTTAATACTTTTAATTACTTTAACTATTTCTTTTGAAGTTTTTGGATCTAAGTTTCCTGTAGGTTCATCACAAATAAGTAATTTAGGTTCATTAACTATTGCACGAGCTATACATACTCTTTGTTGTTCACCACCAGATAATTCATTAGGGAAACTTTTAGTCTTTTCTTTTAAACCAACACGATCTAAAGCTTTCATTACTTTTGAACGAATAAGGCTACTTTTAACACCGATATTTTCTAAACCAAACGCAACATTTTCATAGACTGTTAATTTAGGTAATAATTTAAAGTCTTGGAAAACGATACCTAGTTTACGACGTAATTTATATACACGACTATTATATAATTTAGCAACATTTATTCCACCAACCATAACTTGTCCTTTGGTAGGTTTTTCTTCTCTATATAAAAGCTTAACTAATGATGACTTACCACATCCAGAGGCCCCGGTTATGAATACAAATTCACCTTTATCAATAGATAAAGATAAATCAGCTAAGGCAGTGACACCATTTTTATAAACTTTATAGCAATTTTTTATTTCTATAAATTTCAATTTTCATCACCTTACTATTCTAATTATATCAAAAAAACCCTTATATTAAAAAGGGTTTTTTACTTCTCGATGTCCACCATACACTTCATAACAATCACTTATTATGAAAAAGGCTTGAGGATCGATTTCTTCGATAACATTTTTAAACATATAATATTGTTTAGTTGAGATAACACACATGATAATATTATTTGCTTTATTAGTATATCCGCCATCAGTTCTCATAATGGTATATCCAGCTTTCATTTCTGATATAAAATCTTTAACTTGTTCTGGTTTTTTAGTAACAATATAAAACATCTTACTATCAGAAATACCTAACATAATCTTATCTATTAAAACACTATTAATAATAATTACGATTACAGCACATACTGCTTTTTCAGGTCCGAATAGCATAGCTCCGGATAGGATAACTAATATATTAAAACTGAATGAAGCGACACCTGTTGGTATTTTTAGGTATTTATGGATAATTTGAATTATGATATCTGAACCACCAGTTGTAAACCCTGCTTTATATATAAAACCATTTGCAGTACCAAAAAGGCAACCACTGACTAAAGCAATTAAAATAAACTCATCAAACACTATTTTTGTTGCTAGATAATCACACATTCCACTTGTTAATGAAACAAACAGCGGATACAAGAGCGATCCAACGATTGTTAGTCCTGTATTACGCGGTCCTAAAAAAATAAAACTTAAAATTATAAAAGTAATATTAACAATCATTAAAAAAGTGGCTGAATCAATATTAAAATATTCATGTAAAATAATGGCTATACCACTAGTTCCCCCAATTACTAAGTTATTATGTAACAAGAATAAGTTGTAATTAACGGCTAGGACAAATGAACCTATTATTGTTATTAATAATCTAGGCCAAAAATTTTTTGAGAATACTTCGTCGATTATCTGTTTATAATCAAACTTCATATCTTTCACCTATTATTTATTATACTATAAATTATTTTTTTTGCATATAGTTATATCGAGGTGAATTTATAATGAATGGTAGTTATTATCAGAATCCAAGGTTTCCAACAATAGAAGAAAATAGTGAAAATAATACTTATGAAAGTGGTTATCAAGCTGGACAATTACAAGATATGCCGATGCAACAAAGTTATATTGAAAATATTTTGAGGCATAATAAGGGTAAGAAAGTTAAAGCTTATGTTAGTTTTCCGGATGCTAATGAATGGAAAGATAAAGTATTTGAGGGAACTGTAGAGCAAGCTGGTAGAGATCATTTAATTATTAGAGATCCAAATAATGGTCATTGGTATTTAATATTAATGATTTATTTAGATTATGTGGAATTCGATGAAAAGATTGATTATACCGAAATAAAATTTTATTAAGAAAAAAAGATAAAAGCTTTAGTTCTTTTATCCTTTTTATTGTTGTTGATTTGTTGAATTGTTGACATTACTAGAATTAGTTGGTGTACTATTTAATGGTGCTGGAGTTGGTGTTGAAGTTGAAGCTGGTGTAGGTGCTACAGGGCTTGGTTGTACTGGAGCATTTCCCGCAGGAGCTGGAGTTGCAACATTACCTAAATCGATACCATTAATATAATTTACTATTTTAGTAACGAATTCATTAATCTTTTTACTAACAAAATTTTCTTTTGTTGGTTTATTTTGGATAGTAGCGATAATAAATGTGAATTTGATAATTAAGAAGATGAAGCTAACGATATTATCGGCCATTCCAACTAGTTTAGCTACTGGGTTTAAGAAGTATTGAGTAAGTGGGGTAAAATCTATTTGGTCTGTTATATCTAGGAATGAATTAATTAAACTTAGAAGATCATTAATTGTTCCTATAACAAGATTTACGCCACCTATAATAAGATCCCAAGCAGTACTTACAAGAGTATAAGCTGCAAAGAAAGTTATTACTTTAACAATAATAGATTTTAGTTTATCATCAACTTCACAAAACAATAGCATAAAAAGTACTACTAGTAATAAAGTTTGCCATCCAGCAAATAAACATGCTAGTAATACTATGGCTGCTAAACCAGGATTAATTTTTATTTTGCTCATACTTTATTTCCTCCTATTATCAATTATATATTTTTTTAGATTATTCAGCAATAGAACAAAAGTAAAATGAATAATTAAAATTATTTATTTTACATTAAGAAACCTCACGATTTCTTTTTCTTGCTTCACTGGAGTCTCCTCCTCAACAAGCCTAACTTCCGATGGTCGCCACCGTACATAATTCTTTTCTAATTTTGTTTGATAAAAAATAATAATTTTTCTATCCAACATAAAATTACAAACCAAAAAATTTATTCCATAAATCAATTATACGACAACGAACTTGTGTTCGTCAATATGTTTTTGGAATTTTTAAAGAACTTTCCTATAAGATAAAATAATAAAGAGATTTAGTTAAAATAAAGACTAAATCTCTTTTTTTCTTCTCCTAAATTAGTTTTTTCTCCATGACCAGGATAGATAGTTATATCATCTGGATAGTTCTCCATTAAATGAAGACTATACTGCATATCTTTATTACTACCGCCTAAGTCAGTACGACCAATATTATGATAGAAAATAAAATCACCAACAAACATTATTTTATCTTTTTTAAAATAGAATGTTCGAGAATCAAAAGTATGACCTGGTGTTTCGATTATTTCAAAATTAAATTTTTTACTTTTAACTTTATTTATCTCTAGATTATAAGTACTTAAAACTTCTTCTAAAGCACCAATATGATCTTGATGAAAATGAGTTACTAAACATCCTACTACTTGATAATTTTTAACTGACTCTTTAATTTTATTAAAGTCATCACCAGGATCAATTATAAGACATTCATTATCTATAGAGACAATATAACAATTTGTTTCTAATGCTCCAACTATTATTTTATCTATTTTCATATTGCTCACCTCTTTACATTTTAGTATAAATAAACTATTTTGTAAATTTAATAATATGCTATAATTTAAGTAGAATTGAGGTTTTGTATATGCCATTATTATATAGTTTTTTATTTATAATAATTATTATTTGTTCTTTAGGTATACTTTATGTATATCAATTTAATAAGTTAATGCATTCTAAAACTAAGATTGATCAAGCTGAATATTTAATAGATGAAGCTTTAAGAAATAGATATGATATATTACTTAGAGCTGATAAATTAATTCAAAACGAACTTAATAATGATAAGACTTATTTTAAAGGATTAGAAAAAATTAAGAAGGAAGATATAAGTAATTTTGATTTAGATAGAAAGTTAACGGAATATTTAAGTTTATTAGAACAAATTAAAATAGATAATCCTACTTTAGGAGATGTAAAAGGTTTTAAAGATTTATTAAATGAAAATAAAAAAGAAGGAGAAAAATTACAAGCTGCTAAATCTTATTATAATAAGTATACTAGTGAACTTAATGATTTAATTAGAACATTCCCTTCTAATGTTGTAGCTAAGATGCATGGAATAAGTATTAAACCATTCTTTGATGGAAAGAATTTAGAAGATACTATTATTGATGATTTTAAATTATAAAAACTCTACAATGTAGAGTTTTATTTTGTATTTAAGTTCCAATCTATTTCTTTGATATTATGGCTTTTTAAGAAATTATTAGTTTTAGAAAATGGTTTACTACCAAAGAAACCACTACGAGCAGAGAATGGTGATGGATGAGGGGATGTAATAATTAAATGCTTAGGATTAGTAATGTATTTAGCTTTTTCTTTAGCAAAATTACCCCATAAAATGAAAACAACTGGTTCTTCTTTTTGATTTAAGACTTTAATTATATAATCAGTTAATAATTCCCAACCGAGATTACGATGGGAAGCTGGTGAATCTTTAACAACAGTTAAGACAGCATTAAGCATTAATACTCCTTCTTTGGCCCATTTAGTTAAATCGCCTGAATTAGCTATAGGTATTTTTAAATCGTCATATAGTTCTTTATAAATATTTTGTAATGATGGTGGGATTTTAATACCTTCTTGAACAGAGAAAGAAAGACCATGAGCTTCACCTTCGCCATGATATGGATCTTGACCTACTATAACAACTTTAGTATTAGCATATGGAGTTAGTTTTAAAGCATTAAAGATATAATTCTTGGGTGGATATATAGTTTTAGTATTATATTCATTTTCGATGATACTTAAAAATTTTTTAAAACCTTCACTATGCCAGATTATACTTAGTTTTTCATCCCAATCGTTACCTATCATAAGATCACCTTCTTGTTTAATTTATCATATTTTATTTATCTTGTTAAGAAAAAACAATGAAAAGATTATTTATGATACTTTTCATTGTTTAGTATTTTAAATGAACGATATATTTGTTCTAAAAGGATTCCTCTAAATAAACCATGGGGGAATGTCATTTTAGAAAATGATAGGCGGTAGTTGGCTCTTTTTTTGATATCTTCATGAAGTCCTTCACTACTACCTATAATAAAGGTTATAGTACTATGAGTAATAAAAGTTTCATCTAGTTTTTTAGCTAAAGATACGGAATCTAACATATTACCATCAATATCTAAAGCGATAACATAATCATTTGGAGTAATATGATGTTCAATATTTATTTTTTCATTAAGTAAATTATTTTCATCTTTTAATTCAATTATTTCTAATTTGTGATATTTATTTATTCTAGTTTTATAATCATTTATTAAGTTATTTAAATAATCTTCTTTGATTTTACCTAAACATATTATTTTAATCATATTTCATACAACTCACTTCGTTCTTTTTGTCTAGCACAAGTTACTTTATCAAAATCGACTTCATATTCTTTAAAAACTTCGTTTAAAGTATCTAAAGCTTTAGCTTCAGTATTGTTATGTTGCGATAAATGGCCGAGTAATATTTGCTTAGTATGAGGACCAATTATCTTGGCAAGATAAATGGCACTATCACGATTAGATAAGTGGCCATAAGGACCTGAAACACGATCTTTTAACCATTTAGGATATGGACCATTCATCAACATTTCAATATCATGATTACTTTCAAATAAGTAGAAATTTAAATCACTGATTTTTTTAAAGTATTTTTGATTAACAAAACCAGTATCTGTCATATATAACATTGATTTACCATTGCTTTTTAAGATAAAACTACGCGAATCAGATGTATCATGAGAAGTTTTAATAATATCTACAGATAAATCATCTAAATAAACAGAATCATTATATAAAAGTATATTTTCATAGTATTTTAGATATTCTAATTCGGAAAACATTTGAGGACTTAAACAAATTATTGGTTTATATTTTTTAATTATATTTTTTAGGGCTTTAACGTGGTCGTCATGAACATGGGTAATAAAGATATAATCTATATCAGCTAAACTAACAGAAAGCTCAGAAAGCTTATCATTTATGTATTTAACAGTTGTCCCAACATCTAGTAATACTTTATGATTATCTGTTTCAACATAAGTTACATTGCCTTCTGAGCCACTAGCTAAATTACAAATTTTCATTAACGCCATAATCTCCATGGGTTAACTGATTTACCACCATTATATGGTCTACCATTAAATAAACCAAAGTGAAGATGAACACCTGTTGCGGTTCCTGTTTTACCCATTAAACCAATACGTTGTCCTCGATTAACTCGTTGTCCGACACTAACAATCATTTGACATTCAGATGATTTATATCTTTTGTAGGAAATATCACTTTTATATTTGGTGGCCATATGGGCATAGACAGTATAGTAACCATTATCATGTTCAATAACAACGTTACATCCTGAAGCGTTACCAACAATTCCACCATAACCAGCTTCAATAACTGTTCCATCTAAAGCAGCATAGATTGGAGATTTATAACCAGTACCAGATATATCGATACCATCATGGAACGCTCCCCAACGCCACTCATAACCAGAAGTAATGATGTATGGGTGGTTAGTTGGCCAGTACCAAGTACCACCTAAATCTAATGGTTTACCTGATACAGCACCGCCACTTGAATGTTTCTTAGTACCTTTAACAACTATTTTATTTTGAATATTTCTAACTACCATTTCGGTTTTAACATCAGCACGTTGTTGGTTTTCTTCACCATTTATAAATTGGGCACGAGATGAAATACGGCTTATGCCATTAACACCTTCTTGAATAGTTTCAGAATAATCAGTATATTTTGTACTATCTTCTTTATATTCAGTTTGATATTGTTGTTCAATATCCTCAATAATATACTCTTCATAAATAAAAGTTAAAACTGGATTAATTAAGGATACATCGAGTTTTTGACCAATAGCAAGTAGAGTATCAGCGCTTTTAATACTTTGATTAGCGATTAGTAACTCACTAGTGTTAAGTTTATTATTTTCAGCAATCTTTTCAATAGTATCACCGGCAACAACGGTATATTCTTTAACAGCGTTATTTTCACCAAATAATAAATATCTAGTTAATTCATCGACATTAGTATAGATTTTTTCATCAACACTAATATATGAATCTTTAATAGAAATATCTTCTTCAAATAGCATTCTTTCAATAATATAACCGGTATCTGAGATTTCAGCCTGAGTACCATCAATATATTGTTTATAACGTTCTTCAGTAACGAAGGTTTTAGCAACATTCTTGACAGCTTCTTCAAAGATATTTTTATCTAGAACATAAATATATTTAGTAGGTTCATTCTCATCATCACTTTTAATAGTAATAGTATATCCTTTTATAGTAAATGAACTTTCATCTTTAATAGAATCATAGACGTCTCTCACTGTCGATAAGTTTTCATTATAGGTATTTTTCTTAATTATTTGGAATCCTTTTGGAGGATATACTTGATCGACATTATATTCATTTTTTATTTCACTTTGTTCTTCATTAATAAGTTTATATAATTCATCTTTAGATTCAATAATACCGACTTTTTCTCCATCTAAATATACTTGATATAAATTATTAGGTAAATCTAAATCATCTTCTAATAAGAAATTAATTCCAAGGAGTACTCCTAATAAAATAGTAAATATAGTGGATAAAATAATATTTTTTATTTTATTCATTTGCATCTTCCTTTTCAGTCGCTAAATAGTTTCTAAAATTACTCATGTTAAGTTCAAATAATAATTGGAATTTACCAGTTGAACCTTTACGATGTTTAGCAATTATAATATCGGCTGGTACATTATTTTCTTTGTTTAATTCAGTTTTAGCTTTGTAGTAATCATTACGATTAATAAATAATACTAGGTCAGCATCTTGTTCGATAGAACCTGATTCACGTAAGTCAGCTAACATAGGTTGATTATTTTCACGTTTTTCAGCAGTACGATTTAATTGAGCTAAAGCGATAACAGGAACTTTTAATTCCATAGCCATGGTTTTGAAAGCACGTGAGATTTCAGATACTTCTCGTTCACGTGAATCTGGTCTTTTACCACCACTTGTTACTAACTGTAAGTAGTCGATGATAACAAGTCCTAAGCCTTCTTCTTTATTAGCTAAGTTACGACATTTAGCTTTGATTTCAGCAGCTGTGATACCTGCATCATCAACGATTTGAATATTTGTATCAGCTAATTGACTATTAGCTTCATTAATTCTTTTCCAATCATCGTGATTTAGTTGACCAGTTTGAATCTTTTTAGAATCAACTTGACCGACAGCTGAACGCATTCTATTAACTAATTGTTCTGCAGGCATTTCTAAGTTGAAGATAGCAACGGCTTTTTTCATGTTTTTAGCTGCATTGACAGCGATATTTAAAGCAAAGGCTGTTTTACCCATACCAGGACGGGCAGCAACGATTATTAATTCGCCTTCATGAAAACCAGCTGTAGCTTTATCTAAATCATAGAATCCTGATGGAACACCAGTAATTTCTGATTTGTTTTTAGATAAGAGCTCTAATTGTTCTTGAGCACGAGCAATAGCATCTTTAATATGAATGAAGTCACTTGTTTGTCTTTCTTTAACAACATTTAAGATTCTTTTTTCAGCTTCATCTAAAGTACGAGTAACATCTTCATCTTCTTCATAAGCATCAGTAACGATATCGGTAGCTGTTTCAATTAAGTTACGCATGATTGCTTTATCTTTAACTATTTTAATATAATAATCAAGGTTAGCAGCGGTAGCAACAGAATCAATTACTTCACTTATGTAATCAATACCACCAACAGATGATAAATTTTTCTTTTTATCTAATTCTTCTTTGACTGTTGTTATATCAATAGGTATTTTATTTTCATAACAACTTTTAATAGCAGCAAATAGCTTTTTGTTGGCATCACTATAGAACATATCTTCATATAGTTCATCGCAGATTTTAACAACAGCATTTTTATTTAGGAATGCAACACCTAAAACACTCATTTCTGCTTCTAAATTTTGTGGCATTTTTCTAGTTGGCATGATTATCACCTACTTTTTTAAAGTTACTTTAATTACTCCTTTAACTTTTTTATGAAGATTAACTTCAACATTATGAGTTCCTAATGAATCAATTGGATATGTAATATTAATTTTCTTTTTATCAATATCAATACCTTTTTTCTTTAATTCTTCACATATTTGCTTTGAAGATACAGTACCAAATACTTTATCTTGTTCACCAGTTTTAACTTTAATAACAATTTCCATTGTTTTAAGTTTTTCAACTAGTTTTTGACATTCAGCTATATAAGCATCTTCTTCAGCTTTTCTTTTATCTAATTCTTTTTCTAATATTTTTTTACTAGTTGTAGTAGCTGCTACTGCAAGACCGTTTTTAATTAAGAAATTTCTTGCATAGCCATCACTTACATCAATTATTTGATCTTTTTTCCCCTGTTTTTTAACATCTTGAAGTAAAATAACTTTCATTTTATCACTCCTCAATAAATGTCTGTAATTAATTATACCAAATATTAAATAATTAATAAATACCATGGTTAATCTGGTAATGGTTATTATAACATAATTTTTTCTTTATTATATAGTAAAAAAGAAATAATCTTTGGGGATTATTTCTCTATTCTGTTTCTTCTTCACAAACGGCATCAAATGATATGTATTTAGAATCGATAACTTGCTTACGAAAATCTTTTTGAGCTTTCTCAGTATTATTTATTAAACCAATATAAATAGTATTATCTATGATATATTTGCATTTATAATGACAATAATCTTTATTTTTGGTAAAAAAACTATCACAGTGATCACTAATTTGATTATTTAGGTCTTTGATGTATTTTTCAGTAACTAAATTTTCATTTTCTTCCATTTCTTTGTTTAAATCTACTTTTTTAGGTAGATTCATTATTATTAAAACTATAAATATTACAACTATAATAGCAATAACACTAATTATTAAGATTCTTTTTTTCATATATACCTCTTATTTTTTAAGTAAAAAACAAATGGTTACCTACTATTTGCTTCCCATTGCATCTGTTACTTGTGTTTCAACTTTAATATCAGCTTCTTCATTACGATTAGTAACTGTATAGATATGATTTCTCATTGTAACAACATTGTTATAGAATACTTCATAATTACTTCTTAGTTCTTGATAACGAGCATTAGCTTCTTCAGAACCACTACTACGCCATCCTTCACCATATAAGTTATTCATTGTTGTATCTATACCATCAAATATACCTTGAATATTATCGGCTATTCCTTTTATTGTATCTGCGTATGATCTTGCTGATGCATAATCAGATTGTTCAAATTCGTTCATATAATATTTCCTTTCTAATTAGTCTCAAATAAGTTTTTACCCTCTTGAGTATTTTGTTCTTCTGTATCGTTTAAAGTATTAGCACCTGAAGAGATAGTTTCACCTAATGTATTAATTAATGCTTCGAAATCATTTAGGTTTTTAACTTGAGCATCTACTGATTGACCAAAACTAGTTGCTGAACTTCCTTTCCAGATATCTAATAATCCTTCTTTATTTCTTTGTAATTGGCCGATTTGATCGTATAATTGGTTGGCATAATCAACAGTTTTTCTACCTTGTTCATCCATTACTTCTGGAGATACATAAATTCCACTCGCCATATTGCACATCCTCTCTAATTTACTTATAGCATATTTTTATTTTTTTATAAACTTTTTTTACTTTTAATTGACAATATTTGTTTCGTTATTTTCGTCTGTTTCTTCGCTAGGATTTTCTTGGGTTGGTTCGTTGTTTTCATTTGAGTCATCATTTTCATTGCTTGGAGTTCCTTCGGTATTTTGATTTTGTCCTTCACTTTCTTCTTTTTCTGAATCAGTTGGACTTTCTTCTCCACTCTGTTCTTCTTTACCAGTTTCTTCTTGGTTATTTTCTTCAGTTATTTCTTCATCACTAGGTTTGTCTTCTGGTAATGGTTCGATATCAATATCTTTGTCTTCAACATCCATATTAACTTTATTAAACATTGTCTTAATTGCTTCGATATCAGTTAAATCTTCAGTAGAAGCTAGAACAATACCATTTTTAACTATACATAGTGATGTTTCTATATCTTCTTCGTCTTTATCATTTATTACTAAATCGATATCATAGACTTTAGATAATTCTTCAGCTAATTCTAGTTTATCTTCAAAGTTAGGATCAGTTTTACTTATAGTTATAACTAATACTTTTTCATCGATTAAATTTAGTTTTTTAATTGTTTCATCAGTAAATACGCCAGATTCAAATAGTTGTTTTAAAATTGCTAAGGAAATAGTACCAGCTTTAAATTCTTCACCATTTGGACTCTTGATGGTTTCTTCAGCGAATGTTATTCCCCCACCAGCACCAGTAGCTACACCACCATAGTATCCACCACCGTAGTAGTTATTACCAAGATAGCTAACGCCACCGCCACCATTACCATTACCTGAGCCATTTACTGATTCTTGTAATTCAGTATGAGTAGTTACAACTTTTTTTAGATATTGATTAGTTAATCTAAATTTAATGTAAGCACTAGATACATTAGTTGAAATAGCATCTTTAGCACCACTAAAATTAAAACTATCTTCATTGTCAACATCATATTTACTAACACTACGCATGACATCACGAGCATTATTTGCTAGTTCTTTTAAAGAATCAGCTACAGTATCTACCGCACCCGTATCTAAGAGAAATTTGGTCATTTTTATACCTTCTTTCTTTATTCATAATGTATATTGTTCATTATAACAGTTAGGGATTTATCTAATATCTTAATAATTTCATCATTATCTAAATCTTTAATATTATCTAGTAATTTAAAACGTTCATTAACTTCATATGGTCCAGATGATAAAGATAATTGACAAAATTCATTTGTTTCATTATTAACAAAGTATGAAGTTATTTGTCTGACAAATCTTAAATTATCTAAGGTACCTAGTAAGATATCTTGAAGATATATTTTAAAAGTAAATTCTGAAGTTTGATATGCTTTAAAATATATCACGTAATTTTTATCTTTATATAATTCATTATTAGAAACATTATCTTCAATACTATTATTTACTTTTTTGATATGGTCTTCTAATGATTCATTTTCATCTAAGACACCATCCACATAAAATTGTTCTAAATTGTTTTGATATTTAGCAACAAAGAAACTACTATTTGAATCTTTATTTTGTTCTAATATTTCAAAATTATCTAAGATAGGAATGATTAAATCTTTTTTAGTTAAAGTTCTATTTGCTTCATCAGCAATATCTAGTATTATATCTAACTTATTCTTCATAGTATTCTCCTTATTCCTAAATTGTAAATGAGTACATAGCAGCTTTTGATTCGCCGGCGATTAAGCGGGCATCAAATGAATGATCTGTTCGATTTCGACTGGCAGGATCGGCGACAATGACTCGACCATTTTCGTCTAAACCTTTTAAGACAATATAGTGTCCACCAGAAGTAAAAGTACCTGGACCCATATGAGCAATTAGGACTTTACCTTCTTGAAGACTTTGAATAATATTTTGGGATGTAGGACTTAATTGTTCACATTCAAGGCCATATTCTTTAGCCATAGCTGGGAATAATGCGGCATATGTACCATTTCCTTCGCAACGATATCCATGTTGAACACTATATGCTGAAGTATCTACTGGAGTTATAGTTTCACCAGTTAAGTATGTTAAAACCATAGCCATAGATGTAGGACCACATCCAGATGTGGCAATAGTTCCACTACGACCATAAGCATAATTAGCATAATCACCTTGGAAGTAGTTAACAAAGTCATTTAAAGTTACCATATTTTTATATGCTTCAACTGTTGAAGTAGCACTAGGTAACTTTTGGGAAGTTACATCTGATAATAAATTATTTATTTCCGATTTTAAACTATTCATTTTATCTGAATAGGTACTTATTTGATTACGATAATATGATTTATTTTCATCAGAGGCATTGGCATAGTTAGATTCAGCTGAAGCTTTAGATGCTTTAGCTGATTTATATTCTTCGTATTTATTTAAAGCATTAGCAAAATTAGTTAATTGATTAGCAATAGTTTCTTTGTATTCAGAAACAAATTCTGAAGATAAGTTAGAAGCATTATCTTTAGATGGTCCTTGCCATACAGAATCGTTATTTACAGAGTCCATTTGAGAAGTATAATTAGAAAAAATACTTTGTAGTGTTTGAGAATCACTACTTACTGTTCCGCTTGAAACCATTAAACACTACCTACTTTCTCGCCTGTAGCTTTATCACTTTCTTGATAAGCTTCGCTATTACTATCTAGAACTTTAGCACTTGTATCAAGTGTAGAGTTTGTAGATACAGTTAATTCTTGTAACCCATTCCAAGTACCATAACAATAATCAGCAAATGGGCCCATAAAAGTACTTTCATTAAAGATATCTTTAATAATACCATTACATTCATTAATACTTTCATTAACGTTTTTAACAGCACCTTCTATATCTTCAACACCTTTGGATAAATCATTATAATCAGCATTATAACTTGAATCACTTGAACCAATACTTGTAGATGTCGGAGTTGTAGTTACAAGAGGTTTAGAGGTATCAGTAGATGGAGTGATTAAAAGACTATCTTTTATACTATTATCTGTTGCCATATACTCACATCCTATCTAAAACTTTAAAGCCGCCAAAGAGTTCTCAACTTCTTCTATTTTACTAACACTATCTTTAATATAACTAGACATTTGAGTCATTGTTTCAACTTGTTTTTGTAAGTTAGAAGTTATGGCATTACTACTACTTTGATAACTAGTAGAAGCACGGCCGGTCCAACTAACTAAATCAGAATCTAATTTATTTTTTTGGGTTGTTAAATTATTATTTAATTCAGTTAATACACGATCTAAAGAGTCACAAGATGATCTTATAGTATCAAAATCACATACGTATTTGGCCATATAATCACTATCTTTCTAGTTTATATTTTAGCATGGGATATATATATTTTCAATTAAGTTTACATATTATAAATGGAGAAGCACGCTATTTTACATAAGATAATATAGCGGGATATGATATAATGTGATAAAGGTGATTTTATGTTAAAAAACAAGAAGGTTTTTATTCTTGGAATGGCCAGAAGCGGTTTTGAAGCTGCGAAACTTATTGCTAAAGATAATAAAGTATTAATTACAGATATAAAAGAACAAGATCAAGAACAATTGAAGGTTCTTAAAGATTTAGGAGTAGAGTTTATTTTAAGTGATAACCCGACTGATTTATTAGATAGTAGTTATGATTTAGTTATTAAAAATCCGGGAATTAAATATACTCATCCAACAGTTTTAAAAGCTAAAGAACTTGGTATTGAAGTTATTAATGAAGTTGAATTAGCTTATGACTATTTAGATAAAAGTGTAAAAATAATTGGGGTTACTGGATCTAATGGTAAAACAACAACTGTTACGTTAATATATAATATTTTAAAGATGGATGGAAAATCAGTTTGGTTAGGAGGAAATATTGGTACTCCGTTATGTAATTTTGTTAAAGATATAAAAAAGAATGATATTTTAGTAATGGAAATATCTGATCATCAATTATGTGATATGAAGAGATTTAAAACTAATGTTAGTGTTCTAACGAATATATATGAAGTTCATACTGATTTTCATGATTCACATGAAAGATATGTTAAAACTAAGTTAAAGATATTTAATAATCATACGAAAGATGATATAGCGATAATTAATTATGATAATAAAGAAGCTGTTAATAATACGAATGATATTAACAGTACAAAATATTATTTTTCCAAAGAAAGTCAACAGTGTGTTTATTTAAAAGATAAAGCAATATACTATAAGGATGAAATGATTATTAAGACAGATGATATTTTATTAAGAGGGATACATAATTTAGAAAATATTATGGCAGCAATTGGCGTTGTTAAATTATTTGATGTAAGTAATGATAGTATTGTTAAAGTATTAAGATCCTTTGGCGGAGTTGAACATCGAATTGAATATGTTAGAACTGTTAAAGGTGTTAGATATTATAATGATGCGAAAGCTACTAATTGTGAATCAACTGTTACAGCTTTAAATTCTTTTGATGAACCAATACTACTTATTTTAGGTGGTTTAGATAGAGGACATAGTTTTGAAGAGTTAACAGAGGCAATGAAGAATGTTAAAGAAGTAGCTTGTTATGGTGAAACAAAGATGAGAATTAAAGAGTATTGTGATAAAATAAATAAACCTTGTGAAGTTTTTGATAATTTAAAGGAAGCTACTAATTATTTAATTGGTAAAGCTACCAAAGGAGATATAGTTTTATTAAGTCCAGCTTGTGCATCGTGGGATCAATATGAAAAGTTTGAAGATCGTGGCAATGAATTTAAAGAAATAGTTAATTCGCTTAAGGAGTGATTATTGATGAATATTAAAGATTATAAGAATATTTATATGGTTGGAATTGGCGGTATCAGTATGAGTGGTATTGCAGAGATCCTTAAAAAATGGAATTATAATGTTTGGGGTTCAGATGGAATGAAATCTGGTCAGACAGAATGGTTGGAAAAGAATGGAATTAAAGTTAATATTGGTCAAGTAAAAGAAAATATTACTGATGATATTGATTTAGTAGTATATACTGCTGCTATTAAAGAAGATAATCCTGAACTTGTTAGAGCTAGAGAACTTGGTATTCCAACAGTTGAAAGAGGAGATTTCTTAGGCGAAATAACTAAGTTATTTAAAGATACAATAGGTATTGCTGGTACACATGGTAAAACGAGTACAACAAGTATGGTTTCTTATTCATTTTTGGAAGCTAATTATGATCCTTCGATTCAAGTAGGAGCTAATTTAAAAGTCTTAGATGGTAATTATCGTGTTGGTAATAGTGATTATTTTATAATAGAAGCTTGTGAGTACTGTGAGAGTTATTTAAGTTTTAAACAAAGAAGTGCTATCGTTTTAAATATTGATGATGATCACTTAGATTATTTTAAGAATATTGATAATATTAAAAAGAGTTTTGAAAAGTATGTTTCATTATTACCTAGTGATGGATATTTAGTATTAAATCGTGATGATGAAAGATGTTATGATTTAAGAAATAGTACGAAAGCCCAAGTCATTACGGTAGGCAAAGACAATAAAGCTGATTGGTATTATGATAATGTTACCTTTGATGATGATGGATATCCTACTTATGATGCTTATTATAAGGGAGAATTAAAAGGTAAGATTACTTTAAAAGTAACTGGCTTACATAATGTCTTTAATAGTTTATGTTGTATTGCTTTATGTAATGCTTATGGTATTGATATAGATGTTGTAGCTAAGGCATTACTTAAATATGATGGAGCATCAAGAAGATTAGAATATAAAGGAATGCTTAATGGTGCGAAAGTATATGATGATTATGGACATCATCCTACAGAGATAAATGCTACTATAATGGGTATTAAGAATAAAAAATATAATGAGTCTTGGGTTGTATTTGAAGCTCATACTTATAGTAGATTAGTAGCTCATTTAAAAGAGTTTGCTCAAAGTTTAGTTCATTTTGATCATATTATAATTATTGATATTTATGCAGCTAGAGAGGTTAATACTTATAATATTAGTGAAGAGGATTTAATAAAAGAAATAAATAAATTAGGTAAGGAAGCTATTCATATAAGTGATCATGATGAAGTCATTAAATATTTAAAAGATAATGTTAAAGAGGGAGATTTAATTTTAACATTAGGAGCTGGTAATGTAACTAAGATTGCTAACAAAATAAAAGAGATGAATTAAATTAATCATCTCTTTTTAAATTATTATTTTACGAATGGAATTAATGCCATATATCTTGCCCATTTAATTTGTTGAGCTATATGTCTTTGATGTTTAGCACATGCTCCAGTCATACGACGAGGCATTATTTTGCCTTTTTCATTTATATATTTAGAAATAATCATTACGTCTTTATAGTCAACGCTTTTTCCAGCACACATTTGGCAAATTCTTTTCTTTTTACGATAAAATTCAGCCATTTTTAATCCTCCTTTTTAGAATGGTAGGTCATCATCGCTTAAGGCTACTTCGCTACCGAAATCTTTAAATGGATCTTCACTTATATCTGTTGTAGCCATATCCATTTCAGGACCTACATAGTTATTAGAATCATTAACTTCAGCACCTCTTCCACCTAGGAATGTTACATTATCAGCAATGATTTCTGTTACATATCTTTTACTTCCGTCTTGAGCGTCATAACTTCTAGTTTGGATTCTTCCTTCAACAGCTACTTGTGTACCTTTCTTACAATATTTAGCAACATTTTCTGCTTGTTTACGCCAAGTTACACAATTAATAAAATCTGTATCTCTTTCACCATTTTGATTAGTAAAGTTACGTGATACAGCTACTGTAAATGAAGTTGAGTTAACTCCACTAGTAGTAGTACGCATTTCTGGATCTCTAGTTAATCTTCCGATAATAATCGCTTTATTCATAACTCATCTTACTCCTCATCTAATTTAACAATTAAATGTCTTAGGACGTTTTCATCAAGTCCAGCTTTACGGCTTAATTCAGCTTCAGCTTCTTTAGTTGCATCTATTTCCATTACGAAATAGTATCCGTTAATTTCGTTCTTAATAGGATATGCTAATTTCTTTTCACCAAGTTCTTTGAACTCAGTAACATTTCCTCCACAAGAACTAACTACTTTTTTCATGTTTTCAGCTGTAGCTTTAACTTGTTCGTTTTCCATTGTTGCTTTAACAATGAACATCATTTCATATTTGTTCATATTGCACCTCCTTATGGTCTTTTCGGCTTTATATCCAGTATAAAGCAAGGAGTAAATTTCTTACTCGTTTCATATTATAACATGGCAATTTAGCTATGTAAAGTTTTATTTCTTTTAGTCTTTTTCTTGGTTGTTTTGGTTTTTTCTTTTAAATTAGTTTCTGCTATTAAATCTAGTTCTTTATTTCTTTTACGTATTAACTGGTATAGAAGTATAGCTATTATAAGACCGGTTACTTCGATAGTTAAGAATGGTGGTAAATTTTCAATAAATGGATATAACGTACGAATATTAGCAGGGATTTCACTAGAATAGATATAGTTCATTCTAAATAAGTAGTTAAATGGCATCATTATTAAGACCAGACAATTAGTAAAGATAAAGGCTTTGATTATATCTTTAATGGTAATACGATAATTTAAGGCAAAGTAAGAAAAGAAACTAGCACAGATAAAGATATGATGAGAAATAAAGTATTTCCAAAAATTAAAATCATCAATAGTTGATGGCATATCAGGCCATAAAATAGCTGGGATTGGTCCAATAAAAGATAAGAATAGAGTATACTTTAAAATCCATTCTTTATTAAATAATATTCCATACATAAACATGTAACCTGAAATAAAACATAGTTGGAATGGTAAATGAATCTTATAATCAAAGTAACCAAATAAATGAGGAGCTATATTATAGATAATCATATTTATTAACATTAATATAGCGGCACTTTTAAGAATTATTTTTTTGGTTTTATCATTCTTTGCAGATATTTTATTACGATTTAGATAGATGATAATTAAAACAATAATTACTAAACTAATACATAGACAATGAATAAAACCAAATTCTTTAAATGGTATAAAGGGGTTGTCGTTACGAAAAAATTCTCTTATATACTTCATAATATCTATTTACTAACGTTAAATCTAAAGTAGCAGATATCACCATCTTGCATTATGTAGTCTTTACCTTCTAATCTTAGTTTACCAGCTTCTTGAACAGCTTTTTCTGATCCTAGTCGTTCTAAATCATCATATGACATAACTTCTGCTTTAATGAAACCTTTTTGAAAATCAGTATGAATAATACCAGCACATTCAGGAGCTTTCATACCAGCTTTAAAAGTCCAAGCACGACATTCATCAACACCAGAAGTAAAGAAAGTTTTTAAACCTAGTAATTCATATGTAGCTTTAATTAATAAGTCTAATCCTGAAGAATTAAGTCCTAAGTCTTCCATAAATGCTACTCTTTCTTCATCAGTATAATCAGTTAGTTCACTTTCTAATTTAGCACACATGATAATAACTTTAGATCCTTCTTTATCAGCATAATCTGTTACTTGTTTGGTATATTCATTACCACCAGCGATAGCGTCTTCTTCATTAACATTGGCAGCATAGATAATCTTTTTTAAAGTAATAAAATTAAAACCTGATATACAATTTAGTTCATCGTCTGTATATTCAATATTTCTTAAAGCATTACCACTTTCTAACGCTTCTTTAGATTTTCTTAAAGCATTTAATTCTAATAATGATTGTTTGTCTTTAGTTGTTTCAGCTTTCTTTTCAATTTTACTAATTCTATTTTCAACTATTTCTAAGTCGGCTAAAATCAACTCAGTGTTGATTATCTCAATATCTCTAATAGGATCAATAGTCCCCTCAACATGAGTTATTTCACCATCTTCAAAGCATCTAACAACTTCAACTATGGCGTCTACTTCTCTTATATGAGATAAGAACTTATTACCTAATCCTTCACCAGTTGATGCACCTTTAACTAAACCAGCTATATCGGTAAATTCAAAGGTTGTTGGAACTAGTTTTTTTGGTTGATACATTTCATTTAATTTATCTAATCTTTTATCAGGAACTGTAACAACTCCAACATTTGGTTCAATAGTTGCAAACGGATAGTTTGCTGCTAATGCATCTTGTTTTTTTGTTATTGCATTAAATAGTGTTGATTTACCTACATTTGGTAGACCAACTATACCAGCTTTTAATGCCATAATTAACACCTCAATTCACTAGTTATTATAGAACAAAAGTAAAATGAATAATTAAAATTATTTATTTTACATTAAGAAACCTCACGATTTCTTTTTCTTGCTTCACTGGAGTCTCCTCCTCCACAAGCCTAACTTCCGATGGCCGCCACCGTACATGATTCTTTTTTAATTTTGTTTAATAAAAAATATTAATTTTTCTATCTAACATATAATTACAAACAAAAAATTTATTCCATATATCAATTATACAACAGCGAACCAGTGTTCTTCAATATACTTTTGGTATTTTTAAAGAACTTTCCTATAATATAAAAAAACAATTGATAGTTCAATTGTTTTATGTAGTTATAAAGCCACCAATACCGATTGGAATACCAATTAAGTACCAACCGATTACTAGGGCTAGAAGAACTGCACCAATTAGGATACCATATACTAATTGATATTTTAAAGTTCTAAACAAGCTTATTGGATTATCTTGTTGATTATATTTTTCTAAGTAAGCAATATAGATTGTGAAGTAAGCAAGTAATGGGGTTAAGCCAATAGTCATACATTCACCAAATCTAACTATTACTTGAGCAAATTCAGGGCTTAAACTATTATTCATAAAAGCTGGAATAGCGGTAGTTGAGATAATCGCCCATTTACTGGTTGATCCAGTTAAGAACAGAGTTGATATAGCACTAATTGCAAATAAAGCAATGATTAATGGTATACCAGTTAAAGCTGAATTACCAAGTAGATTAGTTAAGGTAACTGTTAAGACAGTTCCAATATTACTTTTCTTAAAGATATTGATAAGTATAGATCCTAATAAGATTAAGATTAAAGTACGACCTGTACCATCTAAAGAATGAGTTAAGTCTTCACAGAAATCATTATTATTCTTAATTGTTTTAGCACCTATACCATAGAATAATCCTAAAATAATAAAGAACATTGTAACAATAAAGACAAAACCATTACTAAAGAAGGAATCGTAACTAAATAGTTTGTCTATATAGAATTCTTGCGTATAATCTAGTAAATTACCAGAGAATGGTAAACCAGGAATAATATTATAAATAAAGATTAATAAGTAGATAGCACCAGCAGTTATTGAGAAGATTAAACCGCGGTATTCTCTTTTACCTAATCTTAATTCTTTTCTTTCTTCTTTGAATTCATATTTATCAACATTATTAACAGTAATTTTTTCGGTAATGATAGTAATTATTACGGAAGTTAAGATTACTGCCATAGTCATAATAAAGATGAAACACATGGTTGTTAAGGCATAATTCATATCGATGTTAGTAGCATTTACTAAAGTATATTTAAGCATTTCACTATCAATGGATGTTAATAAAATACTTAAACCACTACCAGCGGTTAAACCAGCATAGACAGCAATAATTCCCAGTAAGGGGTTTCGTCTTCCGTAGCTAAACATTAATGCGGCGATAGGAATCATTATGACATAACCTAAATCACCAGCTATACTTGATAAGATACTTATTAGTACTAACCAGAATGTTATAGTATATCTTTTACAATACTTGGTAAGGATAGTAAAGGTTGTTTTAATAAAACCACTCTTTTCCATAATACCGATACCAATTAAAACAATGATTAACATACTTAATGGAGTAAATGAAGTAAAGTTAGAAACGGTTGAAGTAAATATATATTTAACGCCACTTAAACTTAGTAGAGATTCAACACTTTCTGAAGTTGCTGTATATTCTCCAGTAGTAACATCAATCTTATTATAGGTAGCTTCAAAACCAATTAGGTTTAAGAAACCACTTAAAACAATAGTTGCAAAAATTAGAATGATAAAGGTCATAACTGGATTTAAAGTTATTTTTTCTTTAAACTTGTTCATCTTGACCTCCTAAGACTTTTTTTAATTTCTTTTCAAATTCTAGACGGTCCATCATGATTTCACGACCACAATTAACACATTTTATTTTAATATCAACACCCATTCTGGTTACTTGCCATTTATTAGTACCGCAGGCATGATTTTTTTTCATTTCAACTAAATCATTTAGTTTGTAATTATTTTTCATAGTGTACCTCCAATTGAGGATATGGAATACTAATATTATGTTTACCGAATTCAACTAAAACAATTTTATTAGCATCTCTTTTAGCTTGCCATTGTTGATCTCTTTTACAAGAGAAACTTATTAAGTATTTAACACATGATTCAGCCAAATCATTGACACCAAGATATTTTACAGAATCTTTATTAACATTTTCAATTTCTTTAAATTTAGGTAAGATATTTTTTTCAATTATTTTTTCAATAGTTTCTACTGGTTGTTCATATGGTAATGAAATGTTATATAAAACATTTTGTTCTTTTTGAGACAAGTTATTTACTTCCATAATATTACGGTTAGCAATAACCATTATTTCACCATTAGCATTTTTTAATTTAGTAGTTTTTAAACCGAATTCAAAGACTTCACCAGTAAAGCCATTATATGTAATAATATCTCCTACAATAAAGTAATTTTCGGCGATGATATTAATTCCATTAATAATATCTTTGAATGTATCTTGTAAAGCTAAACCTAAGATGGTTCCAGCAATTCCTAGTCCAGCAATTAAACCTTTAACATTAACGCCATATATACTTAGAATAGCTAAAGCAGCAACAATAAGGATTAAATACTTAGTTACATTTTTAAAAAGATTAGTTATGGTTTTTCTTTTCTTCTTTTCATAATCTACTTTGCCATAGTTAATAACTTCTTCAAATAATATAGTTAAAGTTTTATAGATAAAGTAAGAAATAGAAAGAGTTATAACAACACCATATACTTCTTTTTTAGTAATTATATTTAATATTACTTTTAGAAACTCTATCATTATTCACCATCCATGTTTATACCAAGGATTTCTAAGATTCTGTCTAAATCACTATCAGAGTCGAATGGTATTTCAATCTTACGATTATTAATTTTAACTCTTGTACCAATCTTTTCACGCATTATTCCTTCATACATATTATATTTAGGATTATATGCAGAAACCCTTTTTATTTTATTAGTTTTAGGTGTTTCAGTTGTACTAGTTAGTTTTTCAGTTTCACGAACACTTAAACCATCTTCGATTATTTTATTAGCTATTTCTTCAATTTGATCTGGATCAGATAATTTACTTAGAACTCTTGCATGACCCATTGATATTTTACCATCTTGAACATAGCTTTTAGTTTTAGATGGTAATCGTAATAGTCCCAATAAATTAGTTATATAACTACGACTTTTACCAAATTTTTTAGCTACTTCTTCTTGAGTAAAATTATTATCCTCAATTATTTTATTAAATGCTTCAGCTTCTTCAATAGGATTTAAGTCTTCACGTTGAATATTTTCCAGTAAAGCAACTTCCATCATTTCTTGATCAGTAAAGTCTCTAACGATAGCAGGGATAGTTGTTTTACCAGCTATTTTAGACGCTCTAGTTCTTCTTTCACCAGCAATTAATTCATAACCTTTAATACTTTTTTTAACAATAATAGGTTGAATTACACCATGTTCTTTAATACTTTCAGCAAATTCTTTTAATGATTCTTCATCAAAGTCTTTACGTGGTTGATAAGGATTACTACGTATCTCAGTTAAAGGAATTTCAATGATGTCTCCTTCTTTAGTAGCATCGTTAACTATTTTCTTTTCAAAGTTATCAAAATCGATTACTTCATTTGAAAATAATTGTTCTAATCCTTTACCTAAGGCTTTTCTTTTACTCTCCATTACGACTAATCACTTCCTTTGCTAAATTTTGATAAGCCAATGTAGCTCGACTCTCTGGTTCATAATCACTAATTGGTTTACCATGAGATGGAGCTTCAGCTAATCTTACTAGTCTGGGAATAATTGTATTAAATACTTTATTTTTAAAATACTTTCTTACTTCTTCGATTACTTCTAAACCAATATTAGTACGACCATCTAACATTGTTAATAGAACACCTTCAATACGAAGATTTGGATTCATATTTGATTGGACCATGATAATAGTATTAAGTAATTGAGTAATACCTTCTAGAGCATAGAATTCACATTGAACAGGTATAATAATGGAATCACTAGCAACTAAAGCATTAATTGTTGTATTACCTAATGATGGTTGACAATCAATTATTATATAATCAAATTCATCTTTTATTGGTTCTATAGCATTTTTTAATTGTTCATTTAATTTAAATGATGAATTTTCTAACATATTTTTAATAAATTCAACATCTAAGCCAGCTAATTCAATAGTTGATGGGATAATAGACAAATTCTTAAATTTCGTTTTAATAACAGCTTCTTTGGCTGTACAAGCTCCCATCATAACTTCATAGATATCATGATTAAAGTCACCAGTATTATAACCTAAGCCAGTTGAAGCATTGCCTTGAGAGTCTAAATCGATAAGAAGCGTTTTTTTACCTTCTTTACCTAAAGCAGCTGCTAAATTTATACTAGAGGTAGTTTTACCTACTCCACCCTTTTGATTTGCTATCGAAATTACTTTTGCCATATTATGTACCACCTTTTTTATGTATCATTTCTCTAAATAATTTTATCATATATATGATGAAATGTCATACCTTTTAGTTAAATTTATGAGAAGAAAAAAGGAAACTTATTTTTCTTTCGTTTCCCTTTTATTTTTCTTTATTTAGAGCTTCTTCAAGTTCTTCTTTAGTCATTTTGTTATAACCTTTAATACCTTGTTCTTTAGCTTGTTCTCTTAAGTTATCTAGACTTACTTCTTTAGTTTCTTCTTTCTTGTCATCAAATAATGTTGGATCAAGTTTACCATGTTCAACTAAGTAATCAATCTGTTCTTTAGTTAAAGTTTCATGTTCCATTAAAGCATCAGCTATAAGAAGGACTAAAGTTTCGTGTTTAGCTAATAATTTTTTAGCATCTTTATAACAACTTTCAAGAATTTTTCTTACTTCTTGGTCGATTTCTAAAGCTACTTGATCAGAGAAGTCTCTTGATTTAGCATAATCTCTTCCTAAGAAGACACCTTCTTGTTTTTCTTCTAATTGAATAGGTCCTAAATCACTCATACCATATTCAGTAACCATTGAACGAGCAATCTTAGTAGCACGTTTTAAGTCATCTGAAGCACCGGTTGTAATTTCACCAATGAATGTTTCTTCACTAGCACGGCCACCAAGTAAACCAGTTATTTGACCAATCAATTCATCTTTAGTCATAATACCGATTTTTTCTTCTTTTGGAAGCATCATAGTATATCCACCAGCAACACCACGTGGAATAATAGTAATTTTATGAACTTCTTGAGCATCTTGATGTTTTAAACCTATTACAGCATGTCCAGCTTCATGGATAGCTACTAGACGTTTTTCTTTTTCAGTAATTTTTCTTGAAGTTTTAGCAGGTCCTAATAAGACTCTATCAGTAGCTTCATCAATTTCTTCCATTGTTATAGCGTCTTTATTTCTTCTAACAGCAAGTAAAGCTGCTTCATTAAGTAAGTTTTCTAGATCAGCACCACTATAACCTGGTGTTCTTTTACTAACATTTTTTAAGTTAACATCATCAGCAAAGATTTTGTTTTTAGCATGTACTTTTAAGATATCTTCTCTTTCATTTGAGTCAGGTAAACTTACTGTAACTTGTCTATCGAATCTTCCTGGACGAAGTAAGGCTGGGTCTAGAACGTCCGGACGGTTAGTAGCAGCAATAATGATAATACCTTCATTAGCACCAAAACCATCCATCTCAGTAAGTAATTGGTTAAGAGTTTGTTCACGTTCATCGTGGCCACCACCTAAACCAGTACCTCTTTGACGACCTACAGCATCGATTTCATCAATAAAGATTAAACATGGAGCTGTTTGTTTAGCTTGTTTAAACATATCTCTTACACGTGATGCACCAACACCAACGAATAATTCAACGAAATCAGAACCACTTATATAATAGAATGGTACATTAGCTTCACCAGCAACTGCTTTAGCTAGTAAAGTTTTACCTGTTCCAGGAGGCCCTACTAATAAAACACCTTTAGGAATACGAGCACCTAATTTTTGGAATTTCTTTGGATTTTTTAAGAAGTCGATTAATTCTTGAACTTCTTCTTTTTCTTCTTTTAAACCAGCAACATCTTTAAATCTAACTTCGCCGCCATCATCACTTAATTTAGCACGACTACGACCGAAGTCCATAGATTTATTATTACCAGCTGCTAATCTAGTAAAGATGAAATAAGCTCCAACTACTAGAACAATGATTGGTAAAACATTGACTAGAATATAAACCATATTACTAGATCCAGGATCTTTATTAGTTGTATATTCTTTAATATTTTGAGCTTTTGCATATTCAGTTATAGTTGCTACTTCTTCATCAATTACACGAGTAGAGAATGATTCTCCATCTTTATAATCTTTTAATTTACCTTCAACTATGTATATACTCTCACTACTTTTTGGAGTAATAGTTATTTCGGTAACATTTTTATTTTTTATTTCAGCTATTAATTCACCTGTTTTCAATTCGTGAGGTTTTTGATCTTTGTTCATAAAGAATAAAGCACCTACAAGAACAACAGCAATTACTATATATGGCATCATAGCCATTAACGCATTATTTCTTTTTTTCATATTTGTCTCCTTCGTATAAATCTGCATAAATTTAATTATACCATAGTATTATATCATATATTTCATTATTTGATTTATCAAATTTAGATTTTTTTAAACCAGGTAACCATAGAATATTATTATCACTATCAACTAAGATTGGCATGGTATCTCTTTCCTCTTTAGATAACTTACTATCAATAAAAATATCTTTTAATTTTTTGGCGGTATTCATATTCTTAATAATCATCTTATCGCCATTTTCTCTGGTCCTAATATATAATGGTAAAGATAATTCTTTACTATTCAATTTTATGTAATAATTAGTATTTTTAGCATTATCTTTTATTTTAGTAATATGTCGCCCATTTGGAAGAATAGTATCATCTTGTAATTCTAGCTTATATTTTTCATTACTTATTTTTTCTTTAGTAAATAATAAACTATCATAAGATTTAATTACTAATAAATTATCTGGTAAATAAGTTTTAATATTAGGTTTTTGATTGTTAATAAGGTCAAGGATTATATTAACGTGTATATCACTTACTAAGTATAAGTTATGATAGTAATTGTCATCTAAGATATATTCAATTATCTTAGTTTGAATAAGGTTATCTAATTTAGTAAATCCTTTGAGATTTAGGACTTTATTTTGATAACGTTTTTTGATTTCTTTTTGAACTTGTTTATCTACATAAGTTACATATTTATCTAATTCATTACTATATTTAATATATTTTAAATGAATATCTGGATTTTCTTCTTTAAGAAATGGTAAAATCTTATGACGATAACGGTTTCTTGTATGGTTATCTTCTAAGTTAGTTTGATCAATTACATATGGAATATTATTTTCTTGATTATAATTTGCTATTTCATCTTTAGTCATATAAATTAAAGGTTTTATAACAGTTAGATTTCTTTTATTAGATTTAACTTGAAAACCAGAATAACCTCTTAAGTTAGAGCCTCTTGAAATACGCATTAAAATAGTTTCAATTAAATCATCACCATGATGAGCAGTAAATAAGTATTTAGCATGATACTTAGAGATAATCTCCGCAAAATAATTATATCTTTTTTCTCTTAGTTCTTGTTCATTATAATCTTCATCTTTACTTTTCTTAGAAAAGGTTGTTGTTTCTAAGATAAGATTTTTACTTTGACAATATTCAGTAATAAATTCTTGTTCTTTAAGACTTTCTTTTCTAAGACCATGATTAATATGAGCACATATAACTTTGAGTTTTTTATTTAAAGATAAAATAATATTTAAAAGACACATGGAATCAGGACCACCTGATAAACCAAGGACGATAGTATCATTATCTTTTAATAACTTATTTAAATAAGCTACTGTATTATGCATAATAATCCCTCTTTTTTGAGTATTTTATATTAATAAAGATGTTAAATCAATACTTATTTCATTTTTAAAATAGATTCAATAAATGGTTTGATATCACCATCAAGAACTTTATCGGCTTCACTGGTTTCATAACCAGAACGAGTATCTTTAACCATCTTATATGGTTCTAGGACATAACTTCTTATTTGACTACCAAAATCAATACCTGTACTTATTCCTTTTAACTTAGCTAGTTCTTGTTCTTTCTTTTCTTGTTCTAAGTTAAATAATTTACTTTTTAAAACTTTCATAGCTTGTTCTTTATTTTGTAATTGACTACGTTCATTTTGGCAAGTAACAACTATTTTACTTGGAAAATGAGTAATTCTAACAGCTGATGGGGTGGTATTAACACCTTGACCTCCATGACCACTAGCACAATAAGTGTCTATTCTAATATCTTCTTCTTTAATTTCTATATTAATACTTTGATCTATTTCCGGAACAACAGAAACGGAAGCAAAGGATGTATGTCTTCGTTTATTAGAATCAAATGGGGAGATTCTTACTAAACGATGAACCCCTTTTTCACATTTAAAGTAACCATAAGCAAAATTACCAGTTATATGTAAGGTGACTGATTTAAGACCAGCTTCTTCACCAGCTTGTTCTTCCATAACTTCGTATTTAAAATCATTTTTATCACAGAATCTTTCATACATACGAAGTAATATACTCGCCCAATCACAAGACTCTGTACCACCAGCACCAGGATGGATTTCTAAGTAACAAGCAAAATTATCATATTCTCCATTTAATAAAGTATTAATTTCTAATTCAGCTATTTCATTTGTTAAAGTAGGAAGATTGTCTTCTAGTTCTTTTAGTAAATCTTCACTATAATCAAGTTCTAATAACTCAATTATTTCTTCACTATCTTTAATTTTTTGACTTAGTGATTTATATAAACTAGTTTCTTTTTTTAATAAGGATAATTCTTGATTAGTTTGATTAGCTTTAGCAATATTATCCCAGAAACCAGGTTCATTCATGGTATTTTCTAATGACTTAATTTGACTCTCTTTAGTAGTAATGTCAAAGTGACCTCCCAATAGACATGATTTGGTCATTTAATTTATTAAGTTCATTTTTAAGTTCTTTTAATTCCATTTATATCACCTTTTTTATTATATCATAAGAAAAAAGTAACGAATAGTTACTTATATTATCTTTCAATTGGTTTAATTATTTCTTTCTTTAAGATACGCTCTTTATTCTTAGATCCGGTACCTAAAGCAAGGATCTCAGCACCAGTTTCATTTTCTAACCAAGATAAATATTCTCTTTGATAATGATTAAAATACATTTTATTAAAATCACCTACTGTTTCAAAGAAATTATAATCTAAGTGTTGAAAGAAATTTAAATATAGTCCATAGGGAGAATTAATACGACAATTATTTTTTAGTTTGTGAATATCTAAATCAAAGATACGACGTTCCATTCTTGTAACTGAGGTTTGTTCTGATTGATCAAAGATGGTATTAGGAGCAAAATCACTATCAACCATAGGTATTTCAATTATTTCACTTTCATAGATATCTTCACCTTTAGATTTATAATATAATCTTTCTAATTCTAAGGCTTCTAATAAAGTAATAGTTGAGATGCTTTTTTGACGGTAGTTTGGACCGAATAATTGTGTTAAATACATAGGTGGACATTTGGTAATTAGTTTTTTGATGTAAGTATAATTTATGTGATGGTCATAGCATTCAACATCACCTAGACATGGATATTGGCCAAACATTGAAGCAAGATTTACTTGAGTCCAAGTTAACTTAGCACCAGTTCCATAATCACCCGTGTAATGATATTCACCACTTGGAGTTACGTTACTAATACGGATAGGAAATGGTCTTATAACCATAATTGTTTCAAGTAATCTTTCGGCAGAGATACCACTATCAGCAAGTAATTGAGTAGTTGAAACATTACGACTAGTAACAAAAGGATAATTTCCACTATGATTTAAATCTAAATCACATCCTTGAGCGCCTTCTAATAAGATGTATTCATTAGGATTATCAAGATGTTTATATAATCTATCTAACCATTCATCATTAGAACATACGACAATATCAGCAAATGTTTGAAAAAACTTTAATTTTTCATCACGAATTATTTTTTCCATTGAAACAGCACCGCAACCTTTATTGGTAGAACCAGTTTTAATATGAACTTTTTCATAGTCTTTATGTCTTTGTTCAATTAAAGGGACCATTTCGTGAACATATATTTTACGACCATTTAATAAATGACGGACATTATTATATTCTTCTTTTAAGACTTCCATATCAATAGCAGAACCAGGACCAATAAACAGTTCAGTATGAGGATTCATGCAAGACACAGGGATATTTCTAAATAAAGTTCGATGGCCTTGTTCATCAACAAAGGTATGACCGGCATTTGGCATACAGTTAGTAATAGCAGCACCAAGATTAATATTTTTATCAGTAGCAATCTCACCAACTACTTTAGCTTTACCGCAACTACCAGCAGCACCATCAATAACAGAAATAACATTTTTTAACATAAAAACCACTACTTTCTTGAGTAATGGTTTTTATTATAACATAATTTATTAATTTTGAAAGTGACCATATTTAGCTAATTCTTCATATTTTATATTTTTTAAATTTAAAGTTTTAATGATATTTTGTGGTTCACATAATTCATACCAACTATCTGGGATATTATAATCACCTAGATTAGTCTTAGCATAGATAGCTAACGGTCTTTTAAGACCAATGGCATAAGATAATTGAATTTCACACCAAGTATACTTAGGATTACTTTTTATAATTTTCTTAGCTAGTTCTCTAGCCATATAAGCACCAGATCTATCAACTTTAGTTGGATCTTTACCAGAAAAAGCGCCACCACCAACTGATGCAAAAGACTCGTAACTATCAACTACTATTTTACGACCAGTAAGACCAGTATCACCTGCAAAACCACCAATATAAAAACGACCAGTTGAATTTATAATAAAGTCTTCAATTGAAATATTATATTTTTGACATATATTGATACAAAGATCTTTGATTATCTGATCAGTAGATAATCGATCTTCTTCAGTATTTTGATAACATATAGTAAAGGTTTTTATCTTTTGTAATTTATTATTTGCATATAAACCAGTTATTTCGGCTTTACCATCTGATTTAAAACGATGATCTTTTAAACGTAATTTATCATATTCTTTACTTAGTTCTTGTAAGATAACCATAGAGGTTGGGAGATATTTTTCATTATCATTACAAGCAAAACCAAACATCATACCATTATCGCCAGCTCCACCTACATCATTATTTGTTCCTAAAGCAATATCTGGACTTTGAAGACCTAGATTATTAATAATTTCATAATTAGAATCATATCCAACATCTTTTAAAACTCTTTTAACCACTTTAGAAATATCTACTTTAGCTTCGCTAGTTACTTCACCACTAATAAATATTTTGCCTTTACCTCCCATTACTTCAATACCACAACGGCTGTTTTCATCACCTTCAAGATAAGCATCTAATAAAGCATCACTAATTTGATCACATACTTTATCTGGATGACCTCTAAAGACGATTTCGTTACTGTACAATTTCATTTTATAAATTCCTTCTTTCTTTTTGAAATCCATAAAAAAGATGTTCAAGATAACCTTGAACATCACATTGTTTAAAGTTATCTTATCGATCTAGCTTTACCACCTAATTTAATAGGTTGGTGTGATTTCATAGGGCTAGTCCCTCCATCACTCTTTATAAGATTTCTATAGATATTATACTTATTTAAAAAGAAATAAGCAAGGTAATAAATCAACATAGTGTTTATAAATATGTAAAGGCCTTTATTCTCTTCATATTATCTATATTTTATATGTTATAATTTTTATGAAAGTAGGTCTTTAATATGAATGGAAATCCAAATAATTTTAATATGCCAAATAATCCAAATCAAAATATGAATGGACAAATATATAATGTTCAAGTAAATCAACCAGCTAATGATGGTAAAGGTTTAGCTTCAATTATTATAGGTGTTATAACAATTGTTTTTTCTTTCCTTTTATGTTTTATTACCTTCCCTTTAGGAATTGTTGGTTTAATTCTCGGGGTTATGTGTAAAACAGGGAAGAAAATAGCCGGTATTATCTTAAATGTAATAGGAATTATTTTATCTCTTATAATGATTGCAGTCTTTATTATTATCTTTCTTGGAGCTTATAATACAGTTAAAGATGAAATTGATGATCTTAATCATGGAACTTCTACTTATTATACTGATTACTTTAGTATATATTATGATGAGAATTGGTCAGAAGTTCAAGTTGATTCTAATGAGTTAGAAGGTTTAATGTATGAAGATAATGATTTGTATTTCTTAACAGTTGGAGTAAAAGGTCTTAGTGAAGTTGAAAATAAACTAGCATGTAATTATGAAAATACAGATTGTCAAAAGAAGTTATATGATAGTTTCTATAATTATTGGAATAATGATGAAGAAATAAATCAATTATTTGATGGTGATGAGAAATTTAACTATTTAAAATATAACGCTGATTATACTTCAATTAGTTATGGAGAATCTCAAAATAAAATTAAAGGCAAATTATATTTAGTTGTATCTAAAGAAAAAAATAGTGTTATTTGTTTTATTTCTAAAAGTGATAACTATGTAAGTAGTGATGATAATTTAATTAATGATTTATTAGAGAATATGACTATATATCAATATGATAGTTATTATAATAATGATGAAGATGACGATTCAGAACAAAATAATGATGATAATACTATTGGTGGGGCTTTAAATGATTTAGCTAATTGGAATAGATATAAAGATTTAAGAACTGGTAATATTAGTCATAATAAAGGTATCAATGGTGGATGGAGAATATTAAGTGATTCTGAAACATATTGGGTATTTAAAAATAATGAATTCTGGTGGTATAAATCAGTTAATGATTTAAATGATAACTATTGGTATGGAACAACAGAGATTGTTACAGGTAAAGAGGGGCTTAAAAAAGCTGGTTTAAGTGAAGATCGTGTAGATACAATAATAAAGCAATCTAATGGTAATGTAACAGAAAATGATATTTATACAGTGATTTGTACTCCTAAAAAAATTATTAGTGAAGGGCAAGATAAAAGTGCTACTAATATACCTGCGGATTTAAAATGGACATATATATGGATTGTAGTTGATCATGGTACAGAAGGTATTGAAGCTCAAGTACTAAATATGCAAGCTTACGAAAATACATACTATGTTAAATTAAATGATTAAAAAATATAGAGTTTATTTTGAACTCTATATTTTATTTTTGTAAAGCTTGAATTAAATTAACTCTTTCACATTGTTCTGTATCTTCGTTATAGATAAAGTTAGTTCCACTACAAGTTATTTCAGAATTCTTTTTATAAGTTACAATACATTCATTATCTAAAAGAACACCTTTTTCACAGACGAATACGTCTTTAGGTTCTGATTCTTTATAACATTTGCCTTTATATTCAATTGTATCTTCAGGACATGTATAGGTCTTTTTAAAATCTATTTTTGAGGTAACTTTCAAAGAATAGGCATCTAATGTGTCATTGTAGTTTTGCCAGATAGTTGCATAACAAGAACCGTCTTTAACATATGCTTCATTATTGGTTGTGATGATACTACCATTTTCTAGAGCTTTGATTGTTTTAGTTTCAACATCAGAAGGTAAAAGACATTCTTTAGTAACTTTTTTAGAATAAGACTTGGTACTTAGACATTGGTTTTGTTTATTTAACTTATATCCTTCTTCACAAGCTAATGCTGGTTTAGCAGGAATTAATTCATTTTTAAGACAAGTTCCGTCAACTAAACGATAGCCTTGTTCACAGACAAGAGTTGATGGTTCTGATACAGCAATAGCACAGTTATTACCTCGTAAATCTCCTTCTTGACAATAATATTCAGAATTTTTACTATGACTTTTTAAACCACAACCAGTTAAACTAAGTGTGATAATAATAAGTAAAAAATAAGTTAATACTCTTTTCATCCTAAGCACCCCACGGATGGATATTTTATGTTATATGAAGAAGAAAGTCAATTTTAATTTAATAAAAACAAGAAAAAAACAAGTTTCCTTGCTTTTAATTAATATTATCAATCATAATTGATATATCAGATACTTCTTTATTTAAATTTATAAGATTATTATTAAACTCTTCTAGATTTTGATTAGAACGATTAGCATATTCAATAATAGTATTAAGACTTTCTTGATATGGTTTAATTATTTCTTCAGTAATATTATTATATCTTTTTATAAGATTTGATAAATTGTTATTTAAATCAATATCTTGGTTTGTGATTATATTATTTATATTTTTAAGATTTATTAAAATACTTTTTACTAAGGTATTTAAACTTTCCAAAGTTGTTTTTAAATTTTCAGCATTTAATTTTATTTCTTCTAAATTCATATTTATACTTCCTCATTAATATCAGTTACAGGTATGCCATCAACAGCGGCTTTTAAATTGTTATTGAAGGTAATTGTATCATTTAGTAAATCATCTATTTTTTTATTTAAAAGATTAATTTTATCTAATTCATTAATACCAACTTGAACATCACTTAACTGAGTTTTAAGATTATTATATGCAGTATTAAAATCATAAGTTATATCAGTGTTAGTTTTCTCTGTTAACTCAATAATTTCATTAATTAATATTTCTTTTTTATTTGATTCAAGATTTAACATAATATAATCACTTTTCCTATATTTTATTATATTATATACTGATTTTATTTACAAGTTAGCATCAAAAAAACTGAGAGCTTTCTCAGTTAATTTATTATATATTATAGACCTTCTATTGTTGTACCAATGTTTTCAATACTAGTTCTTAAACTTTCAAGATTTTGTAATAAGTTAGCGGCATACATTGCTAAACTATTAGATACATCTGTATAAATATCTGCTGATCTATCTTTATATTTTCCTAATGCTTCATTTAAATTATTAATTTGAGCAACTACATCTGCACTATAAGGTCCCATTATGGTACTCATGTCAGATAAGTCAGTTCTAATTGTATTTATAATACTAGTTAATCTTTCATATTGTTCTTGAATTCTTTCTGATTGTCTTTGTAATTCCTCTGGTACTGTATCAGCAGGAGTTCTAGATGCTGCCATATTATATCACTATTCCTTCCTTATTATTGTTAACCGTTATTTTTTTCTTGTTCTTGACAGAATGCTTCTACACTATTTTCTAAGTTTTCAAGGCAAGTCCAAAGTTGGCTTAGAACATTGCCAGCTTGTTCTGCTTTTTCACTTAAATTACTTCCGTATTTTGTTCCTGTTAAATGATAATCATCGATTGATTTTTTTACATAATCAAATGATCCTTTAATATCATGTAAGTTATTTCCATTTCCATCAACAGTTAAGTCACGGAAATTTTTAAAATCTTTGCAGCAGTCTCTTAATCTTTGAATATCTGATGCGTTCATAGTAAGATACTCCTCTCTATTATCTACATTTTAATGCTATCACAAATTATTTTGTTTGACAATAAATTACCAGAACTTGATTTTTTTAAAGTGTAAACTTTTGAAGATATTTATTATATTAATGAAGTTTGGTATATAATATAAAATAGTTATTGTTTGGGATGATTATAATGAAAAATAAATATCAAGTTATTATAATTGGAGCTGGTCCGGCAGGGATTAGTACAGCATTAAATTTATATGAACTGGGAATTAAAGATATACTAGTTGTTGAAAAATATAAATATCCAAGATATAAGTGTTGTGCTGGTTATATTACTAATAAGACTAAGAAAGAATATGAAAGATTAGGTCTTAATATAGATAAATGTCATTATTCTTTAATTAAAGATTTTAAGTTATTTTATAAAGGTAAAGTTAAACAAAAAATTATTAATAAATTTTTATATACTAATAGAAAAATTGATAGAGTTGAGCTTGATTATGAATTCTTTAAATTATTAAAAACTAAGAAAATTAGGGTATTAGAAAACACTTCGATTAAAGATCATCTAATGAGTGATAATAAAGTTATCTTAGCAAATGATAAAACATATTATTATGATTATTTAATATTTGCTGATGGAACAAATAGTTATGGAAAAAAATATCAAAAGGATTTTAAGAAACATTTAGCTATGCAGATGACTTTTAAAAGTAAGAAAGATGATGAAATACAAATTCACTTTGGATATTCTAAAAAAGGTTATGTATGGATTAGTTCTTATCAGGGAATTACTAATGTAGGACTTACTGATGTTTATAATAAAAAGACTAATTACCAAGAATTATTTATAAGGATTTTAAGAGAGAATGGGTTTAAGGAAGATACTAAGGAATTAAAAGGAACTTTTACACCAATTGGAATAAGAAAACCAATTGTTAATAACAATGTATTTTTTGTAGGCGATGCAGTGGGAGCTTGTGATCCACTTACTTTATCAGGTTTAAAATATGCTTTGCAGACTGGTAAATATACGGCCTTAGCAATTAAAGATAACAATAATAAAATTTATTTAAAGTATATTAATAATTTAAGATTTAAATTTAGTTTTATGCTTATTTTATTACATATATTCTATTTAAAATTTACTTTATTTTGTGTGTTTGAAATAGGTTGTCGTTTCTTTGGTAAAATCATTGATTTTGCATTTAATAATTTCTTTATTAATAAAAAATAAGAGATACAAAAAGACAAGTTAGTTAGCTTGCTTTTTTGTTTTTTTTTGTTTCTTAGTAATATATTTAACGATAATAGCTATGAATATTATTAAAATAATGACTCCACTTATCGCTATGATAGTTATTTTTTTTACTTAGTTTATGTTCTTTTACTTTAGGAGTTGTGTAATTCTGGCTCTTCTTGTTTTTATATCGCACTAAAATATAGTACAATATCTCATATTGGTAGTTTAAGAAATACTAATAGATAAATGTTTAATTTGCTTATTTTTACAATTATATGCTATTATAAACAACAATTCAAAAAGGGGTGTTTTGGATGGAGAGAAACTTACGAAATATAAAGTGGAATCTACATAATTATAAATCCAAAAAATTATTGTTATGGGGATTAAGACATGGATATATTGCTCCTTATAATGATGAATTAATAGAAAAATTAAGAACTATATACGATGGTGGAATACCAGCATCAATATTATTACTTTCAAATGGAATGTCTAACGGACACTGTTATGATAGAGCACTTTTAATGTCTAGAGCTTTTTTAGATGAAGAAGGTGATGTTCAACTTTTATACGCTTCAATAGATAGTTTAAGATTGAATCCAAAGTTCATTGACGATAATGATCCACTTTATGCAGATCATTGTATCGTTGAGGTAATTTCTGAAAATGGTACTCACTTTATTATCGATACTTCAGTAGGATTTGTATTTGATAAAAGCATATATTGGTTGATGGAACATCCAAAAATAAGAAAAATTAATAAAAAAGATTCAATTATTAAATTTGTTGAATCAGAAGAATGTTATCATCCAGAAGATATTGAAAGGGATAAATATGTTTCACCTTTAATATTACCAATGATTGAAATGACTTATGGTAGACCTAATGAAATGTATTCTATGTTAGGTATTGAATTATTACAAAGGGAAATTGAACATTTCAAGGAAACTATTAATTATAAGGGAATATGTCAAGAAATAGATGAAGATATGAAGAGATTGGGATTGAGGAAGTAATATGTGATATAGAGACTTAAAAACTATTAATAGAATTAAAGTTATAATAAGTCTATTATATGGGAATTCATAAATTTTAACTTTGATGGTTTTCACGGAACTAAAAATTTTCATTATTAAAAGGTGTTAACACGATACATTGTTAACACCTTTATTTTATTAATAATCTTGAATACCTAGTAATATTTTACTTACCATGGCAGTTTTTGTACTTAAGTCCACTTCCACATGCTCAATTTTTTTCTGGACTATCAATATTATTAGTATTTATAATATTATCAATATTTCTTTAAAT
>CANPXB010000005.1 GCA_947585595.1 uncultured Bacilli bacterium
CCGTTTGTTTAATAGGAAGACCTAATGTTGGTAAGAGTACAATATTTAATCGTTTAATTAAAGAAAATAAGTCTATTATATTAGATACTCCTGGAGTAACTAGAGATCGTATATATGGTGATGTTACATATGAAGATAAGACTTTTTTACTAGTAGATACTGGTGGAATAGATTTAGGTGAAGGGGATTTTAATAAAGATATTAGATTACAAGCTGAAATCGCTATTAATGAATCTGATGTTATTGTTTTTGTGGTTGATGGAAGAGAAGATTTAACTCAGAATGATTTATATATTCGTGATATGTTAATGAAGACAAGTAAGAAAGTTATTGTCGCTTTAAATAAATTAGATAATTTTAAGATGCAAGAAGAAAGAATCTATTATTATTATGAATTAGGTTTTCCATATGTTATTCCTGTATCAGCCGCTCATAGTTTAGGTTTTAGTGATTTATTAGATGAAATAACAAGAGATTTTAATGAGGGGATAGAAGAAACAGAAGATATATTAAAATTTTGTATTATAGGAAGACCTAATGTTGGGAAGAGTAGTTTAGTAAATGCATTATTAAATGAAGAAAGAGCTATAGTATCAGATGTAGCGGGAACAACAAGGGATTCGGTTGATACTAAATTTAGATATAATAATGAAGATTATATAGTAATAGATACAGCAGGAATGCGTAAACAAGGTAAGATATATGAATCAGTTGAAAAATATAGTTTACTTAGAAGTTTAAAAGCGATTGATCGTGCTGATGTATGTGTTTTAGTTATTGATGCTAAAGAAGGAATTATTGAACATGATAAACATATTGCGGGTTATGCAATTGAAGCTGGTAAAGGTTTAGTTTTAGTAGTTAATAAATGGGATACGATTGAGAATAAAGATCAGGCGATTAAAGAATGGAAAACATTAATAGAAAACGAATTTCAATTTATGACATATGCAAAAGTAGTCTTCTTATCAGCTTTAACGAAAAAAAGATTACATACTTTAATGCCAGAAATATTAAGTGCTTATGAGAATAATCATCGTGAAGTTAAGACAGCATTGTTAAATAATGTGATTAATGATGCTACTAAATTACATGAGGCACCTGGGTATAAGGGTCGTAAATTAAAGATATATTTTAGTAGTCAGACAGGAATATGCCCACCTAAGTTTACTTTTAGATGTAATGATAAAGGATTAGTTCATTTTAGTTATGAAAGATACTTAGAAAATACAATTAGAAAGAATTTTGATTTTACAGGAACACCAATTATTTTACAGTTTAAAAATAGAGGTAGTAAAGACGAAGATGATGAATAATCATCTTTTTTTTGGTATAATTAGTATAGTAGGTGATAGGATGGAAAATATTGTACTTGGTTATGAACTAGAAATGTGTAATCCTAAAATATTAACAATATCTTATATTAAAGAACATTTAAGTGAATTAGATATTGAAGATATAGAGATTGATGCTTGTGCTATTATAGGTGATAAGAAAGTCATTTATTCTGATTATGACCATCCTTTAGTATTAGTAAAAGCAATTATGGCGATGAAGACTTTATGTATTGATTCTAAGTTTTATCAAGAACATAAAGAAGAAGTTGATGATCTAGTAAAGTTTATTTGTCGTAATAAAAATGGAGAATATATATCTATTTCGGATAGAGCTTTAATTAGTAATGAAGTTTATGAAGCTATAGGAAGTAATCCTAATATTAAGAGAGTTAGAATTGGTAATAGAGATGATGTAGTTCCTTTATCTTTAGAAGGGTATAACTATTTAAAACAAGGTAATGTAGAAGAAATAAGAAGTTATGAAGTATGTCAAGAATTAAAAGATAATTTTGATCCAGCTATCTTACATAATCAAAGAGACTTAGTAAGTAGTTATAACTATAAAAGATTACAAGAAGAAAATTCATTTTTTTTAGATAAATATTTAGATGATGAAGAAATATATTATTTAAAATTTATTAATAAAGAAGCGAAGATTAATCTTCAATCAAATGACTATGTTAATTATGGAATGGTAATTAAAAGATTAAAAGAAGTAAAGCATGAAGGGCCAATATATCTTAATGTTGATAATAAAAATGAATTTAATAATTATATATTTAGTCATTTAGAAGAATTTAATGATTTACAAAATATCTTTATTAAATCACATAAGTATATTGGTTTAGATTGTGATATTTTAACATATATTAAGAATGAAAAAAGACTTATTGATATGGTATTACCAGCGATGAATTTAAGTCCTTTTGAAAAATATATTTTTGCTTATAATAAAGCCAAACACTTTAAGAAGTATAAAGAAAGTGAAGATAGACATAGTGCAAGAAATTTATATCAATTATTAGATAATGAATATATGGTTTGTGTTGGTTTCTCAAGATTACTAGGTGATTTGTTGGAAAAACTAGGTATTGCTAGTGTAGATTATTCAGTTGGAGTTGATATTGGATTAGATGATGTTAGCCCAGATACAATAGTATTACCTGATAAGCTTATTTCATCTAGAGATGGAAAAGAACATGAAGTGCTTACGCAAAGAGGAAATCATGCAAGATTAGAAGTTCATTTAGAAGATCCAAAGTATGGAATAGATGGTTATTTCTTAGCTGATCCAACTTGGGATAATGATATGGAACATGATACTTATAATTATGCGTTAATGACTCATGATGAATATATAGGAACTGATCGTTATAATTACTTTAATCAATGGGGAATAGATGAATTATTCTTTGTTAGTAGTTTAGAAGAATTCTATTTTAAAATTAATATTCTCTTAGATAAGAATAAAAATAAAAATGAAGAAGAAATTATTAGATCATTACTTAATTTATTTAAAAATCTGGATAATGGGTTTTATCTTGAATTAATAAGTAAATATCCAGGCTTAGATAGATATAGTTTTACATTTAATAAAGGACTTATTCAAGATATCTTCTTAGATATGGGTGAACATATTTTAACGAAAGTTAATAAACAAGTAGATGGTAAAAAAATTAAAGAAGGAATTAAAGTTTATTATCAACAAGTAGTTGGTTTAGAAGGAGAAGAGTTAGAACAAAAAGTAAATGAAGTAATGGAAATTAATAAAAAGAAACAAGCAATAAAATTCCCAGTACGATATAAAATAGATAAAGATGAAAATAAAGTAGTAATTTTAAATGGGAAAAATAAGTTTGATTTAGAAGAGAGTGAAAACTTAGAAATGTAAGGACTTTAAAGGTCCTTTTTGCTTGACAAAAAGGGAGAAAATCTATATAGTAAAGCATGCTATAGGTGATATTATGCAATTGTATGGAATGGATAAAGAATTAATTGAAATATATAATTTACATAATATAGAATCAATTAAATTATGGGACTTAGTATTAAATGGAACAGGAAAGATGATGGTTATTCCAACATTACTTGTTACTTATGACGGCGGTAAATACTTGAATCTTAGTGCTAAAGATAAAAACTTTAGAGTATTTGTGCAAAAAGTAGTTGAAGTTTATCAAAATGAAAAAGATAATTTGTTAGAAGATGGTTTAACTGATCCATTTAGATTACGTCCAAGAATAAATATTGATGAAAAAACACAAGAAATTCTTTTAAGTGGCCGTTTAGAACAATTAGATGAAATATATAGTTTTTATGATGGTAAAGATAGTTATGATAGTAGTTTATTATTTCAAATTGACGAAGTTAAATTATTATTACCAATGATTGAATATCATATTAAGAATTTATATAGTTTTACAGATCGTGTAGTAACTTTTGATGAAGGACTTAGTGGATATAGGGATAATTATGTTATAAATGGTCAGATAGATGGAATAGAAGTTAGTTTCCCTTTACAATTTCATAAAATAGATAATGATGAATATGAAATATATGTTGGTGGTCAAAGAGAAACTTTAGGAATAAGAATTAAGTTTAGTAAAGATGCTATAGGAGTTGAATTAATTATTCCAGCGTATAACTTAGTAAGTAGTTATTTATATCATATTACAAAGGGTGCTCCAAAAGTAACCCATGAGATTAAGAAGAAAGGATTACCAGTTGCTTTTGAAGATCGAGATTTAGAAGTAACAGTAAATGAATGGGAGAATTTAGCAGATTTAGATTATGATAATAGTTTAATTTGGTATAGATTACCTTGGGGAGCTTTATATGGTGTTAGTAATACAATAAAAGAGGTAAGTGAAACAGAAAAAGTAGTTGGAATTCATAACATGATAATTGATAGTAATAATAATTCTTTTAGTAGAAGAGAATACTATGCTAAAACTTATATTAGAAATAAAACGGTTGCGGTTGATGCTTTAGAAATGGTAATGGATGAAGTAAAAAAGACAATTAATGGCGTGTGTATTTCACAAAGTGAAGGAATCTATGCTATTGAAACTGGATTTACTGATAAAGTTTTAGGTAGTTCGGGATATTATGATGAAAAATTAAAGAATAGATATTTTTATCATTTATGTCAAAGTAAAGAGGGAATAAAAGGAATTGGTAGAGATAGTTTAAAACCAGTAGGTAAAGATGATAGAGTGTTACAAGCAAGCGATATGTTAAATAAAGCAGCAATGCTTAAATTAGTAAAGGGTGAGTAAGATGGGACTTTTTAGTGAAGAAACACCAGAGGAAAGAGATTATAAAAGATTAATTAAGACAATTAGAAATTCTGGTTTAAATTATGAGATAGTTAATTATTTAGTTAGTTTTGTAAGTGATATTAGAGATAAAAAAAGAAATAATGATTTTTTTGATTTTGAGTTTTTAGAAGGAATAATGTTAGAAATAACTAATTCTAATTTTAATGATTATGATGAATTCATGGAATTATTTAAGGAAGTTTTAAAAACGATAAGTTTCTTTTTACCAGAAGGAGCTAAGACACCTGATTATGAAGCAATAAAAACAATGTTTATACATAATTTTGGTGGTAATGAAGGTCTTTTAGCTAAAGATGTTTTTGATCAAAAGTTTTATAGTTTATTTGATTCACGTTTAGATTATTTATATATTATGAATTTAATTAAAGATGATGAAGAATTAGTTAATAATTATCATTATATTGTTAATTATGCTTTAGAAGTTGCTCCTTATACAATTAATCAAAGTGTTTTAAAAAATGAAATATTATCTTATATTAATGGGTTAAAAAATGAATTAGGTAGTATTGAAGAATATAGTAATAGAAGACTTGTTGAAGCTAAGAAGAGAATGGGTGTTTATCCAATTGATGAAAAGACTTTAGCAACTATTTCAGCTGAAGCCCTTAAAGCACAAGGTTTAATTGTTAAACTTTCTAATATGCAAAAGAAAGTTGATGATTATCAAGATCGCGTTAATTCGATGACCAAAGCTGGAGTTAAAGAAATTAATGATACTTTAAAAAGAGGCAAAGGAGATATTGGAACTTATAGTGATAATGCAATATCAGAAATGAAAAAAGCTATTGAAGAAACAAGAGTAGAATTAGTTAGTAAATTAGATGAATATTTATTAAGTTTGGAACAAGCTTTAAAACATAGTAGTGATGAAGTATTTAAACAATTACTTTTAAATGCTGAGGAAAAAATAAATGGCATTAAAGTTATGGCTGAAGGTTTATCAAGTACAACTACTTCAGAATTATTACGTATTCAAAAAGCTACTCAAGACAGTGTAGCCAAATTAAAAAGTTATGTTGAAACAGAACCACAATTACAAGAGTTTTTAAAAAGTGCAGCTGATAATGAACAAATTATGGGAGCTTTAAAGAAGTTTAGTGAATTACAAGCAGGAGCAATGACTCAAGCAACAGTAGCAACCCCAACAACAGGAATTGTTATTCCAGGGAATGAACGTTTAATTATTCCAGCTAATCCACAAGTAATTTTACCTAAAGAACAAACAGAAACAATTATTTTACCAGCTTTTGACGAAAGTATTCCTTTTGATTTAAGAATGAATAGAATTTTAGAAGAGAAGAAACGTCGTGAACAAAAAGGAGAATTCTTCCATGAAATGGTTGAAGAAGTTATTCGTTGTATCTTAGAAGGTGATTGGGTTTATCTTTGGGGACCATCTGGTTGCGGTAAATCATTTGTTATTAAGCAAGTAGCAGAACTAATAGGAATTGATTTAGTAGAAAATGGTAAGATAACTGATAAATATAGTATTATGGCTTATAATGATCCACATGGTCACTTTAGAGCTACCCAAGCTTTTGTCGCTTTAGTATACGGTAAGATGTTATCTCTAGATGAATTTGATAATGGTAATACAGATACGCAAGTTGTTTTAAATGAATTATATTCTGGTTTATTAGATGTTTTAGGTAATCCAAATAAAAAACGTTATGTAACTTTTGCGGAAGATATGACAGTACCAATAAGTCCTAATTTTAGAATGATAAGTGCTGGTAATACGAAAGGTGGAGGAGAAAATCAAATATTTTCTTCACGTGGCAAGATAGATGAAGCTGTTCAAGAACGTATGACACCAAAAGAGTTTAGATATGATAATTTAGTCGAACAAAAAATATTTGGTCAATATACAAATTGGTACGAAATATTTATTAAGTTTAGAGAAGCTTGTGATTTATATGCTAAACAACATGGTTTAGATACAGCACCTGGTATTGGCACAACTAGAGATGCCGCCGCCATTGTTAAGTATATTAATCATAATAGTAAATCAATTGATCAGATAATGAGAGAAAAATTTACCCAAACTAAAGAAAGAGATTATTTAAGTTTCTTAAAGAAAAAGTTTAGTGAGTTTTATAGTTTAGATGAAACAGATACAAAAAACTTTGATATACCAGAAAGTTTAAGGGATGCTGATACAATGGTTTTAGCCAAATCATTTATTAAAGCTTGTAATAATAGCCTTAATGGGGTTAGTGAAAAGAGAAAAAGAAGATAATACCTAAAGTAAGAAAGTTAATAATCTTATTGATGAAAGAAATAAGTGAAGTAGATAAAGATTAAAGGAAGAAGATGGGAAAATGGCTGAGTATCCACACAATCATGAAAAGTATGATGATTATATATTTCCACCAGAACAAATTGATATTGGTGATGATACTTATACAATTTATAAGGCCAGGTTTAATAGTTTATTTGATCTTTATGAATATTTAAAGAGTAATCCGCAAACTAATCGTCGAGTCTTTACAACATTACATAGTGTGGAAAAAGATAGTAGTTTTGCTGGTAAACCATATAAAGCAGCAGTTGAAGATTTAGTTAGTGATGTTGATCCTGGTTATGAAGAGTTCTTAACTTTACAAAAAGATTTAAATAATGCTGGTTTAAGAGAACTACATAAATATAAATTAGTTAGAACTGTCGCTGGAGGACATTTAAATGTTCCAGCTTATAGTGCTGGGAATCCTTTATGTTATGAAACAGAAGAAAAAATAAAAAAGCCGAAGTTTGTAAGAATACATGTAACTTTATCTTATTATTGGGGAACTAGTAAAAGACAAGTTCTTAATCGAGCAATTATTATTACAAATGTTTTAACAGCTTTAGAAAAAGCAGGGTATAGTGTTGATTTAGATACTTTTGAATTAAGTGAAGAATATGATGAACTTATATATATTGTGGTGCAGATTAAACGTCATGGAGAAAGAATGAATATGGCAGCTTTATATAAGACGTTATGTCGCGTAGAGTTCTTAAGAAGAATTTTATTTAGAATACTAGAAACATTGGATGTACAAAGGGACTGGGAAAGCGGATATGGCACAACATGCGATGAAAGATTTACAAGAAAAGTACTAAACTTTGGACCAAATGATATCTTCTTTGATCAACCAAGAGAAATGGGAATAAGAGGGGAAGATTTGGCTGAGGATTTTGAAGCAGCAATAAAACATTTAAATTTAGAAGATAAGATTGATGTCGAAAAAGCTAAAGAAGAATTTAAAAAAGATGTTATGAGTTTGAAACTTAAAAGGTAACATCTTTTTTTATGATATTGTTTTAATAATTTGCTAGTGATATACTTAAGATAATAAAGAGGTGTTTAGATGGAAGAAGAAGTTAAAATGCAAGAACAAGTAGAAGAACAAAAACCAGTAAAAAAGAAAAATAATATAGCAACGATTATTGGTCTTTTAGTTGTTTTTATTGCTGTAGGAGTTATTTTTGTCGGAGCTATTTCAGCTTTTAGTAATCAAGGAAAAGATGAGAAGAAAGATAAACCTAAGGGTGAAGAAAATGTAACAATTGATTCACAATATAAAATGTCTAGTAATAGTGTATCAGATTTTGATTTATTCTTTTTAAGAGAAGAAAATGAGACTAAGAATAAAGTTTATAGTCCTTTATCTATTAAGTATGCACTTGAAATGTTAAACGAAGGAACAGATGGTGAAAGTCATCAACAAATAAATACAGTTTTAGGAGATTATACAAGTAAGAAGTATACTAATAGTAAGAATATGACTTTAGCTAATGGTTTATTTATTAATGAATCATTAAAAGATAGTATTAAAGAAGAATATGTTAATACTTTAAAAGATAAATATAGTGCTTTAGTATTTTATGATCCGTTTAATAATCCAGATAATGTTAATAAATGGGTTAGTGATAATACATATAATTTAATACCTGATTTATTAAGTGATGTCTTAGATAAAGATTTTATTTTAGTTAATGCTTTAGCTATTGATATGGAATGGGTTAAGAAGATTCAAGATGATTATGATGTGTTTAATTCATATTATCCACATGAAAATAGTGAAGCTGCTGTCTTTGTTGACTGCTTATCTTCTAATGGATATAGTGAATTAAAATTCAGTAATGTTAATTATGCAGTTAAGGCTTTAGAAATAGGAGCAGCTGCTAATCGATATGATATTGTTAATGATTTAAAAGAAGAAAATATTAGAAATACGGTAACAAATGAATATAATAAGTTTGTAAAGAGTGATGAATGTGGTTATGGTAGTGACTATGAACCAGTTAAAACAGTTGTAGATCGTTACATTAAAGAAATAGATTCTAATTATGGATATGTTGGATCTTCAACAGATTTCTCATTCTATGTAGATGATAGTGTTAAAGTGTTTGCTAAAGATTTAAAAGAATATGATGGTACAACATTACAATATGTCGGTATAATGCCAACTAATGAAGACTTAGATAAATATATTAATAATATAAGTTCAAAAAAGATTGAAGAACTTATAAATAATTTAAAAGATGCGGCGAAGATAGATAGTTATACTGATGGAAAAGTAACAAGTTTAGAAGGAACTATTCCAGTATTTAATTTTGAATATGAATTAAATCTATTAGAAGATTTAAAGAAAATGGGTATTAGTGATGTCTTTGATAGTAATAAAGCTGATTTATCTAAATTAACTAGTAATAAAGGAACATATATAGATACAGCAGTTCATAAAGCTAATATAGAATTTTCTAATATTGGTATTAAGGCAGCAGCAGCGACAGCTATGGGTGGTTATGGTGCAGCTGATTGTAATTTCGATTATGTATATGATGTACCTGTGGAAAAGATTGATTTAACTTTTGATAAACCATTTATGTTCTTAATTAGAGATAAAAAAACTGGTGAAATATGGTTTACTGGTACAGTTTATGAACCAACTAAAATAACTGATATTGATCGCTATGGAGCAGATTATAGCGAATAAAATAGTAAAAATAATTTGACAAAATAAATTATTGGTAGTAGTATTTAGTTAATTCAATGAGGAAGAACAAGATTATTAAGATACTTGCTTAAAGAGAGTTCATGGTTGGTGGAAATGAATAGAAGACTTAATAGTTACTATCTTCTGAGAGGTTTAATAAAACCCGGTTAAGGCCGTTATCGATAATTAAGTTAAATAAAGGATGGTACCGCATTATTTGCTCCTTGCAAGTAATGTGGTTTTTTTATTTAGAAGGAAAGGAAGAAGTGTATGGTAAATTTTAAAGAAGATGAAAAATTAAATGTTTTAAATCATAGTTGTGCTCATTTACTTGCACAAGCGGTAAAACATTTATATCCTCAAGCTAAGTTTTGGGTAGGTCCGGTTGTTGAAGAGGGATTCTATTATGATATTGATTTAGGAGACGAAAAGATTACCGATGAGGATTTAGAGAAAATTGAAAAGGAAATGAAAAAATGTTCTAAATCAGCTAAAAATATTATCAGAAGAGAAATATCTAAAGCAGAAGCTTTAGAGATGTTTAAAGATGATGAATATAAGATTGACTTAATTGAAAGAATGGAAGATGGAACAACTATTTCTTGTTATACCCAAGGTGATTTTACAGATCTTTGTCGTGGACCACATATGTCTAATACGAAAGAAATTAAGTATTTTAAATTAACTAAATTTAGTGGAGCTTATTATAAAGGTGATGCTAATAATAAAATGCTTCAAAGAATATATGGTGTTTGTTTTCCTACGGAAGAAGAGTTAAATGAACACTTAAAAGAATTAGAAGAAATGAAGATGAGAGATCATCGTAAGATAGGTAAAGACTTAGAGATATTCATGGTAAGTGATTTAGTAGGTAAAGGATTACCTATGTATTTACCTAATGGTTATATTGTATGGGAATTATTAGAAAACTATATTAAAGGTAAAGAAAGAGCTTTAGGTTATTTACATGTTTTAACTCCACCTATTGGTAATGTTGAACTTTATAAGACTTCTGGTCACTGGGATCATTATAAAGATAATATGTTTCCTAAGATGGAAGTTGAAGGTGAGGAGTTTGTTTTAAGACCAATGAACTGTCCTCATCATATGATGATTTATAGTAATAATGTTCATTCATATCGTGATTTACCAATTCGTATTGGCGAGATTGCTCGTGATGCAAGATTTGAAACTAGTGGATCATTAAAAGGTATTGAAAGAGTTAGAACTTTCTGTCAAAATGATGCTCACTTATTTGTTACTCCAGAACAAATTGAATCTGAATTTTCTTGCGTAGTTAATTTAATATTAGATGTATATAAAGAATTAGGTATTAAAGATTTTAGATTTGAATTATCTTTAAGAGATCCTGAAGATAAAGTTAAATATTATCCAGATGATGAGATGTGGAATAATGCCGAAACTACTTTACGTAATGTTTTAAATGATTTAGGTTATGATTATGTAGAGAAGATTGGGGAAGCAGCATTCTATGGACCTAAGTTAGATGTTCAAGTTAAACCAGCGGTTGGTCCTGAATATACATTATCTACTTGTCAATTAGATTTCTGTTTACCTATGCGTTTTGATTTAGGTTATATAGATAGTGATGGTAGTAAGAAAACTCCTGTTGTTTTACATAGAGCAATATTTGGTAGTATAGATAGATTTATTGCTTATTACTTAGAAGAAACTAAAGGATATTTACCTACATGGTTAGCACCTGTTCAAGTTCAAGTAGTACCAGTAAATATTCAATATCATGAAGCTTATAGTAATGAAGTTTATAATGCTTTAAAAGAAGCGGGATTTAGAGTAGAATTAGATGCTCGTAATGAAAAACTAGGTTATAAACTAAGAGAATCAGTTATTAGAAAGATTCCTTATATGTTAATATTAGGTCAAAAAGAGGTTGATGATAAGACTGTTTCTTATCGAAGAGCTGGTAGTGAAGAAACTATAACTGTATCATTAGATGAATTTATTAAATTAATGAATGATGATATAGCTACTAAGAGAAGATATGATAAATAGACAAGTTTAACTTGTCTTTTTTTAATATTGTAATTGTCGGTTATTTAAGATATAATTTTAAGAGAATAGGGAGTGTGGCAAGTATGAAGATTATGTTGATGGATGCTACAAAATTAGTAAATTTAACTCTTCCTAATGATGTATTTGGTAACTACTGGATAGTTAATGCTAATAAAGAAAACTTAGTTAGTGTTGAAGCATCTGACGGCAACTGGGTATTAAAAAGTAATAGTGAAGTTAAAGTATTTAGAAATGGAACAGCTGTTGATGATACTTTACTTGAATATGAAAAGTTTTATACCCTTAAGAATGTATTACTTGGGGATAGTTATGTTATTTATACTTGTCCAGTCTATGATGAAAATGCTTTACAATTAAATATATCTATAAATAGTTTAAATGGAAATAATACTTGGTATATAGGTAATAATGGAGCTCAACTTGGTGATGGTAGTTCTAATTATCCAAATATTATTTCTTATGAGCAACCAGGAGTAGCAAGAAATCAATTAAAGTTAGATTATAATAGCGGGGTTTATTCTGTTACAAATATAAATCCGCAAATTCCAATGTATGTAAATGGAGCACCAGCAACTAGTGCTGATTTAAGATATGGTGATACAATTTTTATTTTAGGTTTAAAATTATCAATTATTAAAGATATCTTTTATATTAATAATCCTAATAAATTAGTTAAATTTGATTCGCAAATGTTTAATATGCGTATGGTTCCTGAATTAGATTATTCTAAGATTCCAACTGAACCAGACCCAATTATTGAAATGTATAAAAAAGAAGATTATTTCTTAAAGCCACCTCGTTTTGATGAAAGATTAGAAGAAAAGACTTTAGTAATAGATCCACCTCCAGCTGCCCAAAAGCAAGAAGAAATGCCAGCTATTTTAACAATGGGTTCAATGATGATGATGGGTATGAGTTCAATGATGACAGGAATTATGACTTTAACGAATGTTATTAATGGAACAACTGAGTTATCTTCAGCTTTACCTTCTTTATTAACAGCAGCAGCAATGCTTTGCTGTATGCTTGTTTTACCAACAATTAGTAAAATGTATAATAAACATAAAAAAGTTGTTTATGAAAGAAAAAGACAAGCTACTTATAGTAACTATGTAAATAAAAAAAGAGAAGAATTCTTAACTGAAATGAAAAGAGAACAACAACTTTTAATTGAAAAATATATTCCATTAAAAGATGTTGGAGATATTATTCTTTATAAAAAGAGAAATTTATGGGAAAAGAATGTTGATGATTATGATTTCTTATCTTTAAGATTAGGTATTGGTTCTATTCCACCATTCTTTACAATTAACTATCCTGATGAACACTTCTCAATGGAAGATGAAGATAACTTAATGGGATATTTAAGAGAACTAGAAAAAGAAACAGATTTACTTGAAAATGTTCCAGTTACTTATTCTTTTGTGGAAAAATATATAACTGCTGTAATAGGGCAGAAGAGTGTTACTAATCCGTTCTTAAGAGGATTATTACTACAAATCTTTGCTTATCATGGCTATGATTCTTTAAAGGTATGTGTATTTACAAATAAAGAGAATGAAAAATTCTGGGAAGATATTAAAGATTGTCCTTATTTCTGGGATGATAATAGAACAATAAGATTCTTTGGTACTAATACTGATGAAATTAGTCAAATAAGTTCTTATTTTGAAGAATTACTTAGTAGTATTAAAGAAGCTAACGAAGATAGAGATACCCTTGGAGGACAAAAAGCAACAGCTAAGTTAACAACGAGATATTTAATTATTACTGATGATATTGATTTGGTAAGAAATGTTAGTGTTATTCGTTCATTAATTGAATCAGTAGAATATGTTGGTATTAGTTTAGTTATATTTACAGAGAAGTTAAATTCTTTACCAAATGAAGTTGAACACTTTATCAGTGTTGATGAACGTACTGGTGGAGTATTTGAAAGAGTATTATCTGATAGTAGAAGAATTAACTTTGTACCAGATTTTATGTATGGATCGTTAGAAAAATATACTTATGTTTTATCTAATATTCCAATAGCATTAAATGGTGGTAAGTTCCAATTACCAGCTTCATATTCTTTCTTGGAAATGTATAATGTATCTAATGTTAATCAATTAAATGCTTTAGCCAAATGGAAAGAAAGTGATCCAATTAATTCACTAGCTGTTCCAATTGGAGTTAATGAATATGGTGATTTATTTAAGTTAGATTTACATGAAAAAGCTCATGGACCACATGGTTTAATTGCTGGTATGACTGGTTCTGGTAAATCAGAATTCATTATTACGTTTATTTTAAGTACAGCAATTAATTTCCATCCATATGAAGTACAATTTGTATTAATCGACTATAAAGGTGGAGGTTTAGCTGGAGCTTTTGAAAATAGAGAGACTGGTCTTAGATTACCACACTTAGCAGGTACAATTACTAACTTAGATGTTAGTGAGATTAATCGTAGTTTAGCTTCATTACAAAGTGAGCTTAAAAGACGTCAAGCAGTATTTAATCAAGCCAGAGATAAAGTTGGTGAATCAACAATAGATATTTATAAATATCAAAGATTATATCGTAATGGTCAAGTAGATGAACCAGTATCACACTTGTTTATTATTTCCGATGAGTTCGCTGAATTAAAAGCTCAACAACCAGATTTCATGAACGAACTTATTTCAACAGCACGTATTGGTCGTTCACTTGGAGTTCACTTAATCTTAGCAACACAAAAACCTAGTGGTGTTGTTAATGACCAAATTTGGTCCAATGCGAAGTTTAAAGTCTGTTTAAAAGTTCAAGATAGATCAGATAGTCAAGAAATGATTAAGAGACCTGATGCGGCTTCATTAAAAGAAACTGGACGTTTCTACTTACAAGTTGGTTATGATGAATACTTTGCAATGGGTCAATCTGCTTGGACTGGCGCCCCTTATTATGAATCAGATGTTAGAAAGAAGAAAGTTGATAATTCAATAACATTTGTTGATAATTTAGGTATGCCAATTAAAGTAGTAGAAGATGGACGTAATAGTGTTTCTGGTGTATTAAAAGGTGAAGAATTACCTAATATTATGAAATACTTAGTAGATGTTTCTAAAAAAGAAAATATTAAGGTTAAGCAATTATGGCTTAATGCTTTAGCACCAGTTATATATATTGATGCTTTAAAAGAAAAATATAGTTATAAGAAAATTACTTGTGATATTAATCCAGTTATTGGTGAATATGATGCCCCTAATTTACAAAAACAAGGATTACTTACAATGCCAATAACTAAAGAAGGTAACTGGATAGTTTATGGTATGGCCGATAGTGGTAAAGAAGAAATGATTAACTCTTTAGTTTATTCTTGTATTACAACTTATTCGCCAGCTGAACTTAATATGTATTTACTTGATTTTGGAGCTGAAACTTTAAAAGTTTATCGTAAAGCCCCACAAGTAGGTGATGTTATCTTACAAAATGATGTTGATAAGGTAATTAACTTATGGAAAGTTATCAGTGATACAATAGCTAAGAGAAAGAAATTATTTGCTGATTATGGTGGTGATTATGTTTCTTATTCTAAAGCAACTGGTAAAGTAATTCCGAATATTATAATTATTATTAATGGATTTGAATTATATAATGAAAACTTTGGTGATGATACATTTGATTTATTAGCAACACTTACTCGTGATTGTCAAAAATATGGTGTTTACTTTATTATGACATCAACAACATCTAATGGTATTAGAAATAGACTTTCTCAATACTTGCCAAATCACTTAGTCTTCCAAATGAATGATAAATATGATTATTCATCATTACTATCTAGAACTAAGATTGAACCAGCTAATGTTACAGGACGTGGTTTAGTTAAATTGGAAGAAGTATTTGAATTCCAAGCTGCTGTACCAACAGAAAAAGAAAAACTTAATACTTTTGTTTTAGATAAGATTAATGAATTATGTAAATTATATCCAGAAAGTGCTCCTAAAGTACCAGTATTACCAGAAGTAGTAACTGTTGCTTATTGTGCTGATGAAAGAAAAGGAGTCAATTCTATTCCAGTTGGTATTGAAAAAGAATCATTACAAGTTAGAACATTCGATTTGACTAGAAGTACAGTTAATATTATTACAGGTATGGAATTTAATGAAATTAAGAACTTTGGTGAGTTATTTATTAGAGAAGTTGCTAATGTAGTAGGTAAGAATTGCTATGTTTATGACTTAGAAAAGGCTTATAAAGATTTAGAAAATTATACAACATATTATGATAATTCTATTTTAGATAACTTTAAAGCTTTTGGTAAACAAGTATTTGACATGTATAATAAATATAAAGAATCTAGTTTTGATGTTAATTCATTAAATGAATATGGTGAATATGTTTGCTTTATTGTTGGAATTGATAAGTTTAAGAATATGTTAGGTACTGAATTTGATGGTGCTTATAGTGGTTTAATTTCAATGGTTAAAGGTATGCCTAAAGTAAGATTTGTAATTATAGATTCTAGTGATAATATTAAAAAACGTGAATTTGAGCCTTGGTATAAAGATACTGTTTCTGGTACAAGAGGTGTATGGATCGGTAATGGTATGGGTACACAATATACGATTAAATCAACGTTATCTTCAAGAGTATTATCAGCTAAACTAGAAAAGAATTTTGGTTATTTTGTAGACGGAAATACAACTGTTTTAGTTAAGGTAATTTCTGAAATGGGTGAAGAAGAAGTTTACGAGACATTATAAAGGTTAACGGGTGTTAACCTTTTGTTTATTCAATTGACTTTACATTTTATAAAGTGTATTATAAATATATAAGAGTATAATCGATGGTTGTGGGGAATTGGTCAGAAATGGTGTGACTATCATATATTCTTAAGTCTACGATTTTAATAGGAGGTTTTATTATGAATAATAATAAGGTCTGTGTAGATTTGATTGTACCTAGCATTGAAGAACGATACAATGTTTTCATTCCTGTTAATAAGAAGACTATTGAAATTATATTCTTATTAAATAAAGCAATTAGTGATATGACTGATAATAGTTTTCCTATTTCAGATAATTTATCATTAATTAATGCTGATAATGGAGCGGTTTATGATGTTGATAAGACGTTTTTGGAAAACGACATTTTAAACGGGGCGAAAATTATATTGATATAAGGAGGTGTAAGATTAGTGTCAGTTGATTTTGAAATTAAAAGTGAAGAAATGGCTCAAGCAATAGCTATGTTAAAAAGTGCTGCTGAATCTATGAGTGATGTAGCTGATGAAATGAAGAATACTGTTAAAAATGTATTACTTACAAGTGGTTTAAGTGGTGATACAGCAAATACTTTAGCAGAAAGATATGATCAAGATGTATTAGCAACAATTCGTCAATTTAATGAAGAGTTAAATGAATACATAGCTAAAAACGAAACGGTATTAGGAAAAGCTGAAGATTTAAGTTCAGAAACGAATAGAATAGCTAATACTACAGGTGCAATTAAATAAAGAAAGGATGAACTATATTGAATAATGAAAGATTTGATGCTGAAGCTGCAACTGAAGCACTAAGAGCAGCATTAGCAAATAATGAAGAATTAGTTAATAAGTTTTCAGAAGCTAATAAAAATGTTGAAGCAGCATTCACTTCTGGTGGAGAAGCTTTAAGTGGAAACTTAGGAGCTATTGCTGGTAATTTATGGACTGCAGGTTCTGGAGAATCATTTGAACATAAAGTTAAAGCTGAAACAGAAACTTTCCTTGCAGATAAAGTAAATGAGATTATTAATGAAATGCAATCATTTACTGATACAGCAACTCAAACTTATGGTAATGGTAATTAATTTATATACTGCATAAATTTATGCAGTATATTATAAATAAAAAATCTTGGTTTTTTATTTATAATATACTTGTAGTATAGGAGGAATAATATGGCGTATAATTTTGTTATTGATACTGATGCTTGTGAGACGTTAAAAGGTAATTTGATTGATAAAGCAGATGACCTATGTGCTAATAGAGATGCAATTACTAGTGGTATTAACAATATTGGTAATTCTTGGTCTGGTGATAACTATGAGGTTTTTAAACGAAATTATGAATCACTTTTACCTTCTTTAGAGTCTGTTGAAGAACTAGTTAGAGCTTATGCAAATTGTGTAGAAAGTTCTATTGAATATATAGATACAGCTATTGAAGCAGTAAAAAAATACTTGGACCTTAATTAGAGGAGGAATAATTATATGGCGGAAAAGACTTTAGAAGAAGATAAAATCTATTTTAATCTTAATACTTCTAACGAAAAATTAAACAAGTCACTTTCATCTTTTAAGGATAAATTTGATGCTGAAGGAATGGAAGGAAGCATTAATGAAATTGATGGATTATTTGATGAGTTTCAAACTATATCAGATGAGGTTAATACATTAATGGAAGATAATGTAGGGACTTCACCAACTAATGGTGATGAGTCAGCTATAATGGGTGAATATGGTGAAAAGGTCTATGGCTTATATGATGTCAATAAAGTTGCTTTTGATGATTTTGGTGAACACTTTAGTAATTATACAGCAGCATTAAATGATATTTCTAATAAAGAACAAGATTTTTCTGAAGAATCAGGACGTGTATATGGTGATGAAAACTTTATAAATTAATTTTTGGAGGTTATAGGTATGTATGTAGATTATAAAAATATAAATGGTGCTTTAGAAAAAATAGATGAAGTATTAGAAAATTTGCCGAAAGCGATAGATGAACTTACTACTGACATTTTGTATTCTGACGTTTGTAATTTTAATCAAGCACGAGCTAAATTAAATAAATATGTAGAAGATTTAAAAGCATTTCGTGAAACATTAGTAAGTAATGTTAATAATATGAAAAGACTTGACAATGAGATAGAAGGTAGGAGTTGGGCGGCATGACATGTTTAAAAGTTAATAAAGAAGAGCTACAGTCAATAAAGCAAGAATTATATGATATTAGACATACTGCTTTCTTAGCTTATTATGATGATATAGCAAAATTTCAAGAGGCTGCAACTGATAAAGCAACGTCATGGGACAATTCGTATAATAAGTGGCAAAACTTTAAAGATGAAGCTAGTAGTCAAGTTAATCTTGAAGATTATAGAAAAAAATGGCTTACAGAGCAAAATGTTGGTGAAAAATTTAACTTTCATGCAGATTATAATTATGATGCCTATTATGCTAGAATAAATGAAATTGCTAAAGAAATGTTTGATGAGAAAGTAAAAGAATATAAAGATTTAAATTCAAAATTAAGGGATGGGTTTTACGACTCTTATAAAAATACAATATGTAAGGTTGTTAATAATTTAGGATATGTAATAAGTGCTATAAATACATTTGAAAATAACTCCGTTAATAATATCGATAGTTATTTATCTGAGGATTACTTAGTGAGAAATGCAGATGTTATAGCCTTTGCGGGTGAAGAATTTGTTCAAGCAGATGGTAAAAAAGTTGAGATTTCATCTTTAAAAATGAAGTCAGAAGATGGTGGCTTGCATGATATAGGTGAAGATGTTAATTGTCTTTATGCTAGAACTGTTGGAACTGCTAAAGTTGTAACTGTTGCAGCAATTGTAGCTGCTAATAGTGAAGACTTTCAAAATCTTAAGACTGACGAAGCTAGATGGGCTTATATTAATAATGTAATTGGTGAAACAGTTGAAGCAACTGATGAAACTTTTGATGATTGGTATGATAAAGGTTATTTTGCAGCAACTACTCAAGAAGAATTTGCTGAATTATATGAAGATTTAACTGGTATGGAATATGATCCAGATGCTGTTAATGCACATATGGATGCATATATTAATAAATTTGGTTTTGAAGATGAAGCTGATTTTGAACAATGGTTATTATCTGGAGCAGGTTCAGTGTTAACACCATTTATGGTAAATAAGGCTTTAGAGAAAAATGGTCCTTTAACTGATGAAGAACTAGAACAAATGGGCTTACATGATGTTGTTGAAGGAAGAGCAAAAGTAGGTATGGAAGTAACTGCTGAAGATGATGACGCATTATTAGGAGCGGCTGGTGGCTCAGGTGGTGGCGACGGAAGCGGGGTAAGCGTTAAGGTTGACGAGTTTGGTGAATCAGAATCAGAACCTGGACCACTTGATGATGTTATCGAAGAAACTGAAGCACCTGTAGATCCTGAAGTAAAAGATCCAAATGATGGTGTTATTCCTGATAATAGAACTAGTGGTGTGTTAGAAGATCCTATTCCTGATCCTCCTGGATTAGATAATAAGATGGATAATGCGACAGCTGATCGTTTGGCTGAAGAAAGATTCTATGATCAATTTACTCCTGAACAATTAGCTGATTATAGAAATAATCAAAGAATTGAATATGAAGGATATACAATTGAAGAAGCAACTGATTTCTTTAGTGATGCAGGTTATAGTTTACCTGATGCTAAATTCTTAGCTGAAAATAAAGAACTTGGTATAACAGCATTCTTAGCTGCTAAACAAAGCGCTGATATGGCTGATATGTCAAGACAAATTGCTCAAAGTGCTAATATGGATATGACGATGTTTGATACTAAATTTGATGATGGAGCTTCATATCAAGATTTAGTAAATGGTAACACTAAAGCATTCTTAACTAATCCAAATAGTGATCCTAATGTTTCTAATGCTAAACAAAGTATGACAAATGCTAAATCTAACTATGATTCAGCTGTAGATAAAGCTAATAAATCAGTTAATGAAGCTAATGAAAATAAAGAAAAATTAGATTCTGTTAAGAAAGATATTGTTAAGAAATCAGGTAAAGATACAAGTAAATGGTCTGATGAAGATGTTGAACAATATAATGAAGCAGTTAATAAATATAACGATTCTGTAAAACAAGCTAATGAAGATGTTGCTAATGCGCAAAATGCTAAGACAGAATATGATAATTCAAAGACAGAATATGAAAATAGTAAAGAAGAATTCTATGAGAAGATAAAAGAGGAAGAAGCTTCAACCGAAACAGGAGATGGTAATAATGATTTACCAAATTCTGATGAACCAAATGGTGAAGGAACTGGTTCTTCTAATGATGCAGGTAATAGTAATCAGAATCCTTCTGAAACTCCAGGTAATGGAGGGCATGAAACACCTGAACCACCAAGTAATGGTGGAAATGATACACCTGGAAGTCCAAGTAATGGTGGACATGAATCAAGTGATACACCAAGTGGTGGAGGACAAAATGCTCCTGAAGAACCAAGTGGTGGTAATAATGAATCATCTAATAATGATGACTTAATACCTGATATTCCTAGTGGTGAAAGTGATAATAATCCTGGATCTGATGGTACTGGTTTTGGATTTAATAAATCATCAGGCGATAACAATCCTGGTAATTATAATGATGGTAATAATGGTAATAACGGTAATAATGGAGATAATGGTTTAAGTGCTCCACCATCAAATGATGAATATGTTGGCGTTGATGATTCTGGTAGTGGCCTTGGTATAAGAGGCGATAGTGATTATAATCCAAATGAGCCTTCTACTATAAGTAATCCTGTGGATAATCCTAATTCAGAGTATATTTATATAGATGAGTCTCAAGATGGTACAGATGATGATGAAAAACCTAGAGTATCAAATAGTGGTATAGGATTTTAAAGGTAAGGAGGAAATGAAATGAGAGAAAAGTATTTGCCAATTGGAACAGTAGTTTTATTAAAAGGCGGAAGAAAAAGAGCAATGATTACAGGATTCTGCTCTGTTGCTCAAGAAAACCAAGAAAAAATTTATGATTATAGCGGATGTGTTTATCCAGAAGGATATTTAAGTTCTAATCAAGTTTGTTTATTCGATCATGATCAAATTGAAAAAATTTTCTTCCTTGGCTTTGAAGATGATGAAGAAAAAGTGTTCAAAGATAAATTAAATAAAATTGTATCTTTAATTGAACATGATAATGGTAATACAAATGTTGATTCTGCAAATGAGCAATCTAAGAATGAGAATGCAGAAAAAATCACACCATTTGCACCTGCTTCTGAGGAAGCTTAGTAAAAAAGAAAGGCTTTTGCCTTTTTTTTACGTTTTTGAAAAAACTTATATTGATTAATTTACATAATTCTTATATAATTAATGGTATAAGGATATGATGAGTAAGCTAGGGGTGTTTGGTTATAGGTCAAGCATTATATTCTTAAAATTACTTGACTATATTCTTATAAAATATTATGGAGGTGGAAATATGTCAAATGGTTTAGCAATTGATACTGAATTAGTAAATGCTTCAGGTAGTGGAATTAATACTAGTGGTACTAATTTTCAAGAAGAGGTAAAAAGTTTTAAATCTCATGTATCAACAATTTTAGGTATTTGGTCTGGACCAGATGCTGATGAATTTGCAAAAGCAGCTGACGAAGTTGGAAATTTACTTGATAAAGCATCTGTTACAGTTCAAGAGGTAGGTACTCATTTAGTTAAAACTGCAGATGCAATGGATGCTACAGTAGAAGAAAACACAAGTAGAATACGTGGCGCAATGTAGGAAAGGAATGATAAATAATGGCAGTAGATAAAGTAAATTATGGAAGTTACAATAGTGAACATTCTGCTATAAATACATGTATTGGAAATATTGATAGCGAATTAGCTAGTGCTAATAAATATTTACAAGAAGCAACAAATGATGCTTCTGGTAATTGGGCTAGTACTGATATTGATGATTGGAATAAAATTTATTCTGATATAAATACTAAATTTGCTACACTTCAAAGATTAATGGAAGCTTCAGGTGTTTCAGTTGAAACTACTGAGACTACTGAAAATGCATATAGTGGATTTGGTTCAGTAGGTTCTGGAAATTAATTAAAAAAATATGTACTACATAAGTAGTACATTGTAAGTTGCTAAGCTTTAGCAATTTACAATGTATTATTTGGATAAATACAGAAAGATGGTGTGATTATGGCTGGATGGGATTTTACTGCGGATAGTAGCTTACAACTTGAACTTTCCGGTAGATTAAACAAAGGTGCTGATAATTTTGATACTAAGATAGGTGAGTTATATGGCCAAATTGACTCATTAGGTGCTCATTGGGTTGGTGAAGATTATGATGCTTATAAAACTGGAGCTGATGGATACAAGACTGCGCTTCAGGATTTATCTGATGGCATTAGAATGTTTGGTAAACATTTTGAAAATCTTTCTACAGGCACAGAAGGTTTAGCTGGTGAGTTGGCAAATCTTATTTTAAATGCTACTGGTAGTGGCGGTGCTGGTGGAACTGGTACCCAAAGTGGAACTGGAAGTCCAAGTGGAACGGGCTCACAAGCTGGTGACACTAACACTGGAGGAACTGGTACGCAAACTGGTAATGGAGATCAAAACACTGGTGGCGATGGAAGTCAAACTGGTAATGGAGATCAAAGCACTGGTGGAGACGGAAGCCAAACTGGTAATGGAAATCAAAGCACTGGTGGAGATGGAAGCCAAAATACTGGCGGAACTAATGATCATGGTAATACAGGTGGCAATGAAGGTACGGTTACTTCGACAACATATAAAAGTGGCGATATGATTGAAATTAATGGTGAGGGATACTCTTATTATGGAAGTGTAAGAAAACCTAATAATGAATTAGTTGATCTTGTCACTAAGTATAATCCAGATACTCAAAAAAATGAATTATATTATCGCAATGCTGATGGAAGTGTTACACGTGCTAAAGCTAGTACTGTTAATGGAAACGGACAAACAGTAACATATGATGCTACTGTTGGAGATATAGGAGCTTCAAGAACAATAAATGCTCATGGATATAATGTTGATGTCGGAGTTAATGTTGATATTGATGGTATATTAATTACTAGTGGTAATAAGGATAAATTAATTGCTTCATCAGTTACATATAGTGGTGTTGAAGGATTACCAACTAATACTGGTGTATCTGGTGGTCCATCTCATAACTCTCAAGTTACATATACTTCTGACGGATCAACGTTAGATTCATTTACTTCAGGCTATGATGGTGGAACAGTTAATGGTTATACTTTAGTTAAAGCAACTGGATTACAATATATAACTAGTAATGCTAAAGAGGGTGTTGTTATCCAAATCCCACAAGGAACTGATTTACAGTGGGATCCAGCTTGGAATGTTAATGGTTATGATTTTGATACTAAAAATAATCCAATTTATTTAAGCTGGGATTCAACAGCTGCTTCTGGAAAAGGTGCTTTCCATATTGTAGATGAATATGGTAATGTTATAAACAATAAAGATTTTACATTGGATGGATTTAACAATGATGCTGGTCACTGGAAATAAAATTGTGTGAGGTGTTAATATGGCAGAAAGAAAATTCGATTATACAGAAGTCGGTGATATTTATAATCAAATGTTAAGAATCACTGGCGACTCAGGAAGTGCTGATTCTATAGCAGGTATTTTACATAATTTAGATGAAGATATGAAAGCTAATGTTAATGTTAGTGAAATGGCTATATATGGTAGCTTAGCAAATCAATTATTACTTGATTGGGAGAATTCTTCTTCTAATTTTCCAAGTTATGTTGCTAAGTTTGGAAATTGGGCAACTGTAATTGCTCAAAGTGCAGGAGATTATAGTGAATTTGAAAAAGCAATAGCTGGCTTTAAAGACGAAAAAGATGGTGCTTATCTCGGTGCTGCTAGTGGTGGAATACATGATAATTATATAAATACTTCTTATTATAACCAATATCAGGTAGAAAATTATCAAAGTTTTCTTGCTGATGTTAATAATATGCGTCCTTTATATCAGTTGACTGGTGCAACTTATGCTACCACTGATTCAGAAAGTATTTTAAACAGACATAAAATAGCGACTTATGTTGTTGGAGGATTAGATATATTAGGATTACTTTGGACAGGTATGGCAGGATATGGCCTTGCTGGTGCAACACCAGCTGCTGGTACGGATTTAGTACCTGTAAATCATACTCCTACTGGACCAACAGGAACAACTGGAGCTCCTCAATTAACTGGTGGTAATACACCTTTATTACCAGGTAGTTCTTATGGTGCACCAATTAAAGATTTTTCTACAAGAGTAGCTCTTACTCAAGGACGTAATGAGTTTGAAAATGAAGTATTAAGATTAACTCTTGATGCTGCTAATAGAGCAGAGCAGGCTGGTGCAACTTTTGCAAGTATGGATCAAAGTGCTCCAAATATTATTAAGTTCTTTAATGCTTTAGGAAAAGCTGTTGGTCAATTTAATGGAGCAACAGGAATATATACACCACTATAATATGATGTATAGTTTGATATATAATCTGAAAGGAGAGATTTATTATGGCTACTGCTACTAGAACAAGTGGAAATACCAAAGAAACAGCAAATTATGATGTTGATCCTTCTGGTTTTGGTTATACTATTATAAATGATGGTATAAGAGAAGAATTTGAATTTTTAACTAATGAATTGCCAACAAAATTAGATGAGGTCATGACAGAAATTAATAATGCTGCGGCTATTGATACGGCGTTTGAATTTAATGATGTTAAGGATTTGTCTGTTGCGAGGGATGAATTACAAACAGATATAAATAATTTAAAAACTGAATTATCTAATTTGTATTCGGCTTTTATGACTGATATTGATAATATTAATTATGAATTAGAATACAATTTTGGTTGGGTTATTATTGGTGAAGTTAAAGGTAAAACTGTTACTGAAACAGTTGCGGAACCAAATGATAATTAGTTGAGATAGGAGAAGATGTTATGGCAAAAGTGATGATTAATAATTCAGAATTTTCTGAAATACAAAAACATATTGATTTAGCTAAACAACATGCAACTGAAGCTATCGAAGACATATGGGAAACCGAATTTTCTAATTTGTATAATAATTTTATTACTAATGGTTTTTTAGAAGCTTTGTATAAAGATGCTGAGAGTCAATTTAATAGATTATTTGGTACAGGAACTTTAATCATCGGTGGTGGTGGTGCAATTGTTTCTGGTTGTGCTGCTTCAGCAGTTGCCTCTGGTGTTACTTTAGCTGGTGTAGCGGCTTGTATACCCGTTGCTGGATGGATTATTGCAGCAATTATTTTAGGAATCTTAGCAATAATTGGTATTGCATATTTAGTTAAATCATTTTCAAGTATTCAATTTAAATATGATGCTAAAAATGTTTTTGAAGCTTTATTAACTGAATGTGCTACTTGTACTCAAACAAATTATTTGGCTTTAGAAAATGTTGAAACTAAGATAGAAAATGTCCGTTTATCATTACAGAGTGTTTTGTTTAAAATCGCTGATTTTCAAACAAAATATGCTAATTTAGAAGCAGCTGCTGCTGATGCAGGTGTAGAGACACAATTAGCTAGTGATGGAACGACTGTTTTAGGTATTAAAACTGAAGTTACAGTTGATGGACAAAAGATTGAAACAACTACTAGTGATGCAATGAATGCATTCTTTACATATTCTGATACAGTAATGAATGCTGAAATAGCTGGTGATTATTTACAAAGGGAATATGGTTACGATGTTAATTTCGCAGATATCGTTAAAAATGCTAATGCCTTTATGACTAATACCCTTAAGAGTGGTTTATATAGCCATGAATTTGTTGAACAAATTTTACCTTCTAACCCTTCTTATGATGATGCAGTTGCAGCTGCTCAAGGAGCTGCTAACTTGTCAGCAGAAGAAATTAAGAAGTTATTAGAAAATGGTACTTTAGATCCGAATAATCCTAATGATGCTGGATTATTTGGTAGTCTACTTGGTACAGCTTTCTTAGGTGTTGTTGGTAACGGAGATAAAAAGGATGATTCTAAGAAGCCTGATAATCCAGTTGGTCCAGATAATCCTGGTGGTGGAACTGTAACTGGTCCAGGTGGTGGATATTATCCTTCCGGACCTGGTGGAGGATATCCTTCTGGTGGAACAACCACTGATCCTGAAAAAGATCCTGAAGAAAATGAAGAGGAAGAATCTGAAACTGGTACAGATGTTGAATTAGAAGAAATTGAAGAAATTGAAATCCCTGAAGAGGAGATTAAACCAGACTTTGGTGAAGTAGATTATGATCAACTTGCAAGAGACGAATATGAATTTGGTCAATCTGTTGATGATATAGTTAATCATAGAAATGAACTTATGGCTGAATTTGAAAAAGCTTATGAAACTGGAGATTTATCTGAAATTGAAGTTAGTCTTAAGAAGTATGGCTTCTCTGATGCAGAAGTTGAAGCTATCTTAGATGATAGATTTAAATGTTATAGAGCAATGCTTGAGGGTGATGAAAGAACAATTCTTGCTGAAAAAGCAGTGGCTTTAGCAGCGGCTGATGGAATTACTGATTATCAAACTCATTGGACTGATAAACCTAATTATAATGATTTATCTTCAGATGGACCTAGTGAATTATTAACTATTCGTAGTAATGATGAAACGATTCGTCAATTAAAAGTTGATTTAGATACAGCTAAAGCAAACTATAAAACTATTGTTGATGAAACAAATACTATGGTTAAAGAAGCTTCAGCTAATAAAGCTAAAGTTGCTGAGTTGAAAGCTAAATTCGATAAAGAATTTGGTGCTGACGAAAGTAAGTGGTCAAAAGAAGCAGTTGCTGAATATAAAGAGGCAGTTAAGGCTTCAGATGATAGTTCTGCTAAGGTTAAAGAATTAAAAGAAAAATATGAAGAAGAATATGGTACTGATACTGAAAAATGGTCAAAAGAAGCATTAGAGGAATATAATAAGGCACTTAAAGAACAAAGTGAAAGCGAAGCTAAAGTTGCTGAATTAAAAGAAAAATATGATAAAGAGTATGGTACTGAAAATAGTAAGTGGTCAAAAGAAGCAGTTGCTGAATATAATGATGCAGTTAAAGCTTATAATGAAAGTGCTAATAAAGTTAAAGATCAACTTACTAAGTTAGATGAAGCTAAAGCTGCTTATGATGAGAATCTCGAGAAGTTTAATACTGCTAAAGAAGAATACTTTAAAAAGATGAATGAAGAAGAAAGTAATTCTGATACAGGTATTAGTAGTATAACTGAAGATGAAAATGGTGATGTTACTTACTCAGATTCTGATACTACAGTTGAAGTTGGCAATAATGGAATAAGTGTTGAAGATAGTTCAAATGGCGATAGTAGTAATGATGCTGGTGATATTAATTTAAGCAATCCATTAGCAGATGTCTTTGATACTGGCGATGATTCTGACAGTGGTATTAGAGTAACAGAATCAGCTATTGGTATTAAAAATAATTAAAATAAAATAGATGGTTGGTGATATATGTGAAAAAAGGTCTTTTACCAATTGGTACAGTTGTTTTGCTTGAAGGTGGTACCAGAAAAGTAATGATTTGTGGTTATTCATCTAAAAGTGAAGATGATGAAAAAGTTTATGATTACAATGGATGTATTTTCCCTGAAGGCTTTTTAGAAAATATTTACTTATTGTTTAATCATGATCAAATAGATGATATTTGTTTTGTAGGATATAAGGATGATGATTACGAAGAGTACGTAAATAATGGTATTACTACTAGTGCTTATATTGGTAATGGATTAGAAGGTCCAGATGCAAGTAGTGGTGGTTCTAGAAGAAAAGGTAGAATCAGAAAAGCTCCAACTAATCCTTTATCTGCTTCTGAGATGCGTGCCAAATATACTACTGAGAAAATTTCAGGTGGACAAACTAAGAAATTTGACTTTAGTACTTTGGATAAAAAGTAGGAGAAAGGGATATTGTTATGAAAGAAAAATATTTGCCAATCGGTAGTGTTGTCTTACTAAAAGGTGGTACACACAAAATAATGATTAATGGATATTGTGCAGTGGCTACAGAAAGAAAAAATAAGACTTTTGATTATCGTGGATGTCCTTATCCAGAAGGAATATTAGAATCTAATGGAGTTGCTTTATTTGATATAGATCAAATCGATAAAGTATGTTTCACAGGATTTAAAAATGATGAGTCACTTGACTTCTTAGATAAATTAGAAGCTGTTACAGCTAATAGAAATTAAAATCTACAATTTGTAGATTTTTTTCTGCTTATTGTTGAAATTATAAAAAAAAGATAGTATACTTAAATAGACTTTTTACTTTGACAATTAGTTTTTGAAGTTAGACCACTATAGGGGATTTTTACGCAAAAAATGGTATAGTGGCGTTTTGTTTTGGAAAGATGAGGTGTGAAATGGCAATAACGGGCAGAGATTTTAAGTTAGAAGAAAGGAGACTTGTTGAGGTTTTAAAATTACTTGATGATAAGTTGTCAGAAATGGGCGAGGATATCTTTGAAGATGAAGACAAGTATAAAGAATTTAGAAAATATACTTGGGAAAATATGCGAGCAATGGATGTACAAGAACTTAATCAAGCGAGAGCTGATTCAGAATTTGAAGCAAATAAAATCTTAATGAAACAAGATTATTTTAAGAAACTATATCGTATTAAAGATAATCCTTATTTTGCATCTATTGTTTTTGAAGATGAAAATAAGGAAAAATTTAGTGTTTATTTAGGTCTTACATATTTAAAAGATGATGATTACGGAAATATTATTTATGACTGGCGTAGTCCGATATGTAGTTTATTTTATGATTTTGAAGTAGGAAAAGCTGTTTATGCTGCACCTGGGGGACCTGTATCAGGTAATTTACTTCGTAAAAGACAATATAAGATAGAAAAAAGAAAATTATTAAGTGCTTTTGATAATTCAATGAATATTGATGATGATTTATTACAAGAGGTTTTAGCTAGTGATAGTAATGAAAAAATGAAGAATATAGTTAATACAATTCAACAAGAACAAAATAATGTTATTCGTAATGTTAGAGATAAAACTTTAATAGTATCGGGAATTGCTGGTAGTGGAAAAACTAGTGTAGCTTTACATAGAATAGCTTTCTTATTATATAAAATTAAAAACTTAACGAGTAATGATGTCTTAATTTTTTCACCTAACCAAATATTTACAGAGTATATATCGAATGTCTTGCCAGAGTTAGGAGAAGATAATACTTTACAAACAACTTTTAATGAATATTTAAGTCATACGATAACAGAGTTTAGTGAAGTAGAACCATTTATGGACTTTATTGGAAAATATTACTCAGAGAAAGTTAGTAATATTGAATTAATTAAATATAAACAAAGCGATGGGATTATAAATGATATTAATTTATATATTGAAGATTATATTAGAAAAGCAAGAGTCTTAAGAGATTTTACGGAAAATAAAATATATACAGTAGATAAAAATGATTTAAATGATTTATTACATAATCGATATAGCACATTACCTTTCTTTGAAAGAGTTGATATAATAGCTGAGAAACTTAGTGAAGCTAATTATAAGGGTAGTACAAGAAAGAAACCAACTTATAAAAAGATGATAATGGAAAATAGTAGTTTTACGAAAGATTATAAAGATATATATTTAGGTTTCTTTGCTAGTGATTATTGTAAGATAAGAATGAATGATGAAGAGATTAGAAAGTTTAATAAGAGTAAAGTTATTGGTTATGAAGATGCTTTATTATTTGTTTATATGAAGGGCTTATTAGAAGGATTTCCTTATGAAGGTAATATAAGACAAGTCGTTATTGATGAAGCACAAGATTATAGTTATTTACAATATTTAATAATTAGTAAGATATTTAGAAATAGTAATTTTACAATACTAGGAGACGTTAATCAAACAATTAATCCTTATTATAAATATAAATCTTTAGATATTATTGCTCCTTTATTTCCCCAAAGTAAATGTATTAGTTTAACTAAGACATATCGTTCTAGTCCAGAGATTATTGAATTTACAAATAAGATATTAGGACTTAATCATGTATGTGCGATAAGAAAGACAGAAAAAGTACCTTTGATTCATCGAACAAGTGCTGATACTTTAGAGAGTGATATTAATTATTTAAAAGATAAATATAAATCAGTAGCAGTTATTACTAGAGATAACAATACAGCCTTAAGAGTATATGAAAACTTACATGATAAATTACCAATATCTTTACTTAATAGTCAGACAGAAGAATTTAATAAAGAATTAGTTGTTTTACCAGCTTATTTAGCTAAAGGATTGGAATTTGATAGTGTTATTGTCTACAGTGATAAAGATAGTAAATATTTAAAAGATGAAAAGAATTTATTATATGTAGCTTGTACAAGAGCGCAACATGAATTAATTGTTTATTCGACTGATAAAAAGAGTTAAAAACTCTTTTTTCATTGACAAAGATTAAGATAATTAATAAACTAGTTTTTATAAGTGAGGGGATAATAATGGCTTTGTCAGCTTTTGAAAAAATTAAAGTTATAAAATACATTAGAGAAACAAGAAATGGCGAAATATTTTATAATGATATATGTTCTGTCTTAGAAAAAGGAAGAAAAGCCAGTTATTCTGAATTAATTGAATTCTTTACTAAATATGTAGTTGATAATTTAAATAAAGATAGTGTATCTAAGAGTATGATAAGTAAATGTCTTTCTTGTATATCAGTATTATTAAGTTGGGCTATGGATATAGATGAAGTATTATTAGGAGAGGTAAGACTTATTAAAGTCGCTTATGATAATTATTTAAAAAGACATAATATTGATTTGATAGAAGAAGTAGATGATGAAATATATATCTTAGATAAATATCTTAAGAGTAAGTATCCGGTAGATAATGAAGAACAAGTTATTGCTTATATAAATGAGATTAATAATTTAAAAGAGGAAATAAGAAGATTAACAAAAGAACTAAGTGATCAATTAGGAGCCAATGAAGCTTTAAGTAAAAAATACCGAGAACAAGGAAGAAAATTAAGTAAGAAGAATGAAGAAGGCAGTAAAGATGCTGAAGAATTACAAAGAAGACAAAATGAAATAAAAGAATTAAAGAGGAAAGTTAAAGAATTATCAAAAAGAATAAGTGATTTAGAAAAAGAATTAAGTGAAGTAAGTGAAAATAATACAAGTTTAAGAGAATTAAAAGAATGTTTAGAAACAGAAAAAGATGTATTAAGTAAAACAGTTGAAGAATTAGAAAAAACTTTAAAAGGTAAAGAAGACGCTTTAAAATGTTATGCTGAAGTCCAAAGAAGAGAGTCATTATTAGAATTTCAACAAGCTAAAGAGGAAGAGAAGAAAGAAAAAGTAAAAGAAATTATTTTAGCTAGATTAACGACAGGTGGAATTGTTTTAACTGATTTATATAATGAATTAATTCTACAAGGATATGAAGTTAGTTTGGAAGAGTTATATAAGTATATAAATGAATATAAACAAGAATTAAATATTGTTTCTTCTGGTCTTAGTTCTTCACCAAGATATATTATTATGCCTCCTAGTATTACAAGTAATGGTGTATTCGATATAAGTATTCCTACAGATTGTAAGAGTTATGATATTTTACTCATTTCTGATTTACATATATCAGGAATAGATGAAGGTGTTTTAAGTGATTACAATAAATTATTAGATTATTGTGTAACTAATAGAATTAAGATTATTTTAAATGTAGGAGATTTCTTTTGCTTTAAGTATCCTTTTAAAACAGAAATGTTAAAGGGTTTAACGGGAAGTAAAAGAATAGTTGATAAAGCAATTAGTAAATTACCTAGTGTTCCAGGAATATATCAAGCTATTTTAGGTGGTAATCATGATAAAGATGCATTAGGATATGGTTTTGATGCAATAAAAACTTTAACGGATGCCAGAGAAGATTTTATTAATTTAGGTTATGATCATGTAACAATTACTTTTAATGGTCAAATGAGTTTATTACATAGTTTTATGTTACATCATCCAGCTACAAAGTTTGTTGATCCGGTCTTAGAAGAGAAGTTTGATAATGAATCTTTAAAGCAATCTTTAGAAGATTATTATAGTAATTGTAAACGTCGAAGAGATGATTCTTATTTAGATATAATAGGTCATTTTCATCGTAGTGGTTTAGATTCATTAAATGCCATATGTAATGTTCCTTCTTTATGGCATGATAGATTTAATAATGGGGCTTGGCATATGAAGGTTTATTTTGATGAACTTAATAATATTAAATATATTATTTTTAAACCATTAGTTTTAAATGATAAATTAGTAGCAACAACAGAGATTGTATATCAGAAACTAGTTTTAAAGTAAGATTGTGACGCATATGATATAAAAAGGTTGACAAGTAAAGGGATTTAGTTTATAATCTTACTTGTTATTGAAAAGAAAGCGATGTATCCACATCCACCTGATTGTAGTGAGTTACGATAGGTAAAAAGCTAAATAAAATTGTTTTATTTTGTTTTTAATGGGTGGATACTAGATGTTCGCCCTTTTTAATTGTGTGGAGGTGCTAATTTTTGGCAAGAGATAAGAATGATATGTTAATCAATGAGCAAATAAGAGTTGCAGAACTTATGGTTATAGGTCCTAATGGAGAACAGATGGGAGTTAAGAAGTTAGCTGATGCGTTAACTTTAGCTAATTATGCAGGATTAGACTTAGTTTTAATGAGTGGTAATGCTGTACCAGCTGTTGGTAAGATTATGGATTACAATAAATATCGTTATGAGAAACAAAAGAAACTTAAGGAATCACAAAAGAAACAAAGAGAAAGTAATAAAGATGTTAAGGAATATCAATTAAGTCCTAATATCGATATCCATGACTTTAATACCCGTAAGAAGAATGCTTATGATTATTTAGTTAAAGGACATAAGATTAAGGTTACGATTAGATTTAAAGGTCGTAGAATAGATCGTCCTGAACTAGGTAGAGAAGTTATGATTCGTTTTGCTGATGAATTAAGTGATGTATCTTCTATTGAGGCTCAACCAAAATTAGAAGGTCGTACAATGATTATGTTATTAGCACCAAAAAAATAAATTTTAGAAAGAGGAAGTAGATTATGGGAAAATGTAAACAAAAAACACATAAAGCATCTAGTAAAGTATTAAAAGCTAAGAAAAATGGAGAATTAGTTTATAAAAAATCTAATGGTAATCATATTACTGGAAAAGATTCAGCTAAAGCTGTTAGACAAAGAAGAATTAAGGGTGTATTAAGTAAAGGAGATACTAGACGTCTTAAAGACTTTATCTAGTACAGAGAGGGGAAGTTTGAAATGACAAGAGTTAAAGGCGGAAATGTCGCTAAAAATAGAAGAAGAAAAGTATTAAAAGCTGCTAAAGGTTATTTTGGATCTAAACATAGATTATTTAAAACAGCACAAGAACAAACATTCCATAGTGGAGTTTATGCATTTAGAGATAGAAAACAAAATAAGAGAAACTTCAGAAAATTATGGATTCAAAGAATTAATGCAGCATGTCGTGAAAATGATATCAGTTATTCTAAATTTATTAATGGTTTAAATAAGGCTGGTATTGAAGTAAATAGAAAAATGTTAAGTACTATTGCTATTGATGATCCTGCTTCTTTTGCTGAATTAGTTAAAACTTCTAAAGCTGCTTTAGATGGAAAAGTAGTAGCTCCTAAAAAGGAAGTTAAAGAAGTTAAAGCATCAGTAAAAACTGAAGCTAAAGATTATTCTAAAATGACAGTTGCTGAATTAAAAGAAGAAGCTAAAAAACAAGGAGTAGAAAATTATACTTCAATGAAAAAAGCTGAATTATTAGAGGCTCTTAAGTAATCATTATTGATTACTTTTTTTTGGCTTATAATCCGATAATTTTATTTCATTTTGTTGAAAACTAGAGAAGATTAAGGTATAATTAAAGTTAGTATAATATGGAGTGATGAAGATGCGTAAGATAATGGCTTGTTTAGATGTCGGCTCAGATACTGTTAAATTAGTAGTAGGAGAGATGGTTAAAAAGAATTTAAATATCTTAGCTGTTGCTGAAGCTTATTCAAACGGAGTAAAAGATGGATTAGTAGTAGATCCTAATGCGTTATTAGAACCTTTAAAAAATGTTATACGAAAATGTGAAGAAGTAATAGGTTTGCAGATTCATCAAATGGTTGTTTCTGTACCAGCAATAGATGCTTCTTATACTGTAGTTATGGGAAATATTAATATTAATAATGAAGGTTTTTTAATTGATGGTAAAGATGTAATTCATGTTATACAAAAAGCTGTTAAGTCAGTACGTAGTGAAGATTTAGAATATGTTTCAATGATTCCAACTAGTTTTGCTTTAGATGATAATAGGGTAGTTAAAGATCCTAAGGGACTTACTTCTAAGACTTTATCAGTTAGAGGTGTTTTAGTTAGAGCACCTAAGAAAAATATTTATCCTATATTAGCTTGTTTAGAAAAACTAGGAGTAGATGTTGTTGATATTGCTTTATCTTCAATAGGTGATTATTTTGAATATAAGTCAAAAGAATATGATAAAGAAGTCGGAGTTGTAATTAATTTAGGTGAAGAGACAACAACGATGGCTATTTTTAATAAAGGGGTTTTAACTAATTCTAAAGTTTTAAATCTTGGAGGAAAGAATATTGATAATGATATATCTTTTATCTATAAGATTCCATTAGATACAGCTAAAGAACTAAAAGAAGAGTTTGCTTTAGCTAATAAGAATATGGCTCAGGTAAGTGATACAGTAGAAGTTACGGATAAATCTTCAAGAACAATTACGATTAATCAATTTGAGATTAGTGAAGTAGTTATGAGTAGAATTTTAGAAATTCTAAATATAGCGAAGAAAGAAATAAATAGCTTAACAAAAAAAGAAATAAGTTATATAATATTTACAGGAGGATTGACGGAGTTCAAAGATTTTAATCTTACTTTACAAGAAGTTTTTGGTAATGAAGTTATAGTTGGTAAGGTTATGGAAATTGGAGTTCGCAATAACAAATATAGTTCTTGTTTAGGATTACTTAAGTATTATGCATATAATGCTAAATTAAAAGATAAGGATTATTCGATGTTTTCAATAGAAGAACAACAGGAGTTAAGTGGCACTATTTTAATGAATGAAAATGATAGTATTATGGGCAAGTTGTTCGGTTACATATTTAATGGTTAATGAGGAGGATTAAGATGCAAGAATTAGAAAGAGATCAGATAGCAAAGATTAAAGTTATAGGTGTCGGTGGTGGCGGATGTAACGCTGTTAATCGTATGATTGAATCTGGTGTTGGTGGCGTAGAGTTTATTGTTGCTAATACTGATTTACAAGTTTTAAATGTTAGTAATGCCGAAACTAAGTTACAAATAGGTAAAAGTATTACTGAAGGTTTAGGAGCAGGAGCTAATCCAGAAATTGGTCGTGAAGCGGCTTTAGAAAGTAAGAAGGAAATTGAAGAAGCTTTAGCTGGTGCTGATATGATCTTTGTTACTTGTGGTTTAGGTGGAGGTACTGGTACTGGTGCTGCACCTATTGTTGCAGAAATTGCTCAAGAACAAGGAGCTTTAACTGTTGCTATTGTTACAAAGCCATTTAAGTTTGAGGGACGCAAAAGAATGGAACAAGCTGAAGTTGGTCTTGAAGAACTTAAAAAACATGTTGATACAATAATTGTTATTCCTAATGATCGATTAAGAGATATGATAGATAGAACAACGCCTATATTAGAAGCATTTAAAGAAGTTGATAATGTTTTAAGAAGAGGTGTTCAATCAATATCAGATTTGATTGCTGTATCTGGTTTAGTTAACCTTGACTTTGCGGATGTTAAAGCTGTTATGCAAAATAGAGGTAATGCCATTATTGGTATAGGTATTGGTGTTGGTGAAGATAGAGCTATTGAAGCAGCTAAACAAGCAGTAGCATCTCCTTTACTTGAAACAACAATTGATGGCGCTACGGATGCAATAATTAATATAACTGGTGGTAATTCACTTACTTTATTTGAAGCAGAAGATGCTGCTGAAGTAGTAAGAAATGCTGCTAATACAGATATAAATACAATCTTTGGTGCAGTTATTAACGAAAACTTAAATGATGAAGTTATCGTTACAGTAATTGCAACAGGATTTGATGATGCTAGAGAACAAATTGGTGGAGGATTAGAAAATGATTTACCACAAAATACTTCATATATGAGAGATGAAGATGAATTTGATAGTGTAGATATTCCACCATTCTTAAGAAATAGAGACGATTATTAATAAGTAAGGCAGGTGTTAAGTCCTGCTTTTTTTTAGTTTAATTTTATTTAAATGTGATATACTTTTTATAGTAGGATAGTCTTAAAATAGAAGGGAGTGTAGGAAATGAAATGTAAGATATGCGGCGCAGAATTAAATCCTGGTGATACAGTTTGTCATGTCTGTGGTGTTATAGTTGATTATCATGATTATGTTAATGATGGTTTTAGTAGTGCTGAAAATCGTGTAAATAATAGTTCAAAAATGACAAATAGTTCTTTTCCTGCACCAAGTAATGATGATTTTACTTTCTTTAGTAATAAGACTAATAATAGTTCAAGTAATAATAATGAAGATGATAAAACTAAGTATTTAATAGCGGCAGTTATTGCAGTTATTCTTTTAATTGGTTTTGGTATTGTTTTAGTAAAAGTTTTATCTCCTGAACCAGAGACTGTTCCAGCTGAAGAAGAGGTAATTTTAGGTGGAGATGATTTAGGAGGCGGTTCTGGAGGCAAAGAAGTGGAAGATCCTGAATTACCGGAAACTCCTAGTGAACCGACTGAACCAACAGAGCCACCAGTAGAAAATAAAAACTATAAATCTTTTGAAGGATATAAATTTGAAGTACTTGATGGATATACAGTAGTTCAAGAACAAGAATCATTAATATTTAAGAGTGTTGCTGATAATGTAGAATTTGTATTATCAATATATCATTCTAATCCATATTCAACTTATGCTAAGAGAAAAGATGAAGTTAAAGAACAATGGGAAGAAAGAGAATATGTAATTACAGAATATGGGGAGAAAACAATTGGTAATGTTAATTGGCTTATTTTCTCATCTACTTATAATGCTAAACCATTCAGTATTGTTTATCGTACTTTCTTTAATAATAGTACAGTTGAATTATTAATATTAAATAATGGTAGTTTAAGTAATGAATTGATATACAATAAGTTAGAAGGTATGTTAAGTACAGCACAAGTTGATAATACAGCAACGGAAACAAATACTAAAGTTTAAAAAACGATTTAATCGTTTTTTTTTGACCTTTTTCCGCCGTCTTAAATGATAATTTAGTAATGGTGATATGATGAAAGTATATTTAGATTTAGTAATAATAATTAATTATATTTTTGATTTAATATTACTTTTAAGTGTTAATTATATTTTAAGAAGGAATGCTAGTTTAAAAAGAATATTATTAGGTTCTTTAGGAGGAAGTATTACTTTATTTATTTTGTTTTTAAAACTTAATATGTTTTGGTTAATTGTTTATAAGTTTGTTGTTTCAATATTAATGTTATTAGTTACTTTTGGATATCGAGATTTTAATTATTTAAAGAAGAATGTTATTTATTTTTATTTAGTTAGTATGTTACTTGGAGGAGGAATATATTTTCTAAATAGTCAGTTTAGTTATACGAATAATGGTTTATTATTTAATAATAGTGGTTTAAAGATTAGTTATGGAATTGTTATTGTTTTAGCACTGGGGGTATTTTTTAAATATATGTTAGCTTTTAAAGATTTAAAGAATAATTATCATAATTATTATAAGTGTAAGATTTATTTTGATGAACGGAATTATATTGTAGTTAATGCTTATTTAGATACAGGTAATAAATTAAAAGATCCTTATAGTAATAAAAGTATTATTTTAGTAGAAGAGAATAAAGTTAAAGATATTAGTAAACAAAAACCTATTTATGTACCTTATAATTCGTTAAATAATCATGGATTACTTAAATGTTTTAAAGCTTTAAAGTTAGAAATAGATGGTTTAGTATATGATAAGTTTTTAGTAGGAATTAGTGAAAAGAATTTTTTTATGGATGGAATAGATTGTATTTTAAGTAGTAATGTAATGGAGGGATTAAGATGATTGAATTAGTTAAGAGAATAATTAATTTTTTTAAAAGTAAGTATAATCAATTTTTCTTTGTTGGTAGTAGTGATATATTACCACCACCTTTAAAACAAGAAGAAGAGATTGCTTATTTAATTAAAGCTCAACAAGGGGATATTGAAGCAAGAAATAAGTTAATTGAACATAATTTAAGATTAGTAGTATTTATCGCTAAGAAATATGAAAGTTCTTTAGATACTTTAGAAGATTTAGTAAGTATTGGTTCAATTGGCTTAATTAAAGGAATTAATACCTATAAAATTGATAAGAATATTAGGTTAGCTACTTATGCTTCGAGATGTATATCTAATGAGATATTAATGTATTTAAGAAAGAATAAGAAAAGAGCCAATGATATTAGTTTTGAAGAAGCTTTAACCTATGATGCTGAGGGGAATGAGTTACATTTAGAAGATATTATGGGAACTGATGAAGATGTAACTTATAAAGAATATGAAAAGAAGTTAGATATGGAATTACTTAAGAAGTATTTAGATAAGTTAAATGAACGGGATAAAAAGATTATGATTATGAGGTATGGACTTTATAATACAACGGAATATACACAGAAGGAAGTAGCAGAGATTTTAGGAATAAGTCAATCTTATATATCTAGAATAGAGAAGAAGGTTATTAAAAAATTGAAAGTTCATTTAGAAGATTAATTATAACTACTAAAAAGAGTTTAAATATGATATACTTTTTATGATAATAGGAGTTGGTTATATGGGGTTTTTAAATGTAACTAAAGGTAATAAGAAAGCCAATAATAACCCGGTAAATCAAAATTATATGAATGTTTCTGATAATTTATATAATGATTATGATAGTGTTGGAATGAATGGTAATACTATTAAGAGTGAAGCTAGTATTATAGAGGTTTGTTTAAAGTCAGTTGTTGAAATAAGTGTTATTTTAGCTATTTTAATAGCTTTACTTTTTATTGGTACTAATATATTTAATTTTCAATTTGTTTTATTTACTAAGTTAGATGAATATACTTTAAGTAGTTATAATAGTGAAGTTAGAAGAAGTTTTGTTTTTCTTTCAGTAGCTTTATTAGTAGTATGTTTTATTGTTAAAATAGTAATAAATAATGCTATTAGAGGGCGTTTTAGTAAAAAGTATTTAAAAAAGATTAATATATATATTTATGATGGTTTTATTACAATAATTAATATTATTTTATATATTTTAATTGGAGTTTTCTTCTTTTATTTAGTAGATGAGATTAATATTATTATTCAAAATGGTTATTTTGTTGAAGAAGTAAACAAAGGGGTTATTGATATTTTTAAATATGTTGTAGTTGTAGTTATCACAATATTTGGGGTTTTAAATTCTTTTACGGGAATGAGTATTATTCATAAAAAGAATAAGTTTGTTTTAGAAGATTATTTTACTCATGAAACCAACTAATTTAAAGTTGGTTTTTTAGTGTTTTAAAACTTGGCTTTTATGATATAATTATAATAGGTGTTTATAGAATGAATATATATGGAATTAAAAGAAGCGACTTAGAACAATATTTTATAGATATAAATGAAAAGAAGTTTAAAGCTTTACAAATTTTTGAATGGCTTTATACCCATAAAGTAGATTCATTTTATAAAATGACCAATATTAAAAAAGAGTTACAAGAGAGATTAGATAAAGATTTTTCTTTTGAAATGATTAAAATTGTTAAGAAACAAGAAGATAAGTTAGTTAAAAAGTATTTATTTAAGTTATTTGATGGTAATTTTGTTGAAGCAGTTTTAATGCAACATGATTATGGTTTATCTGTTTGTGTAAGTAGTGAAGTAGGATGTAATATGGGATGTGCTTTTTGTGAGTCAGGTAGACTTAAGAAAGTACGTAACTTAGGAACTTATGAAATGGTTGAACAAATCTTACTTATTGAAGATGATATAGGTAAGAGAATATCAAGTGTAGTTATTATGGGTATTGGAGAACCTTTAGATAACTATGATAATGTCTTAGATTTTATTAAGATAATTAATGATCCGAAAGGTATAGCAATAGGAGCTAGACATATTACATTATCAACTTGTGGAATAGTACCTAAGATTAAAGAATTACAAAATGAAACATTACAAATTAATTTGGCATTATCTTTACATGCACCGAATGATGAACTAAGAAATAAATTAATGCCAATTAACAAATCGTATAAGCTTAAAGAATTAATTGATACTATTAATGAGTATATTTTAAAAACTAATAGACGAGTAACTATTGAATATGTTATGCTTGATAAGGTAAATGATGATGATGAGTATGCAATAGAGTTAGCAGATTTACTTAGAGGAATGAATGTATATGTTAATTTAATTCCGTATAATGAAACTAATCATATTGAGTTTAAGAGATCAAGTAAAGAACAAATCATGAGATTTTATGATATTTTAAAGAAAAAAGGAATAAATGTTACAATAAGAAAAGAATTTGGTAGCAAGATAGATGCTGCTTGTGGACAGCTTAGAAGTAAAGAGGTGGAATCATGAAAACATTTTATTTAACAGATTCAGGGAAAGTAAGAGATCATAATGAAGATTCAGTAACAATTTTAAAGAATGCTAATAATGAGTATTTATTAATTGTTGCTGATGGAATGGGTGGACATCGTGCTGGTGAAGTAGCTAGTTCAATGGTTTTAACTCATTTAGGTAAGAGCTTTTCTGAAGTTGATTCTCTAGGTGATAAGTTAGATGCAATTAATTGGATGAAAGATAATATTTCAGCTATTAATCAAGAAATAATTGATCATACTAAAGAACATCCAGATAGTTTAGGAATGGGTACAACAACAGTTATGGCTTTACTTACTGATTCTTATCTAATATTTGGTAATATAGGTGATTCTTCAGGATTTGTTTTAAAGAATGGTAAACTTACTAAAGTAACTAAAGATCATACTTTAGTAAATCTATTAGTATCAGCTGGAGATTTAACCGAAGAAGAAGCTAAATATCATCCAAAACGTAATGTTTTAATGAGAGCTTTAGGTAGTAGTGATAAAGCAGAGTTAGATGTCTTTGATGTTGATACTAATGTAGATGGAATATTACTATGTAGTGATGGTTTAACTTCAATGCTTACTAAAGAACAAATTGAAAAAGTATTAAATGATGAAGAATTAGAAATAGAAGAAAAAGTAGTTAAATTAATTAGAAAAAGTAATGCTAGAGGGGGAACTGATAATATATCAGTAGCTTATTTAAGTCTGGAAAGCGGTGATGAAGAATGATAATGAAAGGTCAAAAAATAAATGATCGCTATCAGATAATTAAGTCAATCGGCGAAGGTGGTATGGCTAATGTTTATTTAGCTTATGATACTATTTTAGATAGAGATGTGGCTGTTAAGGTATTACGTGGAGATTTATCTAATGATGAGAAGTTTGTTAGAAGATTTCAAAGAGAAGCATTAAATGCTAGTAGTTTAAGTCATCCTAATATAGTTGAAGTATATGATGTTGGTGATGATAATGGTCAATATTATATAGTTATGGAATATATTGAAGGTAAGAATTTAAAGGATTTAATTAAGAAACGTGGTAAATTAACAGTTACAGAAGTTGTTGATATAATGAGTCAGATTGCTGATGGTTTATCTGTAGCTCATGATTCTTATATTATTCATCGTGATATTAAACCACAAAATATAATGATTTTAGAAAATGGTTTAGTTAAGATTACAGATTTTGGGATTGCGATGGCAATGAATGCAACGCAACTTACACAAACTAATTCAGTAATGGGTTCAGTTCATTATTTACCACCAGAACAAGCTAGTGGTAAAGGTAGTACTTTAAAGAGCGATATTTATTCAATGGGTATTTTAATGTATGAGTTATTAACTGGTACTTTACCATATCGTGGTGATAATGCTGTAGAAATAGCTTTAAAACATTTAAAAGAACCTCTACCAAGTGTAAGAGATGTCTTACCAGATATTCCACAAAGTGTAGAGAATATAATTTTAAAGAGTGCAGCTAAGAATCCAAAGAATAGATATAATGATGCTAGAGAAATGTATGAAGATTTATCTACTTGCTTAGATGAGTCAAGATTAAATGAACCAAGATATGAATATCAATATCCAGAGTTGGATGGCGATAATAAGAAGTTTACAAAACAAGTTGAACAAGCGATTACAGTTGAAGATAGTGATAATAAGGAAAAGAAGGAAGAAGTATCTGTGAAACAAGTAACTGATGATGAAATTAAGAAAGAAAATAAGTTATTAATTGTATTAACCTCAATCTTTGTTTGCTTAATTTTAGTAGTAACGGTCTTAATGTTCTTTGTTAAAGGAATGTTAAATCCAAAGGTTATTATTGTTCCTGAAGTAGCTGGTAAGACAGTTAGTGAAGTTATAAGAGAATTACAAGACGCTGGTTTTGAAGTAGCTGATGAACAAATGGAAATTAGTGATGAAAGTATTGCTAAAGACTTAGTAGTTAAGACGAATCCTGCTTCTGGTTCTAAGAGAACTAAAGGAACAGTTGTTACTATTTATGTATCAACAGGTGATTCTAAACATGAAATAGAAGATTATACTGGTCAAAATTATCGTGAAGTTAAAGGTGAACTTGAAGCTTATGGTATTATGGTTTATATCGATAAAAAAGAAGTAGATGATCCAGATAAATATGATGAAGAGACTATAATTGCTCAAGATAAAGAACCTGGTTCTAAATTAGGACCTAAAGATAGTATTACTTTAACAGTTCCTGATATAGTTACACAATATCCTGACTTTACTGATGGAACATATACTGTTGAAGATGTTCAAAAGTTCTGTGATGAATATGGCGTTACATTAAAAATTAATGAATTAGAAGATTCTAGTTATGATGAAGGAACAATTATTAAACAAAGTAGAGCTAAAGGATATACTGTTTCTTCTGGAACTACTTTAACAATTACTGTTGCTGTTGCACCTACCGAAACTGAATGTAATCCTTTAGATGAATTCTGTGAAACAGAAGAAGTTGAATAGGTGAAAGATGAATGGACAAATAATTAAAGTTATCAGTAATTTATATACCGTAAAAGTTGGTGATATGTTATATGGATGTCGAGCAAGAGGAAAATTCCGTAACGATAATATATCACCAATGGTCGGTGATAATGTTTTAATAGATGCTGATAATAATTTAATTATCGATATTCTACCACGTAAGAATGAATTAGATAGACCAGTTGTTGCTAATGTAGATGTAGCTTTTATAGTAACTAGTACTAAGAAACCTGATTTAGATTTAAATCTTTTAGATAAGTTAATTAGTGTTATTACATTTAATGATATTGAACCAGTAATATGTTTTACAAAGTTAGATTTATTAAATGAAGTAGAGTTAGAAAGAATAGAAAAGTTACGTTTATATTATGAAATGATTGGAATTAAGGTTGTTTATAATGATGAAACAGTTGATATTAAGAAGATTATTAAAAATAAAATAGTTGTTTTAGCTGGTCAAACAGGGGCTGGTAAAAGTAGTTTACTTAATCGTTTAGATGATAGTTTAGATATTAAGACGGATGAAATTAGTGAAGCTTTAGGAAGAGGCAAACATACAACAAGACATGTAGAGTTATATAGTGTTGCTGATGGTTATATTGTTGATACTCCTGGGTTTTCGGCTATTGATTTAAAAGATATGAGTAAAGAAGCTTTAAGAGATAGTTTTATTGAATTTAGTAATTATGAATGTAAATTTAGAGATTGTATGCATCATAAAGAGGTAGGTTGTAAAGTTAAAGAAGCTTTAGAAGATAAAAGAATCTTACAATCAAGATATGATAATTATTTATTATTTTTGAAAGGGTTGGAGAAATGAAGGTAGCAGTATCGTTTTTATCACTTAAAGATGATTTGGAAACAACAATTAAAAAAATAGATGAATCTAGTGCTGATTATATTCATGTTGATATGATGGATGGAATATTTGTACCTAATACTACTTATACAGTAAGTGATTTAAAGAAAATATTTAAGAATACTAATAAGAAGTTAGATGTTCATTTAATGTGTTGTTCACCAAATAAGTATGTTAGAGATTTTACTAAGTTACCTAATGTTGAATATTTAATTATTCATTATGAATCTCATCGTCGACCAATAGATGTTATTAATATGATTAAACATACTTCAATGAAGGTAGGAATTGCGATCAATCCTGAAACAAAAGTAAGTCATATTGTACCATTACTTAAATCAGTTGATCAGGTTTTAGTAATGAGTGTTAAACCTGGTAAGGGTGGTCAAGAATTTATGGAAGATATTCTATATAAGATTGAAACACTTAAGGATATAAGAGAAGAGAATAATTATCGTTATATAATCAGTGTCGATGGTGGTATTAACGATAAAACAGCTAAGAAAGCTAAAGAAGCTGGAGCTGATATGGTTGTTAGTGGTTCTTACGTTGTTAAAGCCGATGATTATGAAAAACAAATAGAAAGTATTAGATAGACACATAACGTGTCTTTTTTAAGTCTAATGATGTTTTTATAAAAAGATAATAGTTGGTTATATGATATAATTTTATTGAGGGATAATATGAAAGTTAATGATGTCTTAAAAAGAATTGAAGATAATGGTTTTGAAGCTTATATAGTTGGTGGTTATGTTAGAGATTATATACTAGGAATAGAAACAAGTGATATAGATATATGTACTAATGCTAGAGTAAAAGAATTAATAGATATTTTTAGTGATTATAATGTTATTTCTAATGAATATGGTTCAGTTAAAATAGCTAGTAATGATTTAAGAATAGATATTACGACTTATCGAAGAGATTTAAAATATAATGGTAATCGAAGAAAAGTAGAAATTGAATATGTTGATAATTTAATAGATGATGTACAAAGAAGAGATTTTACAATGAATGCATTATGTATGAATAAAGAAGGTAATATTATTGATGTATTTAATGGGGAAGAAGATATTAAGAATAAAATAATTAGATGTGTAGGAAATATTGAAGATCGTATTAATGAAGATCCACTTAGAATGCTTAGAGCAGTTAGATTTGCTACTACTTTAGAGTTTAGAATTGAAGAAAATCTATATAAGGGATTAAAGAAAAATAGAAAGTTGATTAGTCAATTATCAAGAGAAAGAATTAAAGAGGAATTAACAAAGATATTAGTTAGTAAGAATGCTAAAATGGGACTTAAGTTATTAAAGGATTTAGGTTTTTTACCATATATAGGAATTGAATATAATGATAATATTGTTTATATTAGCGATATATGTGGAATGTATAGTCAGTTAAATATTAAAGAAGAACTTCCTTTTTCAAAAGAAGAAAAAGAAAATATAAAAAGTATTAAAAATATTGTAAATTATGGTATGATAGATGAAAATGTTTTATTTAATTATGGATTATATTTAGCAATGGTAGCAGGGGAGATACTAGGAATTGATAAGGAATATATTACAGATTTAAATAAGAATTTAGTAATTAGTAGTATTAAGGATATTAATATTACTAGTGATGAAATATGTAAGGTTCTTAATATTAAACCTGGTCGTATTATTGGGGAAGTATATGATGATTTAAAAGATGTGATATTAAAAAGGGAACTAGATAATGATAATAGCTTAATTAAAGATTATATTTTAATTAATCGAAAGAAGTGGTTAAATGAAGGAGCAATTTTATAAGGTTTTAACTTCGAAGAAATTAGTAATTAATGATTATTTAATTAAGGTTTCTTTAGAGAATAAGTTAAGTTTAAATGAGTTTTTAGTTTTAGCTTATTTTGATAATAGTTTTAATAAGGTATTTGAAATTGAATTAGTTAGTAATTCTTTAGGATTAAATACTAATGAAGCAATGGAAGCTTTTAATTCATTAATGATGAAGGGTTTAGTTTCTTTAGAGAGTGTTAAAGATGTTGAGAGTCGATATAATGAAGTGGTTTCTTTAGATGGGGTTTATAAAAGTGTTTTAAAGACAATGAATGATGATGTTAAGAAGGAAACAGAAACTGATATATTTAGAAGTTTTGAAAGTGAACTTGGAAGAACTATGTCACCTATGGAGTTAGAAATAATTAATGGGTGGTTAGATATTGGTATTAATGAAGAAATCATTTTAGGGGCCTTAAGAGAAGCAATTTATAATGGTGTGAGTAATTTTAGGTATATAGATAAAATTATTGATACTTGGTCTAAAAAGGGCTTTAAAACAATGGATGATGTTAATAATTATTTAAAGAATAGAAAAGAAGAAAAGGGTAAAGATAAAGAGATTAGTAAGAAAGAACAAGAAATATTAGATTATGATTGGTTGGATGAGTAATGTTAGTAGTTGATTTTAATAAAAAATTAGACATAATGTTTCCTGATGCCAGATGTGAACTTAATTATAATAAAGATTATGAATTACTTATAGCCACAGTGTTATCTGCACAATGTACTGATAAAAGAGTTAATGAAGTAACTAAAGTTTTATTTAGTAAATATGATATTAATAGTTTAGCTAAAGCAGATAAAAAAGATATTGAAGATATTATAAGAAGTTGTGGATCTTATACTAAAAAAGCAGCTTATATTATTGAAATAGCTAAAAGCTTAGTTAGTAATTATCAGGGAGTAGTTCCTAATAATAGAGAATATTTAGAAAGTTTACCGGGAGTTGGAAGAAAGACAACTAATGTTGTATTATCTAATTTATATGATGTTCCAGCTATTGCGGTTGATACGCATGTTGAAAGAGTTAGTAAAAGACTTAAAATAGCGAAGAATAGCGATGATGTTTTAAAAGTTGAAAAGAAGTTAATGAAAGCTATTCCTAAAGAGTTATGGAGTAAATCGCATCATCAATTAGTTTTATTTGGAAGATATATTTGTAAAGCTAGAGGACCAGAATGTAGTAAATGTGCTTTTATTAATGATTGTAATTCAAAGGATAAAAAAAATTAGTTTATTTGATTGATAAACTAATTTTTTTGTTTTATTCAATAGGTTCTTCTTCCTCTTCAGGTTCATCTTCTTCAGTATCAGTAGATTCACTTGGATAATATGGATAACCAGTACCACCAGATACAGTTACTGATAAGTTAAGACCAGTACTCATATTACTTTTAAAGATACTATAAGCTGATTTAATAATGAAGGTATAATTACCATCATACGGAACATGATAAGTATAATAGGTATCTGTTGTAAATCCTAAGTCTTCAACACCATAATCAGTTTGAAGATATATTTCATAACCTAAAGTACCAATATTATTATTGTTATATTCAATTCGTTTAGTTAAGTACTGACTAGCAAATTTACCGTAGTTAGCATTAAATAAATCTTGTAAGAAAGTATCATCAATAGCATTAGGAGTTCTAATACCATTCCAACTTAGATTTACTTGATAACTACTAACATCAATTTGACCATTAGTTGGATTATTTAAGGTATCAAAACGTTCTGATACTTCACTAGGTTCTAAACCTCTTTTAAATATTTCGGTAGATATTAAACTAGATGGCGTATTAGTTGAAGGTAATTGGGCTGGGAAGGTTTCTAGTTCATATTTACTTGATAAGACAGTTGTAGGTTTAGTAAATTTTGAATTGTTTTCATAGATGTTATTGGCTAAAGCGCGCATGATTAGTTTTCTTTCAGCAGCTGCACCATTTGATGTTGTATAGTTGTATTTATCAATATTTTTGTGATCAATACCAATCCACATTGAGATAACATAATCAGGTGAGTAGGTAATATTGAAGTTATCTTGTGAAGCAGTTAGAGGTATACCTTTGCTCTTTAACCAGTTATCATCAAATGTTGCTGTACCTGTTTTAGAAGAAATATCAGTACCTTTAACATCATTGAAGTTACCACCAACACCTTGTTTTGTTGCGGTCATTAAGATATCGGTAATCATATAGGCAGTTTCAGCACTCATAACTTGAGTCCTTTTATGTTCTGGTTCAATAGTATCACCAGATTCAAGAAGAATAACTTTAGTAAAGGTATATGGTTCGATATAGTAACCACCACGAGCGAAGGTACCATAAGCTGCAGCCATATCCATTGGACTTAATTCAAGTCCACCACCTAAAGCATAAGCTTCAAGTAATAAGCAATCACTACCAGATAAGTTTTGACTCTTTTCTTTTTGTGAACAGTAATTAATATGTAAGTTATTAACAAATTCGGCTATTTTATTTTTATCAACAGCTTGGAAAGCTTGAACTGCGGGAACGTTTCTTGAACGAGCTAGAGCTTGACGCATAGTAATAGCTCCTAAATATTTACCATCAGAGTTAGTTATTTTAACACCATTAGAATAAGTATATGGTTGATCATAGAAGACAGTACCAGGATTTCCATTGTTGTATTCAATATATGGACCATAAGCAAAGATTGGTTTAGCAGTAGATCCTGGTTGTTTATCTTTTTGCGTAGCACGGCTACCAATTCTTTCTCCTTTTTCGATTCTACCACCATCAACAGCTCTTACAGAACCATCTTTAGTATCAGTTATAGCGACACCAATATCTAGGTTGACCATTTTTTTACTATATTGGTTAGCTAGTTTTTCCCAATAATAAACATTATTTTTAGCTTTCTTTTTCGCAGCATCAATAGCTTCTTGTTTTTGGGAATCAGATAATGAATCATTAGCTTCAATATTAGCTATTTCTTTATCTAGGTTTTGGGTTAGTTTTTTAGTATAACCTAAACGACTATCATTTAATTTGTTAATAACGTCTTGGATATCACTATCCATGGTTGTATAAACTTTCATTGGAACACTGTATGGATCTAAACCATAATCAGAACTTATTTCACTACATACAACATCGATGAATTGTTGATATTCATTATATCCTGAACTACTAGCATCAACGATTAATGATTCAACAGGAATGTTATTAGCATCTTCAGCTTGTTCTTCAGTTATATAACCATGTTTAACCATTAAGTTTAAAACAGTAGCACGTCTTTGAGTAGCTAATTCAGTACTATAAAATGGGTTATAGTAATATGGTGAATTAAAGATACCAGCTAGAATAGAAGCTTCAGCTAAACTCAAATCATTGATTGGTTTACCAAAGTATTTTTGTGCAGCAGCTTCAACACCATAAGCACCACTACCAAAGTTTTGACGATTAACATAGAATTCAATTATTTGTTCTTTAGTATATTCTTTTTCAATTAAGAAGATAGAAATATATATATCATGGAATTTACGAACAATACCTTTGAAGTTTAAGTCAGATTCAATTTCACCGGCTTCATTAACTGAGAAAGTATTTTTGGCAAGCTGCATGGTAATAGTTGAAGCACCACCAGCACCTTCTTGACCAGTAAATTGTCCTAATGAAGCTTTAACGAATCTGACTACGTCGAAACCATTATGTTGGAAGAATCTAGCATCTTCAGTAGCAACTAAAGCATCAACAAAAACGTTAGGCAAATCATCATAAGTTACTAGTTCTCTTTGCTCAGTACCAACTCTTGCAAATTCGACACCATCACGGTTATAGAAAATAGTTGCTTCCTTATTATAGAATTTATCATTATCAAATTTTGGTGCAGTAACAACAATGTATCCACAGAAAAGGATAACTAGGACCATGCCAACAATACCAACAAACATGAATAATGAAAGAACAGAGTTCATAACGAAAGATATTCGTTTTTTGTTCTTTTTCTTTTTAGGCATGTCGATTTTTACAGGTTTATTTTTATTAATACTAACTATTTTTTTCTTACTATTTTTGTTAGTACTTTTATTATTCGAAGTAATTTTTAATATAGCCATTTTTACTCTCCTTTAAAATATATTTCATCAACAACGGCTAGATAATCTAAAGGTGGTTGATAACCAAGCTTGATAATATGAGCATGTTCTTGAATGTATTTATAACTAATGGATTTACGATTACTTGTATCAATATAGTTGATATAGTCTTCACCAGTTAATAGATAAACAATATCATTCATTCTGATGATTAAAAAGACGATACCACCATGTTTAATAACATTTCTAATTTGCCAAGTTTGATGTTCATGAATATTCGATAGGGGAAAAGAAGTCTTAATTAAGGTTTCTTTAGCATCAAATTCAATATATTTACCACGATATAATCCATTATAATCTAGAGTTGATTGCTCTTTAAAATAAGCTTTTTCAATTATTTTTTTATGATTTGTATAAGAAACATCAACAATACCGATAGGAGTTGGTTTCTTATATATTAGTGCACGATTAGTTCTTAAATAATAATCATTGGATTGATTTAATGAGTTTTCTAAATCCATACCACGATTACCATGTGAGATACTTAATTTAGTGAAATTTTTCTTGATATTATTTGGGTATTGCACTAAAAATCACCTTACTTAATTATACTATAAAATAAGAAGAAAATATAGTATCTAAAGAGGAAATTTACATTACATCTTTTTTCTTATTTTGTCTAAGATAATGATAGATAGTTTATGTTTTGTTAAAATGGATGGGAAAGGAGAAAAATGGGGTGCATGTAGATTATTTTATTCAAGAGATGATTGAGATGATTAATGAGGTCCAAAGGGAGCTTAGAGCCCAAAGTCATCACCTTGACAAGTAATATGTAAAAGTTTTATAATTTAAAGCATAAGAAGGGTGAGTAGTATGGAAAAAATTTCATTAACACCACAAGAAATTTTAGATAAAGAATTTGAAATTGATGTAAGAGGATATAGACCTCAAGAAGTAGATAAATTTTTAGATTTAGTTATTAATGACTATAATGAATTTATTAAGGAAATAAAAAAATTAAATAAAGAAGTAGATTTTTTAAACGATGAAAATTCTAAATTAAAGAATGAATTACGTCGTCTTAAAGCTAATATTGAAGCAGCTGAAGGATCTGCTCAAGGAAATGGCTCAGTAAGTAATGTTGACCTTCTTAGAAGACTTAGTCAACTTGAAAAAGTTGTCTATGGTAAAAATGAACGTGAATAATAGATAATATCTTGAAGGCAAATGCTATGCTTTGCATAGAGGAAAGTCCAGGCTCACACAATCTGTGATGATTGTAGTGTTTGTGCTAAGGGAATAAATAACCTTAGGTAGTAGTAATACTAACGGCTTCGAAATAGTCCTTATGGGATTAGATTAGATATAAAAGTGCCAAAGAGACGAGGCTAGAAAGTAATTTCTAGAGTGGAACGTGGTAAACCCCGCAAGTGAGAAACCCAAATTTTGGTAGGGGAGTCTTTACGAGGAAACGAACAAAGTAAAGGACCTTTTAGGTAGATAAATATTTGCCACCCTTTTAGGGTACAGAACTTGGCTTACTAAGATGTTATTTTTATATTCAAAAGCAAAGGAGTGAAAAAATCTTGAATGAGATTGGCGAACTGTTAAGAACAACTCGTGAAAGTTCAGGGGTTAGCTTAGAAGAAGCCAGTGGTGATTTAGAGATTAAGACACTAATTTTAGAAAATATTGAAGATGGAAATATTGGATGTTTTAAAGATATCTTTGCCCTTAAGCAAAATATTTATGATTATGCTAAATACTTAGGGTTGGAACCTGATAAAATAATTGATGATTTTAATGAATATTTATTTGAATATACATCAAAAATACCACTAGAAGATATCGAAAAAGCAATGAAAGAAAAACAAAAAGATGAAATTGTGAGTGATAAAATTGTTTCACCATATACTAATTCAACAAGAAATGTTAATTCCAAAATTATTTTGGCGATAATCATTGCTTTAGGTGTTTTAGTTTTACTGGTTATTTTTTGGTCTGTAAGGCAACTTGCAGCTGACAATATGGCAACTAATATGGTTAGTTATGTTGATAGTAGAAATAGATAAGGTGTAGTTTATGGAAGAAAAAAATAAAAAAGAAAAAAAGGGAATGAATTTACCTAATAAAATTACTTGTGTTAGATTAGTTATTTCAGTAGTAGTTTTATTATTACTTTGTATACCTTGGGGAGATTTAGGAGTTACTTTTAAAACTTACTCAATATATGGAGTAGAAAATGTTAGTCTTCGTTATCTTATTTGCGGTGTTCTATTCTTAATAGGATCTGTTACTGATTTCTTAGATGGATATATTGCAAGAAAATACAATTTAGTTACTGACTTTGGTAAAGTAATGGATGCCATTGCTGATAAAGTTTTAGTTAATGGAGTATTAATTGTTTTAGCATATGAAGTACCAACAATACCTTTAGCAGTACCAGTAATTATTATTACTAGAGATATTATTGTTGATTCAATAAAGATGGCTAGTGGTAATAAGGGTAAAGTAGTAGCTGCTAGTTGGCCAGGTAAAATTAAAACAATTTGTATGATGATTGGGGTAACATTAACATTCTTTTATAATATACCATTCGCCTTTATTGGTCATGGAATTCAATTAGATTCATTATTTATTTATGTTGCCACAATTATGAGCATCATATCTGGTGTTCAATATTATCTAGCAAATAAAGATTTTATCTTTTCCGAAGTATAAAAAAGAAGAATTTTAAGAGAATTTTACAATAAAATTCTTTTTTTATGGCCAAAAAGTCAAGCAAAAACAAATGTTCGAAAAAAGTGTTGACAAATGAATAATAAATATTATAAAATTAAGATGTCAGTAACAGTGGGAGGAAATTATGAAAACAGAAAAAGAAACGAAAGATAAAGCTTTAGATCAAGTTTTAGCTGATATTGAAAAACAATTTGGTAAAGGGTCAATTATGAAACTTGGTTCTGATGCCCATTTAAATATCGAAACAACTTCATCAGGATCAATTGCCTTAGATGTTGCGTTAGGTGTTGGTGGATATCCAAAAGGTAGAATTGTTGAAATATATGGACCAGAATCTTCTGGTAAAACAACATTTGCATTACATGCAATAGCTGAAGTCCAAAAGCGTGGTGGTAGAGCAGCATTTATTGATGCTGAACATGCTTTAGATCCAGTATATGCACAAAATTTAGGAGTTAATTTAGACGAATTATTACTTTCGCAACCTGATACAGGTGAACAAGCTTTAGATATTTGTGAAGCCTTAGTTAGAAGTGAAATAATTGATTTAGTTGTTATAGATTCAGTAGCAGCTTTAGTACCTCAAGCCGAAATTGAGGGTGAGATGGGTGATGCGCATGTTGGTCTTCAAGCAAGATTAATGAGTCAAGCCTTACGTAAGTTATCTGGTACTTTAAATAAAACGAAAACAACAGCAATATTTATTAATCAATTACGTGAAAAAGTTGGGGTTTTATTTGGTAATCCAGAAACAACTCCAGGTGGTAGAGCTCTTAAGTTCTATTCAACAATTAGATTAGAAGTTAGAAGAGCAGAACAAATTAAACAAGGAGATAAAGTAATTGGAAATAGAACTTCAATTAAAGTTGTTAAAAATAAAGTTGCACCTCCTTTTAGAACAGCAATGATTGATATTATGTATGGTGAAGGTGTTTCTAAAGAAGGCGAATTAGTTGATTTAGCGGCAGAGATTGATGTTTTAGAAAAAAGTGGTGCTTGGTATTCTTATAATGGAGAAAAAATTGGTCAAGGTAAAGAAAATGTTAAATTACTATTAAAAGAAAATCCTGAACTTCGTGATGAAATTGAATATAAAGTACGTGAACATTATGGAATATTAAATGATGAACAAAAAGGAAGTTCTAAGAAAGAGGAATAATCCTCTTTTTTTTATAAATAGTTTGTGCTAGAATAACTTCCTAGGTGAAGAATATGAATACTATGCAATTAAATGTAACAACTGAAAAATTAACTAAAAGCTATACTTATGAAAAGAAAAAAATATATGAGATATTAAAAAAATTAACACCTGAAGAAATAGAAGCTATTTTTTATAATGATAATGTTTTTAATAATATATTAAAGATTAATGATTATGATTTCTTATTTATGATATTTAGGATGGTTCCTGCTAGTGTTCAAGAAAAAATATGGTCTTATCCTAAATTACAAAAATTATTACTTGGTTTAGGTTCATATAGTGATGATGTTTTATTAGAAAAGGCAATGGCAAATAAATTTTTCTATGATAAGCATTTAGAAAAGAAAGATAAAAGGGGAGAATTTTATTTTTCTAAAGAAAAAGTGAGAAATGTTGAATTATTTTTACGTTCAATTAAAAGTGAGAAAATATTAAACGATTTAGTAAATAATAAATATTATCAACTTATTATTTTTTGTTCAAAAAAATTACCTAAAGCAGTTTTACAAAGAATTAATATTGAAGAGTTATTTAATAGAACAATTGATAGTGATTTATATCCTGTTGTTAGTGATAAAACTAAAAGAAGTTGGTGCTTTTTTTTAAATAATAATTGTGAAAAATTATTGATTCCACCAGATGTAAGTAAATTATTTACGGAGACTAAAAAAGGTTATTCATATTCAGATATGTCTATAGGTCGAATTTTAAGTAGTAAACTTTGGTCATTAGGAGCCGAAGGAAGAAAATTAGTGATTACTAAAGAACAAATAGCTTCTTTAAATACTATTGAAGTTTCTATTTTACTTGATTGTAAAAATGGAGTTGTTAATCAAGAACAATTAGATGAGCATTTAAATGAAATATTAGCTCAAGTAATAAGAGACGGAAGTATTGTTTCACCTCAATATATACCTTTAGAAAATTTAGGTATGACATATCCTTTTAGAGTATTTAAAATTGCTTGTTATAAATTAATTGGTTCACCATTTGAAAATAAATTACTAGATTATATATATAAGGCTTTGTTTCATAATGAATATAGTGAAGATATCAAAACTAAGATATATGCTTCATTAAGATCAACATTAATACATATTGATCAAAAACAAGTTCAAGCTTTGTTTATGGAACCAGATGATATTAAGACAATCTTTTTCTTAAGATTTAATATTATATCTAGAAGAATGGATTATTTACATGGAATAAGTTTAGAGCAATTAATGAATATTAATGTTAAACATGTTAATAGAATAGCTAGATTATTAGATGATAATACACAAGATGAATTATCTGATAAATATTCTAAAGCGATAAAGATGTATTTTGCTTTTGGCCTTGAAAAATCACTTAAGTTATTAAACGGTGAATATGGTCCAATTACTAAAGTATTTACGGATAATGTTAGTAAGCTAGATGTGTCTAAAACAGAGATGAGAGAAGAAGGTAGTAAATCATTACCAGTTCCTAATGAAGAATTCAATCATTTCTTATTTAGTGATAGTAATAATATTGTAAGATTATTTAAAGAAGGATCAGCTATTCAATCATCTTGGTCTTATTTATATAATAATATTGATAAAATACTAGATGTATGTAAAGGACATATTACGGCTTTGCAAGCTGAAACTATTTTATCTGAACAAGTAAATAATGTTAAATATGATTTAACACCTGATAATTATCGTTTAAGAAGTATTTTATATGAAGTTGGTTTAGGTAATAAAACAAAAAATACGAATGAAAAAATTTATGATGAGTTAGTTAAGACTTATGAAAAGCAGAAAAAAAGAGTAAGTTCATCGATACCTTATGTGTCAGGTAAATTAGAAAATGGTTATAGATATGAAACAATGAAATTAGATTCATTAGTTGGTTATACTTTAGGGTATAAAGCTGGTTGTTGTATAAGGTTATTAGATATAGCACATAATCATTTATTACATGCCTTATTATGTGAGAATGGTCGTATTTTAATTGTTTATAATCCAGATGGCTCTATAGCATCATTTTCGCCTTTAAAAAGAAATGGTGAAGTATTAATTGCTAATAGTATCGAAGCTGTTGATAAAAACATGCCAAGAGAAATTACAGAAGCATTTAGCGCCGGTATTAAAGATATTATGCAAAAGTCGAAAGATAATGAAGACAAAGATTATCTTAAAGTAGCTTGTATAGGAGCTAATGCTTATATGAAACCAAATGGTGTTCCTTGGCCAAGTAGTATTCCAACACCAACTATTTTAGAAAAAGATGATCCAGTTTATCGTAATACTGATGAGTATCATCGAAGTTTATTAATTATTCAAAAAGATGAAAAAGCTGATTTAAGAAAATTAAAAAGTGGTCCTACAGAAATAAAGTATTATGATCCACGTGAAAAATATGTTGGTTGTTCATTTAAAGATGAAGATGCTTTAGATCAATTAGAAGCAATTAGAGCAATAAATGCTATTAGATACGAAAAATATAAAGAAAGTAAACAAGAAATACCTTTTTATGAGGTTAGAGCTTACTATTTAAAATACGTTTTCTATGCTAAAGATTGGTATGTCTTAATTGATATTCAAAATAGAGTCCAATATGAGGCTTTAGATAATGATCCAAGAGCTGTAAATGAAATGACAGCGGCTTTAACAACTATCCAAGAACATATGAATAAAAATGATGTTGATAACTTGTTACTTAAAAAGAAGAACGATAAATAATCGTTTTTCTTTTGTCTTGAAAAACTAGATATTTTTTTTTATAATAGTTATATAGATGATTAGATTTAGGTATAATTTTTCTATAAAATAGATATGGAGGTCTTAAAATGGACAATGTTGTCGTTGTCATTTTAGCACTTCTTGTGGGGATTTTTTTAGGTGTTATTATATTTCTAGTTGTTAATTATTTAAGAGGTAAATCTATCGAAAATAAGACAGCTAAAATGATTGAACAAGCAAAAAAAGAAGCTGAAAAGCAAAAGAGAGATTCTTTAGCAGAATTAAAAGAAGAATCTTATCGTTTAAAACAAGAAACAGACAAAGAAATCAAAGAAAAGAAAGCAGAATTAAAAGAATCTGAAGAGAGATTATTACAACGTGAAAAGAATCTTGAAAAAAGAGAAGAAGTTCTGCAGAATAGAGATGCTTTGTTAGATCAAAAAGATAATAATTTACTTAGTAAACAAAAAGATTTACAAGAAAAAGAAGCTAAAATTGATGAATTATTAAAAGAGGAAATGGAACAATTAGAAACAATTGCGAAATTTTCAAAAGAAAAAGCTCATGATTTAATCATGAAAAGAGTAGAAGAAAATATGTCACTTGAAATAGCTGATTATATTAAAGAACAAGAAGCTGAAGCTAAATTAAAAGCTAACGAGATGGCAAAAAACCTAATTGTTACAAGTATGCAAAAGTATGCAAATGATGTAACTAATGAACAAACTGTTAGTACCATTACACTACCTAATGATGAAATGAAAGGTCGTTTAATTGGACGTGAAGGAAGAAATATTAGAACAATTGAATCAGTAACAGGTGTAGATTTAATTATTGATGATACTCCTGAAGCAATTGTTATTTCAAGTTTCGATCCTTTAAGAAGAGAAATTGCAAAAATTACAATTGAAACTTTAATTAAAGATGGACGTATTCATCCAGCAAGAATTGAAGAAGTTTATGATAAAGTTTCAAAAGATATGTCAGAAAAGATTACCGAAATTGGTAATGATACATGTTATGAATTAGGTTTAACTAAAGTTGATCCTAAATTAGTTAACTTAATTGGTAAATTAAATTTCCGTACTAGTTATGGTCAAAATGCTTTACAACATTCAAAAGAAGTTGGTCATTTATGTGGTCTTATGGCAGCTGAACTAGGGGAGAATGTTACTTTAGCTAAAAGAGCTGGTTTACTTCATGATATTGGTAAAGCAATAGATTTTGAAGTAGAAGGTAGTCATGTTGAACTTGGTGAAGAAGTAGCTAAGAAGTATCATGAGGATCCAGTAGTTATTAATGCAATTAAATCACATCATGGTGATGTTGAACCAACAAGTATTATTTCTACTTTAGTTCAAATTGCTGATACTTTATCTGCTGCTAGACCTGGAGCAAGAAATGATTCACTAGAAAACTATATCAAACGTCTAGAACAATTAGAAGAGATTGGTAATAGTTTTGAAGGTGTTGAAAAGACATTTGCAATGCAAGCTGGTCGTGAAGTTAGAGTAATGGTTAAACCAGAAGAAATTGATGATACACAAAGTTATAAGATTGCTCGTGAAATGAAAGAGAAAATCGAAAAAGAAATGCAATATCCTGGTACTATTAAGATAACAGTTATAAGAGAAACTAGAGCAATGGAAGAAGCTAAATAGTTTCTTCTTTTTTATTGACAGATAGAGTTCGGGGGGGGTATACTTTTAGTGATATTAAGGAGTTGTTAATATGGCCTTAGAAGCATTAACTTGTCCAAAATGTAAAGGAGAAGTTGATCTAGATAAAGATCAAGAATATGGTTATTGTAAATATTGTGGAACCAAGGTACAAAATACTAATTTTCAAAAAGTAGTTGTTACTATAAAAAATGATGAAAATGAGGATGAAATAGTACAAAAAAATTTAATTAAAGCAAGAAGAGCTTTTAAAGCAGAAGATTGGGAAAGAACGCAAAAGCATTATGAACAAGTTCTTGATTTTAATCCAGAAAATCTTGAAGCTAGATTCTATATACCATTCTCTAAAGTATTTGATTCTCTATCAGATAACAATATTAATAGAAGAAATTTAGTATTTTCTAATTTAATTAAATTTTTTTCAAAATTAGATAGTTATTTTAAAAATTTTAATAATGATAATTACAAGTTTTTATTTCAAATTGGGCAAGAGTTGATAAATATTAGAAGTTTAAATTTTTCATACTCTTCAAGTTTGGATTACTCTCAAACAATTTTTTTGTTTAATAGTTTAGAATCGGAATATATTTCTGCAATAGAGAAAATTATTTATAATTATATTAATTTAAATGTTTTTTCTGGAATAGCTGTAAGTTTATATTTATTGGCAATATCTCATTGTCAAGTTGTAATTAGTAATAGTGGACAACTTAATTATAAATTATGGAATAAAAAAATTTTAGATTATTCTAATTCTATTTTAAAATTAGATCCAACTAACGAGTTTGCGCTTCAAAATGTAAATATATATGATAATAGTCCTTTAAAAAATCCATGGTTTATTATCAGTATGAGTGCTATAGCATTAATTACTATAATTTGTATTTTAGTGTATTTATTTTCACTTTAAGAAAAAAAATATTGATATTTTACTATCAATATTTTTTAATTACTAGATGTTTCTCTAACTTCCATAATAACTGGTAAGACGATTGGTCTTCGACCAGTTAAGTTACTAATATATGGATGTAATTCTAAGATAATTTGATTTTTTAAATCTGTATAACTATATGGATTTTCACTTAAGAATTTATTTATTACTTCTGTAGTTTTCTTTTCAATTTGACTGATTAATTCAGCATTTTCATTAACAAGAATAAATCCTCTAGTTGTTATATTTGGTTTAATTAATAGTTTTTTAGTTAATGGATTGATATTAATAATAGTTATTAAGATGCCATCACGACTCATTAATTTACGGTCTTTAATTACTACAGATCCAACTTCTCCGATACGTGAACCATCAACATATACATCACCTGCTGTAACACTTGGTCCACGGTGAACACCTTCATTATCTAAGATTAATGAATCACCATTTTGCATAATGAAAATATTTTCTGGTTTAACATCACAAGAGATAGCTAGTTCAGCGTGACTCTTTAACATACGATATTCACCATGCATTGGCATAAAGTATTCTGGTTTGATAAGTCTTAACATTAATTTAAGTTCGTCTTGTTTAGCATGTCCTGAAGTATGGATATCACTAAATTCAGAATTAGTTATTACTTTAACGCCTTTTAAATATAATTTATTGATTATGCGATTAATACCAGCAGCGTTACCAGGAATAGGGTTTGATGAGAAAACAACTAAGTCATCAGGAAGTAATGATATTTGTTTATGAGTACCATTAGCAATACGAGATAAAGCCGCTAGTGGTTCACCTTGAGAACCAGTACATAAAATGCATATTTCATTTTTCTTTAAACTCTTAGCTTGATTAGAATCAATAAATATTGATTTATCAGTTAATAAGCCATTGTTTAAAGCTAGATTAGTAGCAGTTTCCATACTACGACCAAAAACAATTATCTTACGATTATTTTTACGACAAGTTTCAACAATATGTTTAACACGATAAATGTTAGAGGCAAATGTAGCGATTATAATACGACCATTATAACCATTAACGATATCAGATAAAGCTTCATCAACAGAGTTTTCACTTTTAGAGAAGCCTTCTGATAAGGCGTTAGTACTATCACTCAATAATAAACGGACACCTTGATTACCAACTTCGGCCATTTTATGTAAGTCAGCCATCGGACCAATAGGTGTTAAATCGAATTTAAAATCTCCAGTTGAAACGATTGTACCATTTGGAGTGTGAAGAACTATACCATAACTATCTGGTATTGAGTGAGTTGTTGCAATAAATTCGATTTCAAAATACTTAGTTTTAATTTTGGTATCAGAATTAATTGTTTCTAAGTTATCATAACCAATGTTGCGATCTTCTAATTTATTTTTAATTAAACTAATTGAGGTATTCGCCCCATAAATAACAGGTATATTAACACTTTGTAGTAAGAAAGGTATTCCACCAATATGATCTTCATGACCATGAGTGATTAATAAACCTTTAATTTTGTCTTCATTTTGTTTTAAATAGGTAACATCTTGGATAACATAATCAATACCAAGTAAATCACTTTCAGGGAAAATGACACCAGCATCGATTATGAATATTTCATCTTTATGAGTAACAACATACATGTTCTTACCGACTTCTCCTAAGCCACCTAAAGCAATGACGGATGTAAATCCATCTTTATTATTCATAACGTAATCTTTCCTTTCAAATTAATAAATATTAATAAAAATAAAAGTATTAGTTCTTCGCTATAAGTAATTATATATCAAAGTAAGATAAAAGTCTAGTTTTTAATATGGTTGTGTCAAGCAATTATCTTTATTAATTGGTCTTTTTTATGGAAAAAAAGAGTAAGATAAGGTATACTATTTGTGGTGATATATATGGGATTATTTGATAAATTAAAAAATATATTAAAGAAAAAAGAAAAAGTAGTTGAAGAAGTTAAGAAGGAATATAATGTTAATAATGATGAAGAATTAAATGAAATAAGTGTTTTTGATAGTGATGTAACGGAAGAAGAAACATTAGAAGATGATTATGTTCCTGATGAACCTGAGTTAGATGAAGAGATTATGGCAGATGAAGCTGAACCAACTGATGAAGAGGATGAAGAAGATGAAGAAGATGACGACATTGAAGAGGATGAAGAAGACGAAGAAGATGACGACATTGAAGAGGATGAAGAAGACGATGAAGAAGAGGATAAAGAATGGGCTGAATTTGTTAATGCTCATCAAAAGGTTGAAGAAGCACAAGATATCGTTACTTATGATAAGGGTTTAGAAAAGACAAGAAAAGAGTTTGTTTCTAAATTAAGTATGTTAGGTATTAAATATACGAAAATTAATGAAGAGTATTTTGAAGAATTGGAAGAATTACTTATTAATGCTGATGTAGGGGTTAATACAGTAATGAACTTTATGGATCGTTTAAGAGAACGTGTTAAAGAAGAAAAGATAACTGATGCTAATTATTTAAATGAAGTTATTGTTGATGAATTATTTATCATTTATGTTGATAATGATTCTTTATCAGATAAAATTAAGATGGCTAGTGAAGGACCTACTGTAATCTTAATGGTTGGCGTTAATGGAGTTGGTAAAACAACAACAATTGCTAAATTAGCTTATAAATATAAAAATGAAGGTAAAAGTGTGATGATGATTGCTGGTGATACCTTTAGAGCTGGAGCAGTTAAGCAATTGGAAGAATGGGCAGAAAAAACAGGATCACTATTCTATGGTAAAGAAAATACCGACCCAGCTGGAGTTGTATATGATGGACTTGTTAAAGCTAAGGAAGAAAAGGTTGATATCGTTTTAATTGATACAGCAGGAAGATTACAAAATAAAGTTAATTTAATGAAAGAATTAGAAAAAGTTAATAAAGTAATAGGTAAACATATACCTAATGCTCCTCATGAAACACTACTCGTAATTGATGCAACAACTGGTCAAAATGGAATTAGTCAAGCTAAAGCTTTTAAAGAAATAACTGATATTACAGGAATTGTTTTAACTAAATTGGATGGTACTGCTAAAGGTGGTATTGTCTTAGCAATTAAAGATGAAGTAAAAATACCAGTTAAATTTATTGGTCTTGGGGAAAAGATGACTGATTTAAAAACATTTGATATTGAAAATTATATTTATGGTTTATTTAAGGATATGATGTAGATGGAAGAAGTTGTTTATTATAATAATTTATTTGATTTATATAGTGAATTGTTAACAGAAAAAGAACAAGAAGTATTTCATGATTATTATCAAGAAGATTTATCTTTAGGAGAAATAGCTGATAATAAAAGTATAAGTCGTAGTGCTGTGCAAAAGATGATTAAGAATGTTTTAGAAAAATTAAATTATTATGAAGAAAAGTTACATGTTTACAAAAAAAGCTGTCAATTAAGTGAGATTTTAAAAGAAGATAAAATAGAAGATATTAAAGCTAAGATAGAGGAAATTCTTAGTGAATAATATCTTTTTTAGTGTATTGAATTGAGGAGTATTATCTAGTATTATTAATAATAAGGTAGGTAGAGTTAAATGAAAGGAAAAATAATTGTTATTGAAGGAACAGATTGTTCTGGTAAAGAAACACAAGCAAGTTTGTTAGTACAGAGATTACGTAGGTCAGGAAGAAAGATAGAACGTTTTAGTTTTCCAGCTTATGATACACCAACAGGAAGAATTGTTGGTGGTGATTATTTAGGGAAGAAACATCTTGGTGAAGGTTATTTTCCTGAAGGAGCAGCAAATGTAGATCCAAAAGTAGCTTGTTTATATTATGCAGCGGATCGAAGGTATAATATTGGTAAAATAAATGAATTATTAGATCAAGGCTTTGATGTTGTCTTAGATAGATATGTTGAAAGTAATATGGGTCATCAAGGAGGTAAAATCTTTGATAAAGAAGAAAGATTAAAATTATATGAAGACTTAGCTAATTTAGAGTATGGCTTTTTAGAATTACCTAGGCCAGATGTAACAATATTCTTATATGTTCCTTATCAAAAGGTTGCCGAATTAGAAAAAGGAAGACCTGAACCAGAAGATCAACACGAAGCTAGTTTATTACATATAAGAAATGCTGAACATGCATATTTAGAATTAGCTGAGATACATCATTATAAAAAAATTGATTGTGTTACAAAAAAAGGTAAATTACGTGATATTGAAGATATTCATGAAGAAGTATATAAATTAGTTTGTGATGTTTTAGATATTAAGTAAATAATTAAGAAGTAGTAAAAACTACTTTTTTTTGTTATACTAAGTGATAGGTGATTAATATGTTTGAATACATGGGAGATAGATTATCAAAAGCGATTAAAAATATTCGCGGAATGGGTAGAATTACTGAAGAAAATATCAGTGAAGCAATGCGCGAAATTAGAATGGCTTTACTTGAAGCAGACGTTAATTATCAAGTAGTTAAAGAATTTGTTAATAAAGTTAAAGAAAAAGCATTAGGAATGGAAGTACAAAAAAGTCTTAAACCTGATGAATTATTTATTAAAATAGTTAAAGATGAATTAGTAGAATTATTAGGTGGAGAAGAAGCTCCTTTAGAAGTTAATGGTCATCCAACAATTGCCATGATGGTTGGTTTACAAGGTAGTGGTAAAACAACTACTTGTGGTAAGTTAGCTAACTATTTAAGAAAGAAACATGCTAAAAAACCATTATTAGTTGCTTGTGATATTTATCGTCCAGCTGCTATTGATCAATTAGAGACGATTGGTAAACAACTTAATATACCAGTTTATACAGAAGGTAAAAAGAATGTTAATGAGATAGTAAGTCATGCTTTAGATTATGCTAAAGAAAATAAAAATGATTATGTTATTATTGATACCGCTGGTCGTTTACATATAGATGAAGATTTAATGGATGAATTAGTTGGTGTTATTGATTTATGTCATCCTAATGAGGTATTACTTGTTATTGATGCCATGATGGGTCAAGATGCAATTAATGTTATTCAAGGATTTAATGATAAATTAACTTTAACTGGTTGTATTTTAACTAAGTTAGATGGTGATACTAAAGGTGGTGTAGCTTTATCAGTTAGACATTTAACTAATGTACCAATTAAGTTTGTTGGTGATTCAGAAAAGTTAGATGGTTTATCTGCTTTCTATCCTGAACGTATGGCTGAACGTATCTTAGATATGGGTGATGTCTTATCAATAGCTGAAAAGGTTGAAAGTGTTATTTCAGAAGAAGATGCCGAAGCTCAAGCAAAGAAGATGATGAGTGGTAAATATGACTTAGAAGATTTCTTAGCTAGTTTAAAACAAATCAAGAAATTAGGACCTTTAGAAAATATTATAAAGATGCTTCCTCAAGCACGTAAAATGGGTCTTAGTAATGTTAGTATAGATCCAAAAGATATGGCACATATTGAAGCAATAATCTTATCTATGACACCTTATGAAAGAAAACATCCTGAAGTATTAAAAGCAAGTAGAAAACAAAGAATTAGTAAAGGCTGTGGTCGTGAAGTGGTTGAAATAAATCGACTACTTAATCAATTTGAAGAAATGAAGAAAATGATGAAAATGTTAAGTAGTGGTAATATGAAATTACCATTTTAAGAAGTAGAGAAATCTACTTTTTTATTTTAAATAAAAAAATAGTGTGTTATACTTTTTATAGAATATGATATTGGGTTTTAAAAAGGGTGATATAAATGACAAAGAAGAAGGTAACTGATAAAGATTTTGAACAAATGGAAAGAATTCCTAATAATCGAAATAAGTATATTAAGAGAGGTTTTAATTTCTATCTATCATATACTTTAAGAGTTATTATGATGTTTGGTCTTGTTATCTTAATTGGTTTTTTAATATATTTCTGTTTTGATAATGGATTTTCTAAAAGTAAAACAATATCTTTAGCTTATGAAGAAAAAGATAGTGTAGATTATGATATTAAATTATTAGATAAAGAAGATAATCCTTTTGGGACAGGAGAGTTAACACCTGGAGAATATTATATATCTGATATTATTGATGATATTAGTACTGATTTAAATTATGATTATAAATTAAAAGATACTGCTGATGTAAAATATTCATATTATGTAGATGTAGCATTAAAATTAATGGATGATAATACACAAAAGGAAATATCTGATGATAATTATCCTTTAGTAGAAAAGATTGTTAAAGAAGAAAAACAAGTTAAAGAAATTAATGTATCACAAAATATTAACTTAGATTATGATTATTATAATAAGATAGCTAAGAGTGTTAAAGATATTAATAATGAAAGTAATTCTAATATATCTGGTTATTTATTACTTAAAATGTTTGTTAATTTAGAGACTAGTTATAAAGATTTTGATGAACCTTTAAAGAAAGATGTTGTTGTAGAAGTTAAGATACCTCTATTATCTAATCAAGTAAGTATTGAAAAAGTAAGTAATTATGATAAGACAGATAAATATGTTAAACACTTCTCACCTGAACCTGCTGTTGAATCTTTATTATACGTAGGAGTTATTCTATTAATATTAGATACAACATTATTCTTATTATCAGTTAATTTTGTTATTAAAACATTCCCTAAGAAGAGTGTGTATTGTGTTATAAGAGATGGTATATTAAGAAAATATAATAGAGTAATTGTTAATAGCCGTAAGATGCCTGATTTATCAGAATATAATATTATTGATTGTGAATCATTTGGAGAATTATTAGATGCGCAAAGATTACTTGATAAACCAATTGTATATTATGAAATAGTTAAGAAACAAAAATGTATATTTGTAATAATTGGGGTTAATGATGCTTATAAATATATTTTAAAAGAAGCAGATGTTGATCAATATATGAGTTAAATATCACAAACATAAAAACAATTTTGACATATGATAAAGTAGAAAGGATTGTTTTTATGTTTTTAAATAGATGTTATGAAAATGAAAATATGGTTAATGATATGGGAATGAGTATGAATTCTTGTGGAGGATGTACTTGTCCACCAGTAATGGAATGCCCACAAGAAAGAGTTTGTCATCGTCAAATGAATTATGAAGTTCCTCATATTATTCCAGTTAATACAAGAATAATAAATCATCATGTATATAGACATACTTATCAACCAGTATTTACTAGTACTTCAGAAGATGAAGTAAGTAATGTATATGATAATAAATGTGGTTTTTAAAAGGCTTTAAAGCCTTTTTTTTGATGTGTTAATATGTTATAATTATTAAAGGTGAAGTATATGAAAGAGAAAAATGGTTATACAACATTACAAATGTTAATAGTTATTGGTATATTGGGTATATTTACTTTAGTTTTAATTGGAACTACTTCATATGCTTATAAAGATAAAAGTGATGAATATTATGAAGAAAAGATTCATTTAATAGTTAAACAAGCTGAGTTATTTGGTGAAAGCTCAGAGACTTTGAAAAAAGAAGGAAATCTAAATATTACAGTTAACGATTTAGTAAATGCTGGTTATTTTGTAGCTGATGATAATGATGGTAATGTTATAGATCCAAGAAATAGTAAAGCTAATCTTAATGGACTTAGAATTGTTTTAAATTATAAAGATGATAAAGTAGAAGCTGAAGTTGTTAGAGAAGACTAAGGCTTCTTTTTATTGTCAAAATATTTTTGTAAAATACTTGTCAAAATTTATGCTAAATACTATATAAAAAAAATAAAATTAGTTATTATATTATTGTAAGGGCGTGATGAATGTGATATATCCTTCAATAGATAAATTGCTTAATATAGTTGATTCTAAATATAAATTAGTACATATTGCAGCAAGAAGAAGTAAACAAATGTTAGAAAATAAGCATTTTCAAATGAAACAAAGTGAATATGTCAATAAAAAAGAATTAGGAAGAGCATTAGAAGAGGTCGAAAAAGGATTAATTACTATTAAAGAGTAATTAATTTTTTTATGCAATAAAAAAAAACCACAATGTGGTTAATTATGAATTTCTTTCTTCTTTTTTCATTGTTCTAGCTTCACGTGCAGTTAAAACAACTTTTTCACCATTAATAGTTACTTTTTGGAAGTTTGGTTTTTGAGCATGTTTTGTTGCATTTAAAGCATGACTTCTTCTATTACCAGTTAAAGGTTTCTTTGTACTAACTTTTTTTGCCATAATTAACGCCTCCTTAAAAATCATTTCATTAAAGACTTTATCATAATATTAGGATAAAGTCAAATGAATTAGAAGGTTATAATTTAAATAAAGAATAAAATAAGTTTGTATATAAATATCATTTATGATATAATGTATTCAGATGAAGGAAACTTCATATGAAAAATGGACATTCAATTTTTGCATATTGGGTGTTGCCTTTAGTTTTTGGGTCGCCTAATATTTATTAGGTGATTTTCTGTTGATCTAAACAGAGTAAAACTAAGTGAATGATAAAACTAATTAATGTATCATATTTAAAACAAAAAGTATTGATTATTAAAATATTATGTGGTATACTTTATTTAGTTGAAGGAAACTTCACAAAATAAAAAAGGATACATTTGATTGCAAGAATCAGATGTTATCCCTTTTGGATTGCATCTGAAATCAACTTATGTTGAAATCAGATGTTTTTACTATTTAAATAATAATATTATTACTATAGAAAATAATAGCAGTATTATAATAAATAGAGTATTTTCTCTTTTAGTCATAATAACCACCACCTTTCTTTTATCGTTTGATAATTGAAAGGGAAAACACCTGATATATTTCAAATGTATCCGATATATTATTATAAAATTGAACAGTTCTTGATACAAGAAATTTTTTGATGGTAATTTTTTACTGTTTTTCCCTTTTTGAAAATAATTTTATTGGTAAAATAAAATAATGTCTAAAGGAAAATATGAATATGAGATTACTTTTAATCTTAAAAATAGTTTTTAAGAGTTATAGATTATATTAAAATAATTATAATAAGGAGTATTTGTAATAAACTAAGTTATAAACAGATACTCTTTTATTTTTAAAAAGTATACGAATATTCGTTTTATTTAGATAAGAAATTTGGTATAATTATTAACAAGAAGGGTGGTAATATTATGTTTATTCCTTTAGGTATAAAAAGTGATTATTCATTACTTAAAAGTTTAATTAAAATACCTGATTTAATTAAGTATTTAAATAAACATAATATTACAACTTGTGGATTACTTGATGAAAATTTATTTGGCAGTATTTGTTTTTATAATGAATGTATTAATAATAATATTAAACCAATTATAGGTTTAAGTATTAAGATAGGAAATAATACATTATATTTATATGCTAAAAATTATCTTGGTTATCAGAGTTTACTTAAAATAAATACAATTATTCAAGAAAGAGATATTAATTATGTTGATTTAAAAAGTTATGTTAAAGATATAATATGTGTTATTCCTTATAAAAGTATTGAAATATATGATGAAGTTAAGAAAATATATAATGAATTATATATAGGATATAGTAATGATTATGAGAAAAGTAATGCTTTAATCCTTAGTGAAAAAATTTTATATGTTAATGAAATATGTGCTTTTAGTTCACAAGATATTAAATATTTAGGAATAATAAGAGAAATTGATACTGGTGAAAAAGAAGATATAACTAAATATGATGAAGCTTATTTAGATAAAGAAGTAAATGATGAAGATGCTAAAAGGACTGAAGAATTTAGCAATTTAATTGATTTAGTTATATCTAAAGATGGAAAGTATATACCACATTATGATTTAACAATAAAAGATTCTTATGCTTATCTTTGTTCTTTATGTAAGAAGGGTTTAGAAAAGAGATTAAAAGGGAATATTACTAAAGAATATAGTGATCGTTTATTAATGGAATTAAATGTTATTAATAAGATGGGGTTTGTTGATTATTTTTTAATAGTTTATGATTATGTTAAATATGCAAAGAAAAATAATATTTTAGTTGGGCCTGGTAGAGGTTCTGCTGCTGGTTCTTTAGTTAGTTATGCAATTGGAATTACCAATGTTGATCCTTTAAAATATGATTTATTATTTGAAAGATTTTTAAATCCTGAACGTATTACAATGCCTGATATAGATATAGATTTTGAATATACGAAAAGAGATCAAGTTATTAATTATGTTAAAGATAGATATGGTCATGATAAAGTAGCTAATATTATGACATTTGGAACACTTGGAGCACGTCAAGTAATAAGAGATGTAGGAAAGTGTTTAGATACACCAACTAGTTTAATTGATCGTTTAAGTAATTTATTAGATCCAAAAGCTAGTTTAAAAGATAATTTAAATAATAAATATGTTAATGAATTTGTTAATAGTAATAGTGAAATAAAAAAAGTTTATCAAATTAGTTTTAAATTAGAAGGATTAAAAAGACATATTAGTACTCATGCAGCGGGAGTAGTTATTTCTTCTGTAAGTTTAGATGATGTAATACCAGTCTGTCTTAATGGAGGAGATTTACTGACTGGAGTAACAATGGAATACCTAGAAGATTTAGGTCTTTTAAAGATGGACTTTTTAGCTTTAAGAAATTTAACAATTATTCAAAATGTATTGGAATTAATTAAAAATGAAACTGGTAAAGATATTAATTTAGCGGAAATTCCTTTAGATGATAAAGAGACAATTAAGATTTTTAATAGTGTTGATACGGAAGGAATATTTCAATTTGAAAGTTCAGGAATGAAGAATTTCTTAGCTAAGTTAAAGGTTAGTTCTTTTGATGATTTAGTAGCTGCTTTAGCTTTATTTAGACCAGGACCTATGCATAATATCGATAGTTATATTAAAAGAAAAATGGGCAGAGAAAAGATTGTTTATCCTGATGATTCTTTAAAAGATATATTAGCACCAACTTATGGAATTATGATTTATCAAGAACAAATTATGCAAGTACTTGTTAAGATGGGAAATTATACTTTTGCGGAAGCAGATAATATAAGAAGAGCAATGAGTAAGAAAAAGCATAGTGTTATGGAACATGAAAGAGGAATCTTTGTTGAACGTTCTGTTAAAAATGGTTATACCAAAGAAAAAGCTAATGAGATATATGATTTAATTATTAAGTTTGCTGATTATGGATTTAATAAGGCGCATTCAGTAGCTTATGCCATAATAGGATATCAAATGGCTTATTTAAAAGCTAATTATCCGGTTTTCTTTATTGCTAATTTACTTAATATGAGTATTGGTAGTGATATTAAAACAAAAGAATATATTGATGAAGCTAAGAAAAAAAATGTATTGGTATTTAAACCAAATATTAATGTTAGTATGGATTATTATGTAATAAAAGATAATGCTTTATTACTTCCTTTGAATGCAATTCATAATGTTGGGGGTTCAGCTGTAAGCGAAATAATTAAAGAAAGAGAAACAAATGGAAGATTTACTGATTTCTTTGATTTTGTGGCTCGTACTTATGGTAAGAGTGTTAATCGTAAGACTTTGGAAGCTTTAATAGATGCTGATAGTTTTAGAGATTTTAAAATAAATCATAAAACATTAGATGAAAGTATTGATAGTGCCTTAGATTATGCTAGTTTATGCGGTGATTTAGATGAATCTTTAGTTATGAAACCTAATTATGAATATATTGAAGAATATAGTGAAAATGAATTAATGGCAAGTGAATTAAATACTTTTGGGTTTTATGTAACTAATCATCCAGCTAGTAAATATCAAGATGGAATTATGAAAATTAAAGATATGCGTGCATTTTTTGATAAATTTGTTAATTTAGTTGTTATAATAGGTAGTATTAAAAAGATTAAAACTAAAAATGGGGAAGATATGGGATTTATTTTAGGTAGTGATGAAACAGGTAGTGCTGATTTTATTGTATTCCCTAAGAATAATAAATTCTTAACAATGATTAAGAAAGATGATTTAGTACGTGTTAGAGGACAAGTAACAAGAAGATTAGATAAATATCAAATTGTTATTAGTAATATTGAAAAATTGTAGGTGAAGTATATGCAAGATAAAATGAAAAAATTTTTTGATAGTATTGGATATGAAGATGTTAATAATGATTTTATTAATGCTAGTATTTCACGTGTTATTTTAAATAAGAAGAAAGATTCTTTTGAAGTATTTATTCAAAATGAAAGACCAATTAATCCAGTTGCAACTTTAGAACTTACTAAGTGTGCTAAGAAAGGAATTAAGGGAAAGAATCCTTGTCATATAAATTTTATCTATGATGATATGCAAGATGAAGATATATTAGAAGCTTTTAAAGTATTACTTGGCGATTTAATAAGTAAAAGACCATCTTTAGTTTCTTTAGAAAATAAAAATATATCAATTGATGATGAGTTTATAATTATTGAACTTGATAGTAAAAGTGAAGAATATGATATGTTACAAAAAGAGATTAAGGGATTAGTAGAAGGATTAGTTGAACTAGGATTTTATGAAATGGAAATTACAACAGCAATTAATAAAGAAAATGAAAAGAAGATTCAAGATGAAATAGAAGCTGATCGTAATAAGAAAATAGAAATAGAATTTTATGATGAACCAGTTAATAACTATAGTAATGGTAAGTGGAATTCAAAGAAGAAAGTTGGATATTCAAGAGATGGTATTGTTGCAATAGATAGTATTGATCAAGAAGAAAATAATGTTCATGTTGAAGCTTATATCTTTGGTTCAGAATTTAATGAATTAAGAACAAAAGATGGAAGAGATTTATATTTAATTACTTTAAAGATTAGTGATAATACATCAAGTATTTTAGCTAAATGTTTTGCGAAAGATAAAGAGGATTTTTTAGCTAAGTCAAAGGAATTAAAAGATGGTACTTGGTGGACTTTTAAGGGTCAAGTTAGATATGATGGCTTTGCAAATGATTTAGTTTTAAATTTTAGAAGTTATGAAAAATTAGAGAATATTCCTTCTTTTAAAAGAGAAGATAATGAAGAAGAAAAGAGAGTTGAACTTCATGCTCATACAATGATGAGTCAGATGGATGGCGTATGTGATGAAGTAAAACTTGTTAAACAAGCAATGGAGTGGGGACATAGAGGTATTGCAATAACTGATCATGATTGTTGTCAGTCTTTTCCGCATGTCTTTGGGGAAGTTACTTCTTTTAATAAAGGATTAAAAAAGAAAGCACAAGCTAAGATTGATGAATTAAAAGCAAGTTTAGAAGAAATAAAAGCTAGTGGCAATGAAGAAGGTATTGCTGAAATGGAGAGTATGATTGCCAAAGCAGAAGAAGAGAAGAAGAATTTACAATTCTTTAAGGCTGGTTATGGTACAGAGCTTGAAATGTGTGAATCATATTTAAATGTTTGTTTTAATCCAAATGATGATGATATAGAAGGTAATACTTATGTTGTATTCGATACAGAAACAACTGGTTTTAATCCAGGATTAGGAGATTCGTTAATTGAAATTGGTGGTGTTAAAATTCACAATGGTGAAGTGGTTGATCGTTTTGATGAATTTATTAATCCAGGCCATCATATAGATGAACAAATAACTAGAGTTACTGATATTTCTGATGATGATGTTAAAGATGCTGATAATGAAGAAAATGTAATTAAAAGATTTAAAGAATGGATTGGTAATTTACCATTAGTTGCGCATAATGCAAGATTTGATAAAAATATGGTAGATATGGCTTATTATAAATATGATTTAGGTAAGTTAGATAATCCAATTATTGATACTTTAATGTTATCAAGAGTAATTAATAGAGATTTAAAGAAACATAGTTTAAAAGCCTTAGGTAAATTCTATGGTATTGATACTGGTGAAGCAGATGATGAAGATGATGAAACAGTTAATGAGACTGATGTAAATGGAACAATTTTAGATCCAGAAGTAGGAGAGTCATTTGCACGTATTACTGTGGATGGAGAAGATGTTTTAAAAGTAATTAAACAAGAATATTATGATATGGATGTAGCTACCGAAGAAAGAGTTAAGAAATACCGTAATATCTATCGTTTAGAGACATTACATAAAGCTGCTAAAACAGATGAGATAAATATTGAAGTTGAAGTAAATCCTGGAATAAACTTAGTTGATTTTGAGTCAAAGATTAAATTACATCCAGCAGAAAACGATATAGAAATTAAATATACAGATGATTTTGGAGAGAAAAGTTTAACTATTGTTGTCTATGTTGGACAACACCATGGAGCTGATGTCGACTCGGAAAATACGGCTTATATCTTTAATAAGATGTTAAGTCAGATTAAAGGGGTTAAGAAGTTAAGTGATTTAAATAATTTAGGTTTACTTGAAGAAGTAGCTTTTAAGAATAATCCAAAGATGTTAGAACATATTGGTGAATTATCAACAATTAAAAATTATGTATATAAGCCAGGAGAAAATGAAGAGGTTAGTGAAGAGTTTGGTTATCCATTTGAAAAATATGGAAATAAGGAATATCGTTGGAAGTTTTCATGGTGTCATGAAGATTGGGTTCAAATGTATGAAAATATTCCTGGTAAGACTTATACTGAACATATCGCTAATATGTATGATAATATTAAACATATTACTTTTATTGCCAAGAATAAAGTAGGACTTAAAAATTTATTTAAAATAGTTAGTTATGCTAATACTAATTTTTTACAAAGAAATGCTCGTATACCAAGAAAGTTAATTGAAGAAAATAGAGAAGGTTTACTTATTGGTAGTGCTTGTTTAAATGGAGAAATATTTTATATTGCGGAAACGAGAAGTGAAGAAGATTTAGTTGAAGCAATGAAGTTCTATGATTATATTGAAGTTCAACCACCAGAAAATTATTCTCATTTACTTAGAGGTCATGATATTAATAATATGGATCATTTATATTACTGTATTGAAAAGATTATTAGATGTGCTAAAAAAGCTGGGAAGTTAATTGTTGCAACGGGTGATGTTCATAATATTAATAAAGAAGATCGATTATATCGTGAAATTATTGTTAACCAAAATGTTCCTGGTAAAGGAAGGCATCCTTTAGCTAGATACTTAGTAGGTAGTCAAAAGAGATGTACTAATGATGATAATATTAAAAGTGCAATTATGAACTGTAAGAAACAGGGAGTAGAATTAAATAGTGTTGAAGAAAAAGTATTAAAGTATATTTATATTTTAAAGAAAATAAAGAAGATTGCTATTACAGCTGAGAATATAGCTAGTATTTATGCTTTAGGTAAAAATATTAATGAAGAAGAAGCTTTTAAAGGTAAAGATGGAGATAAAGAAAAATTAAAAGCTGTTTCTGGAGCAATAAGAAAATTAATGGTTGCTGATATAATTAAAGAAAAAGAAAATGAATATGAATTAAAAGCTAATTATAATGATTCTGAAACAGTATTACAAGGACATATTCCTAATCAATATTTCAGGACAACTAAAGAAATGTTAGATGAATTTAGTTTCTTAAATGATAGTGAATTAGCTAAAGAAATAGTTATTACTAATCCAAATAAAATTATTGATATGTTAGAAGAAATAGAGGTTGTTGTATATCCAGATAAACCTTATTCACCAATTATTGAACATTCACAAGAAACTTGTCGTGATATGGTATTTGAAAAAGCTCATAGTATGTATGGAGATCCATTACCAAGAAATATTGAAGAACGTATTGCGCAAGAATTTTATGGTGATAAGATAATGGGCTTAGTAACAGAAAAGATCAGTTTAGAACATCCGGAGATGAGTGATGAAGAAAAAGATAATATTTTTTCTTCCGAAGTTCATAAGGTTATTATGAGTGGTTATGATGGTGTTGTTAAATTAATGAGTGATAAGTTAAAAAGAGAAGCGGAGACAGAACTAAGTGATGAAGAAGCAATAGAGAATGCTAAAGCATCATTAGGTGGAATTATAGGTGGAGGATTCGATGTTATTTATTTGATTGCTCAAAAATTAGTTAAACACTCTAATGATGATGGTTATTTAGTTGGATCACGTGGTTCAGTAGGATCATCATTTGTTGCTAGTATGATGGGTATTACAGAATGTAATGGTCTTCCAGCGCACTATTATTGTCCAAAGTGTTGTCATTCAGAATTTAAAGATGAAAATGGTAAAGCTTATGTTGATGATTATCCATCTGGTTTTGATTTACCAGCGAAGAAATGTCCAGAATGTGGAGCGGATATGATCCATGAAGGAAATGACATGCCATTTGCAACATTCTTAGGATTTAATGCGGATAAAGTACCAGATATCGATTTGAACTTCTCAGGAGATAATCAAGCATCAGCGCATGAATATACAAAAGTTTTATTTGGTACAGATAATGTATATCGTGCTGGAACAATTGGTACAGTAGCTGATAAAACAGCTTATGGTTATGTTCAAGGTTTTTATGAAGAAAATATTTATAATACATTAAGAATTGAAGCTGATAGTTATGGGGTACCAATTACAAGTAAAGATGAACTTAAAAAGAAGGGTGTTATAAAATCATTTGTTAGAACACCTGAAGTAGAACGTATTAGTGTTGGTTGTACAGGAGTTAAAAGAACAACTGGACAGCATCCAGGTGGAATAGTAGTTGTTCCTGGATATAAAGATGTATGGGATTTTACACCTTTCCAATATCCAGCAGATGATCCGAATAGTGCATGGAGGACAACACACTTTGATTACCATGCTATTGATG
>CANPXB010000006.1 GCA_947585595.1 uncultured Bacilli bacterium
AAGAAGCATTATCAAAGATTGCTTTACCATGAACAATTACGTTAGGAGCCGCAAAATCTGTAGGTTGTTGCGTAATGATAATTGTACCTGTATTGTACTTACGAGCACGTCTTTGCATTTGGGCTAAGAACTCAGCACCTAATTCGTTTCTTGTTGATAATAAGACATGTGCTTCATCAACACATAATACCGTTGTCATGTCTTTATCAAGACATAATCCCCATGCATACTTCAAAATATTAAAGAATAAAGCATTTCTAATATTTTCATCACTATTCATTAATTCCTTAATATTAAAGACAATAATATTACTATCAATATTTAAAGTTGTATGTCCACAGAAATAATATCTTAATTCTTTAGTTAAAGGTCTAACTTTAAGTTCAAGTCTTTCCATTACATCTCTTTCACGTGTCTTTTCTGGCATTGAAAGTAAACGACCTTTTATTGTTGCATAAACATCATCAAAAGTTGGAAAATCTTCTGACTTTAATGTTGCAAAATTAGTATCAAAATCTATTTTATAACGTTTATAAGTATCTTGTACTACTTCACTAAACATTGTTAAAACATCTTCTTCAATACTTGGTGAATAATACTTCATAAAAGCTTTTAAAGATTGTAAAGCTCTAGTTAATACTGTATAACCTAAACCTTGATCTAACTCTTCTTGATCAGCATCAGGAACAACTTCAAGTGGATTAATCATTCCATATTCTCCACCTTTACCTAAATCAAGATAACTACCGTTTACATTACGGCACATCTCTTCAAGTTCACCTTCAGGATCAACACATATAACTTTATAACCATTTCTAATATGACTTCTAATAAGCAACTTCGCTGCCGTTGATTTACCACTACCAGAAGTACCTAAAATAATCATATTAGCATTATTTCTATTATGTTCTTTCTTTATTTTAAATAAGAATTGGTTAAATAAAATAACTCCTCCTGAGAAATCAACTCCTAATAAAGTTGCATCACCAGGATCCTTAATACTATCAAAAACAAATGGATACATTGCTGCAATTGTAATAGAAGGTATTGGTGTACCAATTCTATTTTCAATATCTTGTTTTGGAAATATTGGAATAATAGATTTAAGTACTTTTTCTTGTTCAAACATCAAAGGAATTGCTTGCATTCCTAAAGCATCAATATAACTACGTACTTGCATCTTCTTCATTTCAAGTTCTTCTTCACTATCAGCTGTAATCATAACATGTAATTGAAAATCATATATTCTTGCTTGTGTAGCAGCTAACATTGAAATAAAACTCTCTAATGATTCATAATCTTGTCTAATACGCTCTTGAATAGTTTGATCTCTTTCAGATTGATAACGCATCTTTAAATCAGCTATTTCTTTATTAAGCATATTTTGTAATGTTGAAAACTCAATAGGAATATGTTTAGCAACAATCTTAACTCCTGATATATTAGTTAAATTAGATAAAAAACCTGGATTAATAAACTTTGGATAACTAATTACTGTTAATATTGTTGCATTTTTACCACTTATAATAAACTCCATTGGTTTAAATTGTAACCCTTTTGGAGCAATCTCACTCTTTATATTCATACTATGTTCTCACCGTCCCAAAAGTAGTAGTCATACCACCATTTAAGAAATTATCTAATATCATTCTTAAATCAGCATTTGAAACTTGTGTTGAATTAATTGTGGCATTAGCAAGACCAGCAATTAAATTATGAATTCTCTTTTGAATAGTTTCCATTCTTTTCTCTTTAAATAAGATAAAATATTCAGTATCAACTACATTATATTCAGCACCCATAAAGGCATTAGCTTTATTAATATCTTGAATAATTAACTTTCTAACTGCTCCATCACCACATCTTTGATATAAAAGTTGTAATTGTGATAAATATAAATTAATATCTACAGGACGATCAGCTACTACTAACCAGAATTCATAATCAATCATATTATAAAAATTCTGTAAATTAAAGATAACATTATCTCTTTCACCTGCATCTAAGATAAAGATATTTTTAGGTGCTACCTTAATTCCTGTAACATAATATCCATTATCTAATTGAATCATTCCATTCATTATATTCTTAATAGGAACCCAATCTTCAGAATACTTACTAGTCTGTTCGACATTTACATTATTTGAATTGTTGTTTACTGGTTCTATCATCGCCATATCTTGCACACCAACCTCTCCAATAATATTTTTTTCTTCCAGTATAGAATCTATATATATTACCTAATAAAGTCATTACATTATGATAATTAGGTACCGGTGCTATTAAGAAAGTTGCAAATAATGCCGGTGATAATAAAGCAAACATAACACCCATACTATTAGATTCTATTAATAGTAACAAAAGTACTGTTATTCCTACTCCTGTTAGAAATATAACTAAATCAACAGGAGTAAAGAAACTAAGTATTAATTGTGACTTTTTTGAGTTAGCTGGAATCAAATAATTATTTCCATTCATATATCACACATTCCCTTCATTCAATCTATTTTTTACTTTCTTTTTGTGCTCTTTCTTGTGTCTTAGCATTACGATATGTATCAGAATCTCTAAATTTCTGTTCAGCAACTTCGGCAGTAGTCTTCATCTTAGAAGCTCTAGATTCAGCTTTTTGACCAGGAACAGCAGATCTAGATTTATCAACCTCAGTATGCTTCTCTGCAATATAACCTTCAAATTCAGCAGTAGTCATATTAGATCGTACAACACCAGTACTATCTCTAACAGTATATCTAACATCATCACCACTAGCATCAACATCTACAGTTTGATTATTCTTTAACTCTAAAGTATACTTTCCAACACCTTTGTTCATTGTAGAGAAATCTACAACACCACTAATAGCTCTTGCACCAAAGTTCTCAGCTATATAATCACCAAGAGATTGTTGACCATCGAATAAAACATCTTTATATGTATCAAGATCTTGTTGATGTGTTTCAAAGAAGGCTTTTAATGCTCTTGAAGTATCATTATCTATACCAGAAGATGCTTCAACAAGTTTTCTTGCAACAGCTTCTTTCTTAGCTGCTTTTAATTCATCATCAGCATCAAGACGAGCTTTTTGTAATTCCTCATATGCATCCTTATAATATGTTGAATTTCTATCTAAAACATAGTTTGCACGTTTAAATGTTGAATTTCTTAACTCATCAGCTATTTGTTGTTCAGTTCTTGTATCACCAGCTGCTCTAGCTGCTGCTACTCTATCTTGAAGTTCTTTATTATATGCATAATCAGCAACATCAGCCCTTGCTAAGTCTTCAACTTTACGTTGAGCTCTCTTAACATATTCATCTTTATCAACAACTGTTCCTTCTAGTTGTGACTTAAGTCCAGCTAAATCTTGGAATAGTTTAACTTGTTTATCCATCTTCGAAGTATCAATTGTACCAGTCGCCCAAACAGTAGCTCTCTTATAAGCATTATTAGCTGCATTACCAACTGCTGTAGAATTTAATAATCTAGTAAGTGCTTCAGCAGAAGCTCTTTGTGCATCATGATAAGCTTTTTCCAAAGCCGCATTTGTTGGATCTGCATCATATCTAGCTTTTGCTTGTGCTTCAAGCTTTTGTGCTTCTTCATAAGCTTTTCTATCACTTTCATGTTGTTGATGACGATCGTCTCTATTAGCACCAGCTTGATATGCTGCTTCATTAGCATTACCAGAAACTCGTTTTGATTCTTCATTAGTCATTGCCATCTTATGACCTTCACCTGGTCCGAATTGACTCCAACTACTACGTGCAACTGCTGAAGCTCCACCAGCAAAAGCTGATCCAAGTCTTCTCATCATACCTTGACCTTTAGTTTTATTCCAGTTTTGCGCAGCCGTTCTTATACCAGATCCAGCAATAGCTTTAGCCGCAAAACCTCCACCTTCAGCAAACTTCTTACCAATTCCTAGTTTCATATCCCCAGATTTAATACCTAAAGAATCAGCAATAAACTTAGGAGCTTGACGAGCAAATGCTACTAAACCAAGAATTAATAAAGCTAAAGCTAAAAGTGTTTCTATCGTTGATAAATTCTGGTTACCCCATAAAGCATCAACCGAAGAGAACATTTCCGTCAAGTGACATATTATATAAACAACAATATAAACAACCGATATTCTAATAAACACTTCCATAAATGTTGAAACAACTGATTTTATATATTGACTAAAATTAGATTTAAAATTTGGTAATACCTGCATAATGAGTGGTACAGGCGCTATTATTTGATAATAAGCTAATTTAGCAGCCCTAATACCCATATCTATACTAAATGAAACGAAAGCATATAAAGTAAATGCTCCGGCTACTGTTGATAAACCAAATAAATAAGTTATTTCCCCATCATCAACATAATTATCCAAGAATGCTGTAAATATACCAAATGATCCACCAGCTGCCGCATAAGAATAAGCTTGTTCCAAAGTTATTTTCTCTCCATTAGTTACATCTTGAATTTGTGATGCAGCTATACCTTCAGATACACTAGCAATACATGTAAAAAGTGCTGCTCCTCCGACCAGAATATTAACAACTGGAATTTCCCAAGCAAAAGCTAAACCAGCTAAAAGACCTACACAAGCCGCTCCATAAGCTGCTGTACTTAAAAAGTAATCTTTAGGATCTGCTTCAATTTCCGCAGCTGTTTTACCACTATCTTCTGATGGAAAGAAAAATGCTTGCCATAAACTAACAGCTGTAACTCCACCACCAATATGCTTAATTTGTTCATCAATATTAACAGATGAATCTATAGGGACTGATGTTCCACCAACATCAACACTAGATTGGCCAAGATCAACAGACATATTACTATTACCCCTAAAGAATATTTTAGCTAATACATCGTGCTCTAAAAACAAATTTTGACCTTGATACATAACATTAAATATAACTGGAGCAATCGCAAGACCTACGACAGCTATAACAATTCTTTTAACTAATTGAGGTCCTAACTCATTCTTCATTGATTGTTCCGGATCAATAATAGCTCTTAATATTGCATAAGCTAAGACAAATAACATTACAACCCCAACAATGGCATATATCTTATTAGCAATATCATTATAAGCATCAGAAGATAATAATCTAGCTCCTGATATCGCCATAAATATTCTAAATACAGGACCAATATTACCATAAATAATAATTGAATCCAAAGCTAAAATGATGCCAACAAAACCACCAGTAAGAACAGATGTTAATTTAAATAAAGTACGCATCTAAATCACCTCTAACTAATACCACATGTACCATACCAACCTAATAAATTAAACAAGAAATTAATTAAATCAGGAATTAAAAATAAAATAATTGCATAAACAATTCTTTTACCAGTCATCTTTGCTGCCTTCATTAAAGCATCTTTATCTTGACTAGCTGTTGCTTTAATAAAATCAGCCACAGACATTGCCAAGCACAATATTGGTGCAGCATACTTAAAAACATTAAATATCTGTTGTAAAAAATCTATAACTTCTTTATCAAATATTCCATCACAATCATCACTATCAGCTAAACTATAAGTAACTTCATAAGAAGAATAATCTAATGCTTTTACTTCACTAGTTACTAAGAAAAATCCCCCAATTAATACTAAAATAACCAATAATAATTTTCTATACATAGAAAACACCTCATATCACAAAAATTATACCATAAAAAAAAAGATATTTAAATAAATATCATTTCTTTATAGTAAAATAATTAACTTCTATTTGCATCCATGATTTTGAATACATTGTGCACATACTGAATAATCACCATCAGTAGTTGCACCAACTATATTAAATACAGCACTAACTAGTTGAGGAACTAATAAAATAGCAATACCTGCAATAGCTCTCATACCTAATTGTTTCATAGCTTTTTTAATTTCATCATCTTTAGAAGCAACAACAGCTTTTCCTAAATCAATAGAACCAAAAATAATTATTAAAATTGGAATAACGATACAAAAAGCACCCATTACAATTCCTACTATATTCCAAACAAATTTAGTTTCTGCACAAAAATTTGAAACTCCTGCTAATGTATCCATATAAAACATCTCCTTCATTTCTAATATAATTGTATTTAAATTTACATTATATGTCAAGTTTTTCTTTTATTCTTTGACAATGCCAAATAGCTTAGCAGACCTATTGCTTTCACTAGCTGGTCTATTCTTATCAAATCCTAATTTATTTAAAAGTTCATCTAATACTCTATGTTTATCTTTCTTATCATCTAAAGGACTAATATTGTGGAAAACACTACATCTAGCCTCAGCTTCAAATTCCCTTATATCATTAGCATCTAATAAACTCTTATTTAAGATAACCTTCATCCCTTTAATCTTATCTAAAATATTACGATCTCTTCTTATCATCTTATTTAACATTAAAGTAGATGGTTCAATTAAATATAACATCTCCGTACAATTAGCTGCTTCTGCACTATCATTAACATCTATTAAGATAACATTATAGTTATTTACTGGATTCTTAATAACAGAGTTCAAATCTTTACTACTAACACTCTTTAATTCAGGATCATTAAAGAATAGAAAATCATTTTTATCTAATTCAAGACCTAATACTGAATAATTTTCAGCTAACTGCTTCTTTAACATATATATTAAAGTAGTCGCACCAGCATGGTCAGTAAGATCTTTAATACCGATAATTCTAGTACCACCAATGCTTGGCATTGCAATACTTGAATTAATAAATGATCTCTCATTAGTAGCGCCTCTATTGTTACCGCCCATCATTCCTCCTTGAGGAGCTTGATTAGGCATTCCACCACCATTATTACCGATAATATGGAATTGGGCAACATCCTTATACGTATTTGGATTATCAATTAAATACGTAATAGCATCTATATTTCTTGTAAAATTATAAATACCCATTGATACCAATTCAGATAAATACTGTGGTGAATTAACAACTGGAGAATCATCTAATAATAAGATTATCTTCGACATATCCATTCCAAAAGAAAGTCTTTGAATTTGTGATATATCTTGATATCCTGCTATAGCTGTAATATCTAATATCATTTTATTAAAGAAAAAGTTATCAAATTGAGCAACTAAATCATCAACTTGAAATTCTCCATCAATTGTCTTTATTAAATCAATTTTATTACTTAAACTAGACAACATCGCAGAATACTTATTAGCAACTATAACATTCATTAAATGTCAACTCCTTTTATTCTATATAATTAATCAGTATAATCAGATTCAGCTATATTCTCATTAGAACCACTTTGTTCATCTTGAGGATAATATATTTCATCTGTAATACCTTCAACTTTTACTGAGAAAAAACTCTCTACAGCTGGAACTTCAAACTTATAAAATAATCTAACTTTATAATATGAAGCTTTATATCTACCAACTTGTTTATTTGCCCTATATTTAGCAAAACAATAATAATACTTCTCATCAGGATTAGCTGGTTCATAAGTTGATGCAATACTACCACCATCTCTTAGTATAGAAACACCATACCAATTACCAGGAGAATCTCCATCTGTTCCTGTTGGACAATAACCCATTGCATCATAATTACTACCCATTAAATAAAGATTAATAGTTTGAATCGTATTAACATTCGTCGTAATAGTTTCACCATCACGAATAATAGATTTACCATTATGATTAGAAGTATCTTTACTAATAACACCTTTATGTTTTTCAATAATAGTTAAAACTTCATTTTTTATTTTAAATGACTTTGAATAATTTATATTAACAATGATGTAAGCAGAAAATAAGAAAATAAATATAACGATCATACCCAAAAGCCAAATATTTACGATACCATTTTTCATCTACACATCACCCGTAGCATCTTTCATTAACTTCATCAAAATCATTAACCAAGTATATAATTGAAGTTTCACCACTTATATCAATACTAAACATACTTCTTAGAATTGGCCATTCTAATCTAAAGAATATAACTGCTCCATAATATGCTGATTCTGGATGTCCTACTGGACCATTAGTATAAATAACTCTATTATCAGCATCACTAGTATTTCTCGTAATCATATATTTAGCTAGACAATAATTAGTATTTCTATCTCCCGCAGGACGATAGCTACCACTACTATAGCTTTCATTTATATTAAAAGAAAACCAACAATTACCATCATCAGGACATTTACCAACAGAAGAATATCCAGTACCCTTTAAAAACTTATTAATACTACTTACTGAATCTTCATTAATACCATGTGCCCTTTCAATAGCTAGTAATACTTCATCCTTTATTTTATAACATCTTGAATAATTAGTTGAAACACTAACAAATGTTGTAAATAAAGCTAAGAAAGTTATTACCATACCAAAAATCCATGTACCACCTATAGCTTCCTTCATGTCTACACCTACCCTCTAAATGGGCATTCAAAATAATCTCCAGAATCATCATTTGGATTCTTACAATAAGCCATCCAATTATCATTATAGCCATTATCACACATCGCATTTGCGCAAGTGGCTCTATTTTGCATGCCTTCTTTTATCATTGGCCAAATAAACATAAAGAAAAAAGCCGTAAGCAAAGCAACGGCCGAAACAACAATTACAGAACCAGTTAGTTCACCTGTAGCTTCTTTCATTTCTTAATCACCCCATTAAGATTCTATTAGAACTAAGGATTAGTTCCGCCACCTTGAGTACCAGAACAAGTCTTAGTATATGTACGTCCATTATATGTTGCAGTACATTCGAAGTTACTACAAGATGCTGAACTTGCTTGAGCACCTTCAGTACCTCCAGCAATCTCTGCTTCATAGTTACCATCTGCGTCCATATTAGAGCATGCTGTTTGTAAAGCTATGTTAGCTTGAATTTGTGGCATTATAAAGATAGTAAATAATGCAGCAATTGCAGCAATAGCAACAACGGTAATAACTGTCATATTTAATTCTCCAGTAGCCTCTTTCATTTATAAATCATCCTTTCTATCATATTTCTACTTTATATAAAAAGTATATCATCAATTATTTTCTTATTCAATATTTTTTACATTTGTATACAGTCATTTTTACGAACCAATCATATTCATAACGGCTATTAATAGTAAGACCATAACACCAATACCTGTACATACAAGCATACTCATTGTCTTACTTTCCATTTTATCCAAACGCTCTTTATATCTTGTATCACGAGCTTTTTGTTGTAAGTTAGATATTGTCTTAGAGAAAGTAATTAATTGTTCTTGTTTTCTCTCTTGACGACCTAAACTTAAACGATATAACAAACGCATCATACGCATTGAATCACGAACTGGATACATTTGCGCAAATTCCATATATGGTGTAACAGTTGCATCACCAGCATTGATTTTATTGATCATATCAATTAAACCTTCTCTAAATATTTCTGGTGCATCATTAATTGATTTACCTAAAGCAACTGGTACAGTATAGTGTTGGATTAATATTTCTAGTCCCTTTAAATAATAAGGTAACATTGAATCTATCTGTAATAAATGAGCTTTATAAAAGTTCTTTAAATTAAGATAATCCATCTTAAACATACCATATCCACCAACAACAGCTAATACAACCTTAACTGCTGTTAGATTAGATAACATAATAAATATTAATAAAATAATAACAATTAAACCATTCTTTATTCTCTTTTGGAATAAAACATCAGAGTCAAGACCTTCTCCATACTTAGCTCTAACCAAGAAATCATAATCATCTTCTTTTAATTTCATAAAGATATCCTGATTATCTTGAATAAACTTATTAGGTTTAATATAACCATTAACAGTTAAAACAATAAATGCTACTATTCCTATAACAAGTATCTCAAAATACATAACTACTCAACCCCCACATCTTCGTTATAATATTTTTCCCCTGTTACCAAGAAATAACAGTTTATTATAATAATTGCATGTAATACTAATTGAACATACCATTTTTCAAGCATAACTAAATATTCAGATCTACCAAATAATAGTTGCATAACTAATACTAATAAGAATAAGGCCATACCGAATGTTAAGAACTTCTTATGGAATGTTTGTCTATCCATTCTATCACGATAAACACCTTCTACTAAGGCATCAATATCCATTGACATTAACTCTAAGGCTTCACCAGAATCCCTAGCACCTTCCTTAGTAATCTGTAAGAATAATTGATGCATATTCTTAACCATATAATAAGGATAAGCTTTATTAAAGAAATCAATAGATTCATCAATCGTACCATTATCATATGACATTTGAATCATTCTCTTAACATCTCTTAATACTGGATCTTGTAAAATACCAGAATCCCTAACACCTTCTAAAGCCTTAACGAAACTCTGTGTTGTATTAAACTCCATAATAACGTTAGTTGTATAAACTTGAACTTGTTCAAATAAATATTCACTATATAAACGTTGTGTCCTTAAATAACTTAAATAAGGTACAAAACATATTGCTATTAATGTATAAACGATTGAAACCGGAATACTATAGAAATATAAGAAAGTTATACCAGCAGCCGCCCCACCCATTATTAAAACTTGAGTAGCATACTGTCTAGGTGTATATTCATAACCTAATTCCTTAGTTTTTTCTTTAACTTCACGATAACTATAAGGTGCATAAGTATTATAAACACTAGATACAGTATCAGCAAAGAACTTATATACGTTATCACCAGTATTATATCGATAAGCTAAAACGAATATTGCAATAACTAACCATATTACTAATTCCATAATTTCACCTTCTTTTTATAAAACATCGTTTGTTGTAGCAGGTACTGCAACTTGTCCACTCGATTGAACGCTTGGGAAAATACTTGGTGCTGGTGGAACAGTTGCTGTTGGTTGAACTTGAACTTGTGACGTTACTGCCGGTGCAGCTGGAGCTGCAGGTTGAGTAACAGGAGCACTAGGTGTACTAGCAGGTGTAACCGCACTTGTACTAACAGGTGTTGCTGACACCGGACTAGGTGTACTTGGTGCTGGTGCCACTTGTTGTGCTGCTGCTACTGGAGTAGCAGGTACCGGTTGTGGTGTAGCTGCTTGTGCAGGTGCTACAGGTGCTACTTGTGGCGCAACAGGTGCAGGTTGCGGTGTAGCAACCTGTGGTGCAGGACTAACTGTTCCTGTACTACTAGGTGCTGGTGCACTTGGTGCAGCCCCACCATTCGCTGTTGCAGTACTATCAGCACTACCCTCTTCAGTTGCATTTAAAGCATCAACCAAATTATTTTTTGTTTCCTTGTTTGCATAATTATCTTGTGAACTATCTCTTAAATTAGATAAGTCTTCTTTTGAATCGGCATCTCCTAAACCGAAAATATCATCATTTTCAAAATAAACATTACCTATAGCTAAATAATCAATTAATTTTTTGGTTGGATTATGTAAAGTAACTTTACCATCCAAAGTTTTAGAATATAAGATATTAGATTTTGGCTTATTAGTTTCATCATCAACATAGAATTCACAAATCTCCATAATTTCACGTTGGAACCTATTTAAAGCCTTAGAATAATATCCTTTAACATATATACCAATTTGAATATATCTATGGATAGAAGACAAATATTGTTCAATATCTTGACTACCCTCTAATAACGCATACATACGCATTGGTATACTTGAAGCCTTATCGGCGTGAATTGTTGAAATAATATGGTGTCCAGAAGAAATAGAGTTACGAACTGCCATAACTGCCTCTGCTGAACGAACCTCGGCAAGTAATATCCATATAGGGTTCTGTCTCATGCAGGCTACTAATGAATCTGTATAAGATGCTATATTATTAGTTTTCATAGCTACTATATCACGATGAGGGAAAATCTTATCCAAGTGAAGCTCCAATGTATCCTCAATAGATATGATTTTTTCATCTTCTTTAGTATTACTAGCCAAATACTTAACTAGTTCTGTTTTACCAGAACCAGTTTCTCCAGCAACCATTATATTACAATGGCCCCAAACACACTTAATTAAAAAGTCATGCATTTGATCAGTAATATATTGCTCACTGATTAATTTTTCTTTATTTAAACGAATCTTCGCAGGTGTTTTACGTATCAAACAGGCGATTCCATTGGTAGCAATGGAATCGTGAACAAAGTTCATACGTAATTCAGCACTTTCAGAGTCAAGAAATGGATGAGCCATATTGAAAGTTCTACCCATAACATTTGCACATTGAAAGGCTAATTTTTCCATAAATGGATTATTTATATCAGGTCTTTCAACTTGATAAACACCTCTAGACAATGTCTTTAACCAAACTTGACCACCATTACTATATGAAATATCGGTAACGTCATCATCTTCTAAGAATTCAGATAACGGGCCAAAATCCATCTGGGAGAAAACGTTCTTCTCATCCATAAAAACACCCTCTTTTTATTTTTTGATATATTAACAAATAGTTAAATCAGTACACTCGTTAGCTAAAATATGTGTTTGATTAATGATATGAGATCTTAATTCATCACTTGTTAAACGAGTTGCTTTGGCATTAGCTGAATAAGCCTTATTACGACCAATAGGTTCAATATTAAGTTTTAACTTTTCAGCTTTCTTAAGTAATAAGAATAAATCTTCTGGAACTGCGAATAGCATTACAGCCGGTTCACCAGGATTATCCTTATCAGCATAAACATTTCTACCTTTTTTATCTCTTACAGCTAATACTTGAATCTGCGCAATCAAACGTCCATAGATAAGTTTATCTTCATCTTCTTCATCGCTAGATTCCAAATATAAATCGATAAAATTATCAGGCATTATTGACATAACTTGTGTATCATCATCATCAACTTTTAAGTCGAATACTGTATATCCGTCAGGAATATTAGAAAATATTGAATCTGGCATATCCTTTTCATCCATTACTAAAGTATTATAGAAGAAACTACCTTGGGCAATCTTAGAGTCATAACTAACAACCTTACCAACAATAGCGTTTGGTTGCGTCATAATATCAGTCATACCTGCAACTACATCTTTAGGAACATCAATATAACCGATATCATCTTCTGTAATTTTTGTCCTTGCAGTTAATGTCTTATTACAAAATGGAATTCTAGTTGGTTGAAGAGATTGTTGAACTCTCCAACTATACCCTAAGTACAATACAACTAACCCAACTAACACACCTAATATCGTAATAGTATTTTTATTACTTAAAAACTTTTTAAAAGGTACAAGTAAATTTCCCATTCTTATTCCTCCTTATTTATACCCTATGCAGGATAATAATCGCAGAAACTTCCGTTTTCAGAATACATCTTATCTGATGTACACTTACCATTTTCACAAACTATATTCGCTGCATCAAATTCGACAATTAAATCAATTGAATTGACAACATCTAAATCTGTCATTGCATGTTCTCCAGCAGTTGCCTCCGTATCACGACCAATTATAAATCCAGCAGTAGTCGTAGATATTTTGACACTTACTTTAGGAGGAGATTCATATAAATCATAGAACTGTACATTGTAACTATCAGTAACAGATACAGTTTCAGCGAATCTTCTTATGAAGTTTTCAACGAAAACTTCTTTTAAGATTCTAATTTGTCCTGTTTGAGCATAATATCTATAATCAATAGCATCATAAAGTGCACTATTTGCAACTTCTTTTAATTGGTAATAATCTTGTGTATTTGATGTTGTTGCATCATTTGTAAGCATCATAACAGATGCTATAAAAATACCAAGTATTATAAACCAATAACCCCAATAGGATTCCTTCATATGTCCTCACTCCTTCCTATTTAAATGCCAATCTATAATATTGTGTCGATGGTGCATTATCCCATAGATTTTGAACATTATCTGCAACTTCAATATAATCTATCCAACGACACTTACCACTATCAATTTGATTTCTAAGTGCTGTCTTAGCAGCAGAAGCATCACTTCTAACAACTTCACAAACATCTAAGTTTCGAGCTGTATTACTTAAGTTATTTTCACTAGCTCCACCATCGACACCAAGAATTTCATCGAATTTCTCTAAGAAATTACTTCCATAGTGTCCGAAGTTAGCTATGTAGTTATTCATATCTTCAGTTTCCTCAGAACTTGAAGCGAACCACTTACAACTTGCCGGATTACTACAAGCTCCTAATGGTTGAATTGAAGCTCTACCATATAACGTTAAGTTATCGAAATTAACTTCATATCCATACATATCATTATAATTTCTGATTGCTGCTAAAGTAGCAGGTCTTAATTCAAATGAATACTCAGGAGCACTACTTCCAGCATTCATATATACTTCTTCACCTTGTTCTTGAATTTCTTCTAGTGCTACTTGACCTTTATTAGTATTTAACTTACTTCCACCATAGTAGAAGACACCCTTATCAGTCCAGTTATTACCAAGTTTTCTATCTGTTGCACCATCTAAATCAGATAATGCTACAGTTGAAGTATTATAACCTAAAGTACCTTTAGCTTTATCATAATTATCTGCCTGGTTAAAGTCATAATCATAACCAGTACTATTAACGAACTGTTCAGCAGTAGGTATATCAGCTGATGCGTAAGAAACAATTGGATCTCCACAACATAAGCAGATATTTTCAACTACTTCATAGAAACATGTTCGTTGATTTTGTGGGATCAACGATGCCGCATCACCCATGACTCGGCCCAATCGTCCATCAGTATAACTACCAATTTGTGTAAATTCATAAGTATATTGATATAAGTTACGAGCTGTTGTCATACTAACTGGGAAGATATTTAAGTTACCATTGATAACATTATCATCCTTCTTAGTACCAACGAATACAGACCATCTAGCTTTAGCTTCTTCAGAACGATCTGAGTAAGTAGGTCCATCTGGACGCTTAGATGCATTATCCCATGCTTCTTCAAGAGTTTCACCATGTTCTCTTGTATCATTAGGTCCAGTATACCAAATACCCTTATTTCTATAGAAACTACTATTAACTATTGAAGTCTTAATATAGTGAGCTTCAGTATAGAATACTGTAAATTCGTAACACTTACCACCAGTCCAATGAGGATCTTGTCCTTTTAATGAAACTGGAGATGGTTCACCATATTTATCATATGTTGTTCCTGTACCAAGATCAGCAAGACCAATTGTACATAATGTAACAATCTTCTCTTTTGTATTAGGATCAGTATAACTTGTAATTGGTGATCCAGAATGAATTTCTGTACCTTCACCATAAGTTTTAACTAATTCATCATCAGTCCATGGTCCATTTGGTTTATAGTAAGCAAAATCTAATTTATTTCTTGATAATTGAACATCAATTGGTTCTGTCTTTTGACAATTTGAACTATCACCATCTACGCCAAGAACACATCGATCAGTAAATCCGACCTTAGCAGGAACTTGAACATTCGTGCTCTTATCAAATCCTTCTGAGATACCAGCGGCTTTAAAGAAGTTATCATTTAATGCTGTATATTCAATCAAGATATTATCATCTTGTAAGATAGTCATATAAACGTCTTCATCATAATCATAAGATACATAAGGATCAAACATTGTTAGAATCTGTTCAAATGGTCTTTCCTTACCAGCAAACTTAGCTTTAGTTTGTGGATTATTAGCTTTACCATTCGCATCATCTGAACCATTATTTAATTCAAAGTGTTGACAATTCCAGAACTGTTGATATAAATCAAATATTTCGTTATATTTGCCTGTCATAGTACCATATGCTTCAGTCATCTTACCATTAGATTCTTCTTGCATAATACCTTTTAATCTCATAAATTCTTTTTCTCTAGCTGCATCATCATCTGAACGCCAACAGTTTTGTCCATGATTTTCATCACCATATTGTGTTGAATAAGTGATTTTATGTCCATTAATATTATCACCAGACGTATGTGAAGTCCATCCACATTCATCTTCTCCTTGTGGACTTTGTTGATATTCTTGATCAAATCCATTTTTGTTAGGAAGTTTATTTTGTGTTGGAACACTACCTCTTGGAGTAGACTTATTATCTGTTTGTTGATCATCAAAACGCTTGAATTCACCTTCGTTTTCCTTATCGTAGAAGAACTCATGATCAAGGCTTAGATTGTAATAACCATACTCACTAGCACTATAAGTCTTTGTACACGTATAATTTCCATGATATCCCTTATGTGTACATTTTGAAGGATCATCAGGATCATTCCATTCATCACATACTTTATATTCAGTTTCTTCTAAACATCTTTCGTTTCCAGATTGAGATGAGTGAGTTGAACCAGTCCATACAAACGCTGTATTACTATGATTCATATACGTTTCTTCTTGCTCCTGTCTATCGATGTCTGACCAGTTATGAGACCATTCTGCATATAAATTATATGCATCAACTAAATCCACAGATCTTTGAACTAAATCATTCATGAAGATATCGTAATCTAAGTATGTTGTATAACAAGTACGGCCCCCTTCAATAAAGATATCATTATCATGGTTTTGGAAGAATGTTCCAGCTAATACTGCATTCTTACCAACGAAGTTACCAAAAGCACCCATTGTAAATGACCAATCTTCACGACATGTTACTTGGCAATATCTATTACTTTGATATGTGGCAACATTTATTGAATTACCTCTTTCATCATATTTGAAGTAATTACTGCTCTCTTCATTTCCAGTAGATTCACCATATCTAGAATATTTGTCTGAACTTGAAGTAGGTCCTGTTCTATGTTTTTCATAATCATAAGCATAGTTACCTTTAACATTAACTACACAAGTACCAATTGCATCTGTATATTCACCAGATTCTTCAGAGTAATAAGCTCCTTCTTTAACTTCATATAAATCAACTGAACCTGTATATCCAGGATTATAGCTACATACATTTGACATTGTAGAAACAGCACATTCACCATTACAAATGTTGTTTACAACATATGCATTAGATGCTTCATCTAATATTTCACTGCAACATCCAGAAGCTTTAAATAACCCAGCATTAAATCCAGCACAACTACTTGAAGAAGTACACTTAGAATAATCTAGGCTTGGTACATCCTTACATATTGTTGCATCACCATTTATATTAAAGTAAATCTTTGTTTCATAACTATTTAAATCGAATACGATCATTCTTTGTTTAGAGAAGTTATTAAGTGGTTTAGCAAGACGTACACCAGAATAATCAAAGCCACCAGAATATGAAAGTGTTAAACTATATTCTAACTCTTCTTCATGGTTTTCAGGAATATGTACATTTGCTGCATCACTTACTGTAATAACAACTTCATAATCATATACTTTTTGATCAGTAGTAGATAATGAAGGATCTTCATCTAATTTAACAGTTCCTGTAACACCAGGTTTAGTTAAATATGTATAAGTACTACCTAATGGAGGCGATGCTAAAGTAGTTTTACTAGGTAATGTTATTGTACCATTATAAGTAACTGTATAACTATTAGAGCCAGTTAATTGAACATTCTTTTCATCTATTGTTCTTTGGAATGCTCCTCCTTCACCGAAGTCATAATTTAAATAATCAGCAAACATTGTATATAAGTAATTACGTGCAGTAGGATCTGAAATTCCAAATGTATTTACAGCAGATTGAACTTCAGCATAATAAGTTTCGTAATTTGAATCGCCTTTTTTAGGAACATTACCATCTTGATTTTTATATCTAGCATATATTGCTTTTAATGCTGTAGCTAAATTAACATATGGTTCATAGTGCTCTTGATAAACAGCATCTTCTGTTTGAGTAACACCACTATAACCATTTATTAATACTACGGTACGAATAGCAACGTGAGCTGCAATTCTAACTGGATCGTTTTGATTATCGAAGCTTTCTTTAGAACTATATGTATTTAAGTGATCGATAATCATGCCAATCATCTTACCTAATTCAGATTCTTGACTAACACGTTCTTGAATGTCATATCGGTCACCCTCTGGTCCGACACGTCCAGGGTCCATACATAAGGTAAAGTATTTAACACCTGTTTTAGCACCAGTTTGTTCATTAATACATTCAGATTTATAGTTATTACTTGTTAATGAATCATTAATTTCTGATACACCACCAGCTGTAGTATTATCTTTAGAAATAACTACTGTTGAACACATTTCATGATCAAAGTCATTTAATGCATAACCATTATTTTCACCAGATACTATTTTAGCATCTACATCTATTGCAAACGTTCCTGAAGATCCTTCAGAGTTTGCTCCAGCATTTCTAACTTCGAATTTATAAGTAACATTTCTTGTTGCCCCTTCTTCACTAATTGTTACACTAACATCAACATATTCTCCTTCAGGAGTAGCTGATTCACCATGAACTAAGCATTGACCATTTTGTGGTTTAGCAGTTAGATAAGGATTGCTAGCTACTGAACAATTAGTTAATGTACCTTGAGGTATTAAGAAACTAGATTGTCCAACATAAACAGATTTATATCTATCTACTTCTTTAGTTACTGTTTCATATTTAGCATAATAAGTTGCATAATCTCCTGTGCTAACACTAGTACCAGGACTTAAAACACTACCTCTATTATCTTTAGTCCATCCTAGGAATTTTTTTCTATTACCCATTACTGTATCTTTTTGTGTAAGTTGTGGTAAAGTAAAGTTTCCTGAAGCTTGACAGAAGAATGTACCATTTCCTGTCTGACGACATTGACTATTGGCAGGCATATCAGATGAAGTAGTATCAAATACTATTTGAACACCACTCTTATAACTAAAGCATGATACATAACTACCACCATCAGTAGCAGGTACTGAACCAGTAATAGCTCCTTCGCATGCTCCAATTAATTGATAATCTTTATTAGTTATATTAGCATCTGGTACTCTAACCCATCCTTTAAATTCTAAGGCATCTGTTGTTTTATCAACATTAGAATTTCTATTAATAACATTTGGTTTACAATCAGAAGGTAAATCTACATTACCTGCAACTGTACTTTCCCAATAAGTATAATTACTAAAAGTCGTTAATTTAAATTGTGCCGTATTAATACCACAAGTACTTCCACCTGGATATAATCTAATACCACCAGTATAACTTATTTTAAAGTTAACTGTTACTGTTTGTTCTCCAGTATAACCATCAGCAGTATATTTAAATACAGCTTGAGCTTCTAGTGTTTCATGTTTATTTAAAGCAGAATCAGTTGGTGATACAACACAGAACGCTCCACCTTCACAACCAGACCAGTCTAAGTATTCAGCATGTTTAGTTTTATTAATACTTTTAATATTAACGTTTTTTAAGTCATACATTTTTTGAAATTTACTTAGAACATCAACTTGAATATTATCTTTAACTGTTCCATTTATAGGAATAGTTATTTCCCCTGGAACTTGAATATTATAATTAAGAATATAAGTTCTTTGGCCACTTTCATCGCTATGTCCTACAGCACCTCGACCAGACCAAGTACATACAACTGTATCTGTACCAGATTTCTTTGGCATTTTATCAAATCTGATTGAAACATTATATGTATTATCATCTACAGACAAAGCATTTAGTTCTCCTTGCGCTTCACATTTAAGACCTAAGTAATCATTTTTGCTTAGAACTACTGGACTACCATTAAAAGTAGGATCTATATTTTTGGTCTCAGCAGCTACTGTTCCAATAACAGCTATAAAAGAAATTACTATAAATAGGATATATTTTTTCAAATTACTAATCTTCATTATTAAGCACGCTTCTTTCCTTTAACTATTATCACTGTTATCACAACCCCTACTGCGACAATCAATCCAACAATAAGATATTTATATTTAGATATACCACTCATTGCTTTACTAACAGCATTATTAGTACCATTTTTGTTTTCTTCATCAACATTTTCTTTAGCAAGTGTTGCTTTATATTCATTTATCTTATCATATACTGTTGAACTATCTATATTATAGTTAGTATATTGTAAACATAAATAATAATCTGGAACATCAGAACAAATATCAAGTTCAGAATACATATTAAATTTAGGTACTGTTAACTTCATTGTTCTTAATGTTGTACCAGAACATGCACCATATACTGAATATACCGTAAACTGATATTCAACATTTGCACTTATGGCTTCTTGTTTTAAAGTTATAACCCCATCAGCATCGACCTGGTTTGATGTAAATACTTTTTCATCAGCCGTAATTCCATCACCCTTTGGTGTAACTCTAACAGCCATCTTATTATTTAAGTTAAATATCTTTATATAAACATAATGTTTCCTTAACTTACTGGCTCCTAGCTCGGGATCTTCATCAATGGTAACCATTTCTTCTCCCGTTACATAAGTTACCTTAACATTCGCCGCTTCACTTCTTAATTCCGTTAAAAGTGTACTAGGGCAAGTATTAGTTTCTTCAGCCTTAACTTTTCCCACAAAAAGAAAAGCCGCTAAAATTATTAATAAAATAATTATTTTTTTCTTCATAAAGCACCAACCTTATTTTCTAAATATAATTTTACCATTAACATTGCAAAATAACAATATTAAATTGAAGAATTATTGTGATTATGATATATTAATAATGGTGATTTTAATGAAGAAAAAAGTTATACAAATAAGCGTATTTATTGTCATTATTTTAGCTGTAATTGGTCTTATATATGCTAGTACAGTCCTTAAAGGAAAAGAAATAGATTTAGATAAACATTTAGTATTATTAACCTATCCTGAACTAAAGGAAAAAGTTGATAATAAAGAATCATTTATTCTTTTATTTTCTCAAACTGATTGCCCACATTGTGCCGCCTTTAAACCAATATTTAAAGAAGTATTAGCTAAACATGATATCACAGCTTATGAAATTCAAACTGATACCTTAACTAAGGAAGAAGCCATTGCTTTAAAAGATATCGCTAATGTTTCTGCTACACCAACAACTATCTTTATTGAAAATGGTGTTGAAAAAAGTACTTCTACTCGTTTAAAAGGTGAATCTTCATCTGATAAGATTGAAAGTAGACTTAAAGCAGTCGGATATATAAAATAAAAGAATAAAAGGTGATTAATATGAAAAAATTACAAATTAATCCAAAAGAAGTATTTAAAAGTATAGGCATCTTATGTCTATACTTTTTCTTGCAATTTCTTTTGGCTATCATCTATGTAGTTCTTACAGAACTAAAAGTTCTTCCATTTAATGATAGTTTATATAACTTCTTTGTCTATGTCTTTATGTCCTTATCTATTTCTTTAATATATATTAAAACCATTATTAAAGACTTTAAAGATTTTAGACATAACTACAAAGCAATTCTTAAAACAACCTTTAATTATTGGTTAAAAGGTTTATTCATTTCTTATCTTGGTAGTATTATCATTACAATGTTTAACTTACCAGAAGTAACTAATCAAAGTGAAGTCGTATCCTTATTAAAAGATAATTTACTTTTAAGTAGTTTCATGACTATCATCTTAGCTCCTATTACTGAAGAACTATTCTTTAGAAGAGGTTTAAGAAAATTTACTAATAATAAACATTTATATGCCTTTACTTCTGGTTTAATCTTTGGTGGCTTACATTTAATAACTTCTATTCATGGTCTTAATGATTTACCAATGCTTTTATACTTAATTCCATATAGTTCTTTAGGAGTAGCTTTTGCTTACGCTTACTATGATACAGATAATATTTATGGTAGTATCTGCTTACATGCTATGCATAACTCTATAAGTATTATCTTATCCTTATTTCTTACAGGAGGTATCTTATGAGTGAATCTGATAATCGTATGAGTAGATACGAATCTAAAAAAGAAGAAATTGAAGAAGAAAGCACTAAAGAACCTCAAGTTAAATCTCATAAAAAGATTATTATAATTATTATTTTAGTCCTAATGGCTTTAATAGCTTATTCTACTATTATTGGCCCATCATTTATTGATGTTAAAGAATATAAAGTAGAATCAACACTATTACCTGAATCATTTCATGGAATGAAAATTATTCAAATATCTGATATTCATTATGGTACTAGTATTAATCAAAAACAACTAGATCGTATAATTAAAAAGATTAATAAAATAAAACCTGATATTATCTTCTTTACTGGTGACTTAGTCGATAAAAATATCATCATTACTGATGATATTAAAACTGAAATAATAACTTCCTTTAGTAAATTAAATAAAGATACTTATAAATACGCTATCTATGGTAACGAAGATAATGAATCAACTTATAAAGATATAATTGAATCATCTGGTTTTACTCTATTAAATAATGAAACTACTCTACTTTATTATAAAGATCAAACACCTATTATGATAACTGGTTTCAATATTAAAAAAACTAATCCAAATTACACAATCTTAACTGATTATATAAATGAATTAGATCCTGAAGCTTTATATAAAATAGTTTTAGTTCATGAACCAGATACTATAGATAACTTTATTAATTATAATCCTAACTTAATCTTAGCTGGTCATTCTCTAGGTGGTTTAATCAAAATACCATTTATTAAACCTTTACTATTACCTGAAAATAGTAAAAAGTATTATGAAGATTGTTATAAACTTAATGATACTGATGTCTATATCTCTAATGGATTAGGCACAACAAGTATTAAAGCTCGTTTTAATAATCATCCATCAATTAATTTCTATCGTTTATATAAAACAGAAGAAGTGCTAAACTAAGCACTTCTTTTTATAAACATTCAACATAAGTATCAGTTAAACATCTTAAACAACAAACACAACCTAGATCCATTGTAAATATTGAATTAGTTGCCACAAAAGGATATAAACTTGTTGGATCTGGATTATCTTGTAAAACTCTAAATGTACAACAATTACCTTCTATTTTTTCTACTCTAAATACTGTTGAACAAGTATCACTTGTTCCTTCACAAGTTGCTGTTGAATCTTTTGTAACTGGCATACTCCAAGGAACACTATTACTTCCACAAGTATATATCATAACTGGTCTTGTATTACATACTAAGCAAGATGGTCCACCACCTAACATTGGTCTATCACAAGAATCAACACAACTATCTACACAAGCATTTTGTTGTAAAACAAGAATAACGCTTAATATTTCAGCTAAGCAATTACTATCATTATTACTATTATTACACATATATCTCACCCTTTCATATATATCTCACTATTAATTTATGTTAGTTTTAAAAAATAGTGCTATTTTGTAAATACTTTTATTTTTATAAAAGTTATAGTATAATTAACTAACAGGTGATAATAAAATGGAATGGATACAATATGTAATAATACTTCTTGTCTTAATCGTTATAACATTAGTTATTGTTAAGTTAAATAGTAAAGACTTTTCATCAGAAGTAAATAAGTTAGTTAAATACTTAGGTGGAAAAGATAACATTATTAATGCCGAATGTAATATGTCACGTTTTAAAGTAATTTTAAAAGATACATCAATAGTTGATAAAGAAGGTATTCAAAAACTTGGTGCCAAAGGAATTGTTGAAATAGACAATCAATTAAAGATAATCTTTGGTCGTGATGCTAAACAACTAAAAGAATATATTAAAGGCATAATAAAATAACCATATGGTTATTTTTTTATTTGGTAATCTATAATATCATCAAAATAAATCTTTTCATTATTAATATTAACAAAATAGTTATCTTTACATAAAATTAATTTCTCATTCTTACTACCATCCTTTGTTGTAATTAATACATTTAAACGATTAACATATCCATTATGATCAAATTCCTTTTTTAAATCCCCTATATTCTTATGTGTTGTTATTTCATTATAGACAAACTCTGTATTATTCTTTATATCTTTATCAATCTTATTAGCATATACATTTGGTAATTTCATAACAATCCTCCTACCTAAGTATATGTATAAATATCATAAATTTGCTAAATATAATAATATGAAAACAATATGCAAGAATAACTATTTTATTTTAATTCCTATTATTATCTTAAATATAATTAGTTTATTATATCTTTTTAAAACTCCCTATTTTACTAAACAATTTATTTATATTATTCTAAGTTTAATTTTCTTACTTATAGCTAGTAAAATAAATTATAAATTTATCCATAAATATAGTAAATATTTCTATTTAATAAGTATTATCTTACTTATTATAGTCTTACTAGTTGGTAAAGAAATAAAAGGTTCTAAAGCATGGCTTCATCTTTATAAATTATCTATTCAACCAAGTGAAATAACTAAATTAACTTTATCTATTTATCTTATTTACTTAGTAAGTAAACATAAAAGTTTACTATATATTATCTTAATGACTGTCTTACCCTCTATTTTAACTTTCTTAGAACCAGATACTGGTGCTGTTATTATCTATCTTATTATCTTTTTATCTATCTTAAGTTATCTTAAAATAAATAAAAAAGTTATTCTTACTTTAATCTCTATCTTTATTATTTTCTTTAGTATTCATCTATCCTTATACTTTGTTAATAAAGATCTTCTTATTAACATCTATGGTCCTAAAATATTTTATCGCCTAGATCGTCTTGTTTCTTTCCAAAATCTAGATAATATTCAAAATACTAATTCTCTTATATCTATTGGTGCCCATAAGTTACTATATATTCCCGAAAACCATAATGACTTCATCTTTGCATCTCTTATTAGTAAATATAATATTCTAATCTTTATTACTATCTTATTATCTTACCTTCTAATCTTCTTTTATTATCTTAACAGAATTAATAAAAAAAATAATGTATCTAATCTTATTAATTCAATAATTTTAAATACATTATTATTTCAAGTTTTCTATAATATATTAATGAATTTATCGCTTTTACCTATTATTGGTATTCCTCTTCCATTCCTAAGCTATGGTGGTTCTTATTTACTTACTTTATATATATTAATCGGTTTATCTATTAACTTAAATATTAATCCTAATAAAAGAATGGATTAGGACCATATCCAGGTCCATAATAAGGTGGACGATAAGGATAAGGACCAGGTGTAGCTATTACAGGACGAGGTCGACTTACTCCTACAGCTGCTCCACCTACTAAAGCTCCTGTAATAAATGGTAAAACAAATCCTCCATAGCGGTTATTTCTTGCCCAAGTATTATAATACATAAAAAAACTCCTTTCATTTTATTCTATGATAAGGAGTTTTTATTTGTTATTAATCAAAAAGACCTAAGTATTGTTTCTTTTTACCTTTTCTAATTACAATAACTTTCTCTTCAATACCTAATTTTTTATTAATAATCATATTTTCATCTGTTACTTTTTCATTATTAATTGATATTGCATTACTACTAAGCATTTCTCTTGCTTCTCTTCTTGAACTACATATACCATTATCTACTAATAAATCAAGTAATTTAACTTCACCATCTAAATGAATAGAAGGAACCATTTTCATTCCCAACATAATATCTTTAGCTGACAATCCCGTTACATCACCACTAAATAATGCTTGACTAATTTGTTCAGCTTTATTAAATTCTTCTTCACCATGTAAATCCGTAATAATTGCTTTTGCTAAAGCTTTCTGTGCAATTCTCTTTTCTGGACATTCCATATGTTGTTTTTCAATATCCATAATTTCATCTGGTGTTAAGAATGTTAACATTTTTAAGTATGTAATAATCATTGAGTCTTCTAAACCAATACAGTATTGATATAATTCATAACTAGAAGTTTTATTTTTATCTAACCATAAAGCATTTCCTTCTGTTTTACCAAACTTCTTACCTTGGGAATCAGTAACTAAAGGCATTACCATTCCATAAGCTTCTTTATCTAATTTTTTACGAATTAATTCTATACCAGAAGTTATATTACCCCATTGATCAGAACCAGCTACTTGTAAAGTACAATTACGATTTTCAAATAGATATAAGAAATCTAAGGCTTGTAAAATCATATAACTAAATTCCGCATATGTAATACCAGACTCTAATCTACTTTTAACTTTATCTTTAGCAAGCATATAACCAACATTAAAGAACTTACCATAATCTCTTAAGAAATCTAAAACATTAATATCCTTTGTCCAATCATAATTATTAACTACTTCAAAACCAAAGATATCTTCTGCTTGTTTCTTTAACCCAACTATATTATGTTCTACTTCTTCTTTTGTAATCATTGGTCTTTCAGCATTAGGTTTAGGATCTCCAATTAAACCAGTTGATCCGCCGACTAATAAAATAGGATGATGTCCATGTTGTGCTAATCTTTTACTTATTAAAAATGATGAATAATGACCAATATGCATTGAATCAGCAGTAGGATCAGTACCAATATAAAAAGTTAATCCCCCAGCATTCAATTTATCTATTAGTTCAGGACTACTAATATCTTGAACTAAACCACGCCATTTTAACTCATCATACAATGTCATTTTTTCCATATATTATCCTTCTTTCTAAAATAAAAAAGTTCATAAATCTAAGGACGCCATAGCGCGGTACCACCTTAGTTTATGAACTTTATCATACACTTTATCTCTTAACGCGAGTCACGTTTTAGCTCCAGAGTCGTAAATTCCTTCATCGCTAATTAAACTAAATTATATCATTAAATTATTATTTGTCAAATATACTACTTATCTTTTCTCCAATGCCTCTAAAGAAAGCACCAATTACTGAGAAGTTAAAGTAAATTCTATATCCTAATAATCTTAAGATTAAGTAAATTAAGATAATAACAATGATAATTATAATAATAACAATTAATAATGTACTAGTTCCTTTTTCTACACCTTTAATTTCTATTGTATAAGTAACAACATCACTTTCATCTTCTGAAGTACATGTTATCTTTATTTCTGAACCAGTAGTTAAATCTTTATTACCTTCAGTTACACAATTAGCTTTAGGATCCACTGGTGTGGTTGTAATATCTAACTCTGTATCTCCCTTATGTAGTTTAAGACCATACTCATATTTACCACTTTCAAAACCAATATCATCATAACCTTTAATCGTTATAGAAGCTAAATCAGCTACTGTTCCAAGTTCAACCTCTGGTTGTCTAGTAACATTTAAAGTATAGACGTTAGAGAAATTAGTACATTCTTTACTAGTTACTGTAATCTTAATTTCTTTAGTAACTCCTACTTCTAATCCCTCAGCACCTTCAACTAAAACAGTATCTCCTTCTTCATTAACATATGCATTAACTATTAAATCAGTTACTGCAAAAGGTACTTTAATATCGTCATAAGTAAATACTCTTGAATCAAATGCTAATATTTGATCTATTTCTACTCCTGTACGATCAGTTGCTAAATTAATTTCTTTTAATAAAGCTAATGAGTTAACATCTGTTGTACATCTTGTTGGTGTTTCTTCTCTAATAACTGTAATATTATAAACGTTAGTAGAACCTTTTTCATTAACTACTTTAACATATATTTGATTAGTTCCTAATTGTAAATCATAAGTTTGAGGTCCAAATCCATTAGCAAAACTAGATTTACTATCTGTAAGAGTAGCTCCTACAGTAATCTGCGTAACATTATTACTTACATTAACTGTATAATTAGTAACACTACTTTGAAATGGGGGATTTAATGTTCCTTTATCAACTGTTAAATTAGATAACGTATTAACATTACTACGATTATCTGCTCTCGTAACTACTATCTTATAAGTAGTAACTTTATTAGCTGAATTCTTTACTTTAACATTAATAGTATTAGAACCATAATTAAGTTTAACTGTTCTACTGCCATATCCTGAAACAAACTTACTTCCACTAGCAGCTGATGCACTAACTTTAATTGATGAAACATCTGCTCCAACCGAAACTTTATATGATTTAGTTCCACTCTTAAATGCTGGTGATAAAGATCCAGCATTAACAGATAGTGATGTTAATGAAGCAGCTGCAACACTAGATGATCCTCCACCTGAGCCATTACCACCATTATTAGTTTTAACACATTCACCAGAATATTCTTGTTTACAATATCTATTATTAAACTTTCCTAAATTTAAATTTTTACATGTATCAGTAACTGGACTACCATTATTATCAGCTTGCATCTTATAACCACTGGCACATTCAACAAAATTGTTATTTGAATTAACATTTGCTCTTGATGGTGAAACTTTTCTTGAACCGCCATTATAAGAAACAATTGCACATCTTTGAACTGTAAATCTACCAGTTACATTAGTTTTTAATTCATCTTTACATGAACCGCTTACATCAACTTTAACGGCTCCATAAGATGAACCTGTATAAGTATTAAATACCCAGAAATAATAAGTACCATTTTTTAAACTTATTTGAGCTTGATTTGATGTTTTAACAGCCATCTTTGTATCTAAGACTTTAACGGCTGTATTATAGTTACTTTTTGTATTATAGTAGAATGTTAAACTATTAGTTGTATAACTATTACATGTATATTTAATTGTAACTAAGTCACCATTTTTAGAAGCTGATATACATGAAGCTGCATTAACTACACTAATAGATAAAACAATTAAGAAAAATATATATATAAAAAAGTTAATTTTAAGTTTACTCATCAATCTACCCATATAAATCTATCCTTATCTATTATTAATAATAACATTTTAGCTTAATTTTATCAATAACAAATAAAGATAATGTCAAAAAAAAGAATCCATTATTGGATTACTTTTAATTACTTTTCTTTGCAGCCTTTTTAGGTTCTTTAGCATCTTCTAATTTATTAACTGTATCTTTAAGAACAGCAATTGTTTTAACTCTTAAATCATCAACTGCTTTTTGAATAACTGGAGTAGCTTTTTCTTTAGCTTCTTCTGCTAATTCATCCATTTTCTTTTTAATAGCAGCTGCTTTTTCTTTAGCTATTTCTAAAACTTTTTCTTTATCTAAATCAGCTAAATCTTTTTTAATTTCATCAATCTTATTTAAGAAAGATTCTCTTACTTCTTCTAAATCTATTTCTTTAACTTTTTTAACCATTTCTTCGAATTTTTCTTTTAATTCTTTTCTTGTTTCTTTACCAGATTTAGGTGCAAATAAAACACCTAATCCAACACCTACAGCAGCTCCTGCTAAGAACTTACCTAAGCCATGACTTTTCTTTTCATTATTTTCCATACTAATTATTCCTCCTCTTCATCACTTTTATTATGTTTTCTTTTAAAAACATGTCCTATAAGACCACTGACACCTTCAACAACACGGTCAGTAATTGAGACAATTTTATCAGTAGTAAAATCAATTAAATTAAAGAATCCGTTTAATGATTGAACTTTATCATTAACATCATCTACAACTTTATCAATTTTAGTTAATGTTTGAATAGATCTTACACCTAATATTATTCCAATAATTAATAAAATTATTAATAAAATGTAAATTATTATTGGTAAAATTGTTTGTAAAAAACTAATCATTTTCTTCCTCCTCTCCTTCTTCTTCATCTTGTTCATACATTGAATCTATTAAATTAAATAAATCATTTTCTAAAGTATCACTTTTTTCTAGATGTTCTTTCATTTCATCTTCTTCACTTTTTTCTTCCTCTTTAGAAATTGGTTTTATTGAATTTAGCTCTTTTTCAATATCGTCAAGTATTTGTAAAGTATTTGTCTTTTCCATCTCATCTAATGCTTTACCATTAGATTTAACCTCTTCTTTAACTGGTAACTTTTCTTCAATTTCATCTTTTTCTTCACTAACATCTATTACATTAGTTACTTCATATTCTTTATCTTCTAATTGCTCTTCAACACTTGGTATTTCTTCTACTACAGCTTCTTTAATCTTTACTGTCGCAGCTTCTTCTTCATTCTTTTCACTTTCTAATGTATCAGAAACCGCTTGCTTTTCTAATAATTCTAAACTACCAAAAGCTTTTCTTCTTACTGAATCAATATCAACAGTTGCTGAACTCTTTTCTTCTTCAAGATCTTCAGTCTCAATTTTATGAATAACTGGTTTAACAATCTTTTCCCTTTTCATTCCATCTTTTTTATCAACTATTTCATCTTTTTTATAATTGCGATCTAGTATTCCATAAACCGGTGAAATAACTGGAGATGGTTTAAATGGTTTACGTCCTGGTGTTGCACTTATTTTATACTTTTCCGGATCTGTTTCATTCTTCTTAACCGGTGTTGAAGTTGAAGAAAAATTATTATTAGCTCTTCTAGCTTCATTATATGATGAACTTTCTATTTTCGTCTCTCTTTCACGAGTTACTTCCCTAACAGTTTCCGTTCTTGCTTTACTTTCATTATTATTAACATATGAATTAAGTCTTTCAAACTCATCTTCATCAAATGATAAAAATGGTGATTTCTTTTCTTCTCTAGGAGCTTCTACTTCTTCATTTTCGCTTTGAACTTGAACAACCTCTTCGGCTCCTTCTACTTCACCAATGACATCATTGTCATCAAATTGCATATCAATATCTCTTTTAACATTATTAAAATGTTTTTCATTAGAAGTATTTATTGGTTTTACATCTTCTTCTACCCTGTCTTCAGGTTCTTCTTTTTGTACTTCTTTAACATCTTCTTTAGTATAGACTGGCATTTCACCAACTTCGTCATCGTCTTCAAATAAAATATTCTTTATTTTTCCAAACAATCCCATCTATAACACCACCTTAATTAATTAAATCTGTATCATGTACTTCTTCTTCATAAACATCTGAATCAACAGCATCCATATATTCACTACTTACATTACCATTAGTTTCAAAAATATTAAAATCATAATCTTTAAATTGTGAAGTTTCTTCATCTAGTAAAACTTTAAGAACATTAGTATCAAAATTAATTGAAGATAAAATACTTAACGCATATGACGTTGCTAAATTAATATCCTTTTTATTTACTATTACCTCTATTTTAGCATAATTATACATAATTTCAATAAAATACTTATCTTCACTAACCTCGTTAATTTCTAAATATCCATACTTATCTTCATGACTTATTTGTCTTGAAATATAAGACGTTTCATTAACTTCATAAGTCTCAATTACCTTGTTATAATAACTAACTGCATCAATATATAAATAATACATATAATTATTACTTTTTAAAACTTCATTATATTCTGTACTATCAAATACTTTAAGTCCTTTAGGGACATTATATTTATAACCTTTACGATATGTGTTGTAAACTTCAGCTTTTCTATTAACACCATTTTCAACTATTTCATCTAAACTACTATCTTCAATAGCTGTACAACCACATAAAAATAAACAGATAAAAACAGAAAGTAATATAAATTTTCTTTTCATAATACCTCCTACATCTACATATAATATTATAACATTTATAATATTAAATTAAAATATCATTTTTTTTCTTGCTTTAAGATAATTTATTTTTACTCCCTGACTCATAAATTTACTTTCATATTCTGTTTCTGAATTTTCCATTCCAGTACTTGCTAAATCTAAAGATATTTCTTCTATAACATAACCATATGTACTTAAACTAACTATTGAACTTTCAAATAACTGTGTATTATCTGTCTTTTGAATAATAACCTTTTCATCTTTAAATATTTGATCATAAATAGGTAGAAATACATGTGAAGTTAATCTTCTTTTAGCATGTCTTTTCTTTGGCCATGGATCACTAAAATTTAAATATATAACATCAATTTCCCTATCAAAAATATCTGCTAAATTAATGGCATCTTCTCTAATTATTTTAACATTAGATAAATTAAGTTTATCTAACTTCTCTAAAGCCCTGCATAAAACACTTTCATACTTTTCTAAACCAATAAAATTAATATCGGGATTCTTTATTGCTTTATCAATAATAAAATTCCCTTTTCCCATCCCTATTTCTAAATGAATTGGTTTATCATTATGAAATACTTCCTGTTTATAACTTCCTTTGTATTCACAAGGATTTACTATAACATATGGACTATTATTAACAATTTCTACTGCATTCTTCACATTTCTAAGACGCATTTACATCACCTTTTCTAAAACTAACACATATACTTTAATTAAGGAGGACTTTATAATGAGAAAAGACCGTAATACTTTCTTTACTAACTACAATGCCCAAACATCTGGATATATTCCAAGTATGCCAAATGCCCCAATGGTTCCTAATAACAACTATGGTCCATACCAAGCATCTCAAACTAATTCCAGTTACTATTCCGGACCTGATCTTGGTATATCTAATGAAATAGATAATCGTCTTTCTAAAATTGAAAGACAAATTAATCGTTTAGATAATCGTTTAACTAAATTAGAAAATAACATCCCTAATCCAAGTGGTAATACCGAAATAAACGAAAACAACTATTCTAATATGTATATGCTTTAAATACTTATCTTACCAAAGGTAAGTTTTTTTATAATTCTTTTAACATATTCTTTACCAAATACTCGATTAATAATTCCCATTTTATAAGATATAACTATATAGACAATCGCTCCTACTATTGCAATAATACCAACATAAATAATACAAGATAATCTACTTAAATAATTTATAGGTATTAAAACTTTTAAAAGAATAACAACGATAATCATAACAATTGTTGGTATCATAATCTTCGTTAATTCTTTAAGTGTTTTACCATATTTCAAATTACAATCTTTTCTTAAAGAAACTAAAGCAATTAAAACACTTAAAGAATAACCTAAAATACTAGCTGTAATTGCTCCTAAATAAGAAGGAATTCCTATTTTACTAAATAAAAGCATTAATGGTACATCTAATAAAGCATTCGTTGCAAAACCAGCTATTGTGGTAATATAAACTATTTTAAACTTATTTAAACCTTGTAAAGCTGATGAAGTAATCATAAAGAAATTAATACATAAACCACTAAAAACATTTAAAGCTAAAATAATTCCGCCATTAACATTATAGCCATAGAAAATACTCCATACCGCCTGACTTAATAAAGAAAGACCTACTGTCATTGGTATTGTAATAAAAAGTAGTATTTGTAAAGCTTGATTAAACTTATTATTTACTTCTTGCCAATTTTTTAAAGTATAAGCACTAACCATAGTTGGAATAAAACTAGTTGTCATTCCCATTGCAACAGATGCCACAATCATATTTAATTTAGGAGCCCAAGTTGTAATTGCACTTGTAACAAACTCAACATCTAAAACATTTAATTTTAAATAATCCATTGTTCTTAAAACTAAAGTCATATCGATAAAATTATAACAACTACCAACAATATTTATAATAATAAATGGTATAGCATAACTAAATATTTTCTTAACAATTTCCTTATTACTAACCTCATCTAATTCATAATTACCGTCATTATTAAGTTCTTTTTTATTTTTATAAGTATGATACTTAACAAAGGCATAAGCCGCTAAACCAGCTATAAAAGCCCCAAAAACTGATAATCCAACCGCTAAAGTAACAGAACCACCAAAGACTTTAATTATTAAATAAGAGCCAATAAGTAAAACGGCAATCCTAACTATTTGTTCAATTACTTGACTACCACTAGATACATTAATAATCTTATGTCCTTGTAAATAACCTTTTTCGACACTTAAAAATGGTACAATTAAAATAGCAAAAGAAACACAACGAATTGCAAAAGCAACATCCGCTGGTGTATTTCCTCCTTCTAATTCACCAAGTAATAAATGAGCTATTTGTGGTGCAAAAACAAACATAATAACAAAAATAGTTATTGCAAAAAAGCCCATTATCTTCTTACTTAAACGATAAGCTCTTTCCTTAGCATCCATCATTCCTAAAGTATTATATTCATTAATAATTTTACTAACGGCAATTGGTAAACCTGCACTAGATATATCTAAAAAAATACTATATATCATATACGCATAAGCATACAAAGCACTACCTTGTACACCAATAATTGCATAAAAAGGTATAACGTAAAGCATTCCTAAAATCTTAGTAATAACTATTGCTAAAGTTGCAATAATTGTTCCTTCAACAAACGAACTTCTCTTCATCTTAAACCACTCATTTTTCTTCATAAACTATCATCGCTGAAAAGCAATATATCTGATCTTCACCATACATCGCAATTGCCACTTGATACTTGATATCAATTATATCACAATTGTTATCTTTAAGAAATTCATTAATACTGTTTTCCAAATCCCTTTCATGATTTTCATCAAACAACTTTACACTCACTTTTAAACACCTCTTAAGTATTCTACCAACTATAACCCCCAAATTTTGTAGTAAATAGTCGTTTAACAATGTATAATGATATTAAGGTGGTTTTATGGAAAAGTTAAAAAAATTATTCCCTTATTTTATCAATGTTTTATTAGTTCTTAGTATCTTTACTATTACTTTAGTTATTACTAAAACATATCCCTTTGGTAATTATACAATTGGTAAATCAGATGCTATCGTTCAATATAAACCAATGTTATATAACTTTATAATGTCCATTAAAACTCATACAATAAGTACGTATTCATTTAATAATGGCCTTGGTAATCCATTAATCTTTAACTTTATATACTACTTATCAAGTCCCCTAAATCTTATTGCTCTATTTTTTAAAAGCCCTAATTCAATGTACTTAAGTTGTCTTCTATTTAAATTAGCTTTAACTTCTTTAACTATTACTTTTTATGCTAAGAAAAAAACTAATAATAACTTCTTAACTACCATTATTTGTTTATCTTATGTTTTCTCTAGTTGGTTCTTTGCTTACTACTTTACATTACCATGGTTAGATATCTTCTTAATCTTTCCTCTCTTCCAATATAGTTTAGAATGCCTCTTAAATAAGCATAAATATCATCTTTACATCTTTACATTATCGTTTACAATCATTTCTAACTTCTATCTTGCTTTTCCTGTCTGTCTTTACACTTTAATATACTTTATAATCAGTGAATTAATATATAAAAAACAACCATTAAAAGATAAAGTAAAATCATTTAACTACATATTCATTAGTACTCTTTTTACTTTCTTCTTAACTAGTATCTATCTATATATTATCTATTTATCATTTATTAAAACTGGTATTAGTTTTTCTAATGAAGTAAGTACTAATTATACTCTATCTATCTTAGATTTAATTAAATCACTCTTCTTTGGTAATGTAAGTTTTATAACTGATTCTGAAGGTACTACATATCCTAATATCGCTTTAAATACTATCATGTTAATTAGTTTCTTCTACTTCTTTATCAATAACAAGATATCTAAAAAAGATAAAATATTTACCTTAGTCATCATTATCTTATTTATTTTAATTTTCTTTATTCCTTCACTTAATTACATTATTAACTTCTTCCATAATATTCGTGGTTTTACATATCGTTATTCATTCATTCCAATCTTCTTAATTATCTTAATGTTTATTAAAAATGCCCATAACTTTGACATAAAAGATTTTAAAAAAATCTATTTAACCTTCCCAATTATTACTATTCTATTATTACTTAATCTTAAAAATATGGAACTAAATATCTTAATCTTTAATATTGTCTTCCTTATTAGTTATTTAATCTTAATCATCTTCTATAAAAAAACTAAACCATATAAATTATTAATTATCTTCGTTTTAGTAGTTGAATCAACTATCGCTAATAGTATCTATTTCCAAGAAAATATCAATAAGACTGAAGAAAATCTTAATCATATCGTTTTTAAAACCGAACCAATTAAATACCGTTTAAATAAGATAAGTGATCAAGAATTAGAATACTTAAATAAAAACTTATATTCTAATGATAAAGTAACCTATCTCTTAAGTTCTATGACTTATAATTCAATTGTTAATTTAGATTTTAATTTAGGTTGTCAAACATTCGATAGTTCATCTATTATCTGTCCAGAAGGAAGTCAAATAAATGATATGTTATTCAATGTTCAAAATGATTATTATCTTGAAAAAATATATGCTGTCAATAAAGATATCCTTAATATTGATTTAGATGAAGTAAGTGTTAAAAATTCTCAAGAATTTATTATTGAAGCCATGACTGGTATTAAAGATATTTATGATCAAAAAGAAATTAAAGGTATCAAAATAAAAGATAAATATACTTTCCATGTTGATAATAATTACTATCTAATTGATTTTATTAATAGTGATAATACCATTCTAAATAATGCTCAAACATACAAAGAATTTACTAGTAGTGAAGAATCATTTACTATTTATACTTTAAATCAAGATAAATTAAAAAGTATATACCAGGTTCTGTCCCCAAACCAAATACACTATACACATTATGAAGATAGTAAAATAGAAGGAACTATAAATGTTAATCAAGACCAAGTTATCTTCACTTCTATTCCATATGATTCATCTTGGCAAATCAAAATCGATAGTCAGAAAGTAAAACCATCAATGGCTCTTGATTCATTAATGGTTATTGAATGTCCCAAAGGAACTCATACTATTTCTTTAGAATATAAAATCAATTATTTAATTCCTTTAATCATTTCATCTATAAGTCTTCTAATCTATATCATCGATATTATTTATCAGAACAAAAAAAGTGTTAACTAAACACTTTTTTCTTTGTCCTCTTTTCTTTTAAGAACTAATAACTTCTTCATTTCTTTACTACCTCTTCTTTTAAGTAGACACCTTCCACATAAAGGAACATATCCTTCATCACCTACTAAAACTGCATCTGTTTTTTCACCTTCAAAATAAGTATAAGGAGCTTCTCTACCACAATCATAACAACTAGCTTTTATAACTTCTACTTCATCACTAATCGCTAGTATTTGTGGCATTATTAAAAAAGGTTCTTGTTCAGAAGTTTGATTAAGTCCTCCAACATATATATCCATATCATTAACAATTGATAAGTAAGATAAAACACTAACATTACCTTTCATTAATTGCGCTTCATCAACAAATATTGTTGTTACATTTTCATCAACGTAAGTCAATATTTCTTCAAAAGTATCAATTCCTATTGAAGCAACTCCTTCACCATAATCTTTACTTTTTATCATACCTATATCTCTTGTATCACAATTAGGTTTAAAACACTTAACATGTTCTTTATTCCATATTTTATTATAAGTAGCAATCATAGCTGCTGTCTTACCACTATGCATTGGTCCAGTAAACGTCTTAATCATTTTGTAACACCTTCTTAACTACTGGCTTAATTAAGGCCATGCTCTTATTAGAATATTTACTATCTTTGGTAACTTGATCAATAACTGCTACAAAATCAGGTACTAAAACCTTTTCATCTTCTGTCACATTTATTTCCATAATACCTAAATCATTATCATTAGCAAACACATCTAAATAGAAATACTCTCCTTGATAAGTAAAGTAATATCTTCTCTTCTTAACAACACTATATCTTTCATCTTTAAATTCTAATAAACTATCATATACTTTACTATCTATTTGTTTTTCACTAACAATTACTTTCGTACCATCTTCAAGTACTTTATAAACACTCATATAGTATGTATAAGAATTACCCATTTTAACTTTTCTAATTCTTTTTTCAACATCATCACTACTCTGTAAATAAACTTGTTCTATTTCTACACTAGTACCATTTTCTTTAATATAATCAATATCTGTCTTACTTAAATCTACTAAATACTTTTCTTGTCTTTTTACTTGTTTTAAATTAAGTAGTTTATTTATTTCATTTAATACTTCTTTAATCTTATCTTCAAGTTGATCTTTAGGTAACACTATCTTAACTTTAGGATGTCCTAACCATACCTTTAAAGTCTTCTTACCTAATTCTAAAGCTGAAGTAACATCTTCACTTCTTGCTTTATTATTCTCCGTTGTATAAAAGTCTTCTCTACTCACTAAATTAATAACTAAATCATATTTATTCATTAATTCAGCAATATCTTTAACATGATTTAATCTTGCTAATACTTCTTCAAATTCTTGTTCATTTATATAAGCTCTATTATCTATAGTCCCTCTATCATAAATAATTAAAACATTTTCATTAGGTAACATCTTAACCGCACGATCAAAAACTTCCTCTTTTGCTAATTGCATACGCATAACAAGTTCTTGAAAATCAACCATGTCAACTGCTCCATCCCCAAATGGCTTTATTCCATGATTAATTAAATAAGATGCTGTTTCATCAATTATTACAACTTTAAATCCTTGCGCTGTAAATACTTGATCAATCTTTTCTAATACTGATGTTTTACCACTACCTGGTCCACCAGTTAAAACAATTCTTTTTATCATTCTCTACCTCTTACCTTACCATTTATTTTATTTTTCTTATTGTTCTATTCCTTGTATCTAATTCATGAACCGATGCCGTTGTAACTCCAAACTGCTTCTTATCCATATCTAATTCTTTATCATTTAAAAGATAATAAATCATATTAATAACTCCTCGATGGGTAATAATTAATGTATCATCTTTTAAAGTCATTATCTTTTCTAAATACTCTTTAATTCTTTCATATAAATTTCTTAAAGATTCCCCTTCTGGATATACCGTATCAACTGTTACATTATCAAGTAATTCTGCATATTCCATATGAGCTTCTTCCTGTAACATTCCATTTAATAATCCCTTATTTTGTTCTCTTAATTCTGTACTTGGTAAAAATGGTAAACTTAAAACATCACAAACTATCTCTGCCGTTTGCATAGCTCTAAAAATATCACTAGCTATAACTCTTTTAATATGTAAATTATCTTTAATCCATAAAGCTGTATCTATTACTTCTAATTTACCTTCTTTAGTTAAACCAACTTTACTCCATCCTCCAATATAATTTTCATCATCTTGTCCATGTCTCATCAGATAAACCATAACATCAACTCCTATTTAACCAAAAATAAAAACATATTTTAAATTAAAATATATCTTTATCCACAATTTTATCCTTAAATTTATAAACCTTAGCTGGTTTATTTCCTTCAAACTTATCACTACGATTAGTATCTTCAATTAAATCTAAATTAAGTATTTTCTTTCTAAAATTACGACGATCAAACTTTTTATCTAAAATAGCTTCATAAGTTTTTTGTAACTCCGGCATTGTTACCCCATCAGGAAATAAACTCTTTAAGATATTAGTTTTAACAATTTGTTTACGTAATTCTAATATCGCATCATGTAATATTTCTTCATGATCATATCCTAATGGAGGTATTTTATCTATTGGGAACCAATCTGCATTAGATGTATTCTTAGTTTCTCTTAGTAAATTAACTCTTTTACTATCTAAGATTCCAATAAAACCAATTGCTACCATTCGCATTACTGGTGAACGATTTACTTTACCAAAAGCTTTAAATTGATTAATCTTAACTTCCGTAATACCTGTCTTTTCTTTTATTTCACGTAATGCTCCATCTTCTAGATCTTCATTATTATATAATGCTCCTCCAGTTAAAACCCAATCTCCTAAGAAAGGTTCATTCTTTCTTTTAATTAATAAAACCTTTGTAATACCTTGCTCTACTGTAAATAAAGCCGTAATAACATGGATACCTTGACCTTTATATAACTTATTCTTTACTTCCATATCATCACCCTATAATTATTATAATGTGTATAAAATACACTTGTCAATATCTTATTTCCATAATTAACAAATCCATGTTATAATTTATACATAATAAAGGGTGACATATAATGATTCTAGTAATACTAATTTTTTTAATACTTATCTGCCTCGTTAAAATAAGTAATAATCAAGATATAATTAAAAACAACTGTAAAACTCGTGATGATAAAGCCAATGTTAAAAATGCTAAAAAAGTTTTTAGCCGTGCTCGTTATTCTATTATTATGTTAATTATCAGTATCATCTCTGTTGTTATAATTCTTATCTGTCAATTTACAACTATTGATACTGTTATTATTAATTATTTTTCTGTCGATATATACGAAGCTGACTTCTTTAATCATAACTTCTATTATGTTCCAGTCTTCCTAATTATCTGCCGTCAAATAATAATTGAAGTTAAATTATCTGAATTCTTACATAAATTCTTTAATGTTGTAGAAGAAGAAATAAGTGGTAAAGAAGTTATTAAATCTTATCTTTATAAAAAGACCCCTTCTAAAAAGAATCCTGAAACAGAAGTTGAAACCTTAGAAGAAACACTCCCTAATAAACAAGAAGAAACTAAACCAGAGGAAACTAAGAAAGCAGAAACCTTAGAAGAACCTAAAACTGAAGAAACATTAGAAGAAATAAAACCAGAAGAAAAACAAGATACTTTGTAGTATCTTATTTTTTATCCCTTTTTAAATTCTAAATTAATTTCTAAGTTAGTAGCTCGTGTTTTAAACATGGCATCATAATCTCTACTCTCTAACCATATATAAACTCTAACTTTCGTTGTTCCTTGTTGAATTGTAAATAAATTTTGATCTTCATTAAAATCTGTTTTAGTTACAATATTTGAACTTATATTCGAAAAATTATTACTTGTCTTAATATCTTTAATATTTATATCATTAAATTCACTATTAATTCCACGATAATATAATTTATTATCATTAATATCTTCACCATAAACATCTTTAGTTGTATTAATCGCCTCTTTAGTATGAGAATCACTATTAGGTTCCCAAATAATCGCATTAATACCTGCTGATAAATTTTGAATATCTTCTTTTTCTTTACTACTAGTTGTTCCCTCTACAACAAAAGCAACTCTAATCGCATTTTCTAAACCTTTATTCTCTTTATGTTTAACATAAGAATTAGCTGTTAAATAAATTGATTCTGGTTCTTCTGATTCAAAGAATAAATCAAAAGCCATATAATAAGCTTTATTACATTCTTTATCAAAACATTGCATATCTTTTTGTTTTTCACTACTAATAAAATATTCTTTATCTTTATTATTAACTGTCTCATAGAATAAATCTAATCTACCATCACTTATTCCTCCTCCAGTTGAAATACGTGATAAAACTTTTGGTAATTGATTTCTATTTTTATAATTTTTAGCATCGATATTAAAATCCTCTTTAGTTAATTTACTACGATACTTAAGACCATCAGCTGATATTTTTAAATCATCTAAAGTATTAATAGTCATTTCAATATTACCATTTAAACCCTTTATTTTCTTATAACAAACTACTCCTAAAATAATAAGTAAAATAAATAATACTATAACCCCAACTATAATTAATCTTTTTAATACTTTCTTTTTCAAAAATATCACCTTCATATCTATAAGTATAAAGCATTTAACTATTTATTTTCAACTATCTATTAACTATTATTAAAGAAAAAGAAGGTAATTATTCACTACCTTCTATATAAAATTCCCCGTTATCTCTAACATCAACAACTACTTTAGAATTATCTTTAATTGTTCCATCAATTAATTTCATTGCAAGTAATGTTTCTAAGTTTTCTGAAACATATCTCTTAATTGGACGTGCCCCAAAATTTTCATCATAAGCATTATTAATAACATACTCAGAAGCTTTATTAGTTAAAGAAATAACTATTCCTTTATCTTTTAATCTTACATTAATATCATTAATAATCTTATCTAATATTTTATAAACTACATCTTTACTTAATGTCTTAAAGTAAATAATATCATCTATTCTATTTAAAAATTCTGGTTTAAATGTCCTATGTAAATCTTTCTCAATTAATTCTTCTTTATTAGGTAAATTTTCTAGAATATACTCACTACCTAAATTACTAGTCATAATAATAATTGTATTTTTAAAATCAACTGTTCTACCTTGACTATCAGTTATTCTACCATCATCAAGTATTTGTAATAATAAATTAAAAACATCAGGATGAGCTTTTTCTATTTCATCAAATAAAACTATTGAATAAGGATTTCTTCTAACAGCTTCAGTAAGTTGGCCACCTTCATCATATCCGATATATCCTGGCGCTGCACCTATTAATCTTGAAACATTAAAACTTTCCATATATTCAGACATATCAATTCTTATCATATGTCTTTCATCATCAAATAATTCATAAGCTAAAGTTCTTGCTACTTCTGTTTTACCTACACCCGTAGGTCCTAAGAATAAGAATGAACCAATTGGACGACTCGGATCTTTAATACCCGCACGACTACGAATAATCGCATTAGATACTTTCTTTAATACTTCATCTTGACCAATTACTCTTTTCTTCATGCTTTCTTCTAGTTTAAGTAATTTTTCTTTTTCTCCTTCAACTAATTTAGATACTGGAACATTCGTCCATTTAGAAACTATCTGGGCAATATCTTCTTCCGTCACTGTATCACTTATTAAAACATTCTTATTATTCTTTTGTAAATCCTCAAGTTCATGTTCTAATCTTGGGATATCACCATGACGTAATCGAGCAGCTGTATCCAAATCATAATTATTTTCGGCTTCTTTTAAACGATATCTTAAATTCTCTAAAGTCTTTTTCGTTTCACTAATCTTATTATTAACTTCTTTTTCACTATTAAAATCTTCTTTTAATTTACTTTCTTGTAATTTAAGATCATATAATTCATCATCAATCTCTTGTAATCTCTTCTTACTTTGTTCATCTTTTTCTTTCTTTAAAGATTGTCTTTCTATTTCTAGTAACATAATCTTTCTTGTTAATTTATCAAGACTTACTGGCACACTATCCATCTCTACTTTAATCGTCGCACAAGCTTCATCTATTAAATCAATTGCTTTATCAGGTAGATAACGATCAGTAATATAACGATCAGATAAAGTCGCTGCGGCAATTAAAGCATGGTCTTTAATATTAACACCATGATGAACTTCAAATCTTTCTTTTAAACCACGCAAAATAGCTATTGTATCAATAACACTTGGAGCTTTAATAATAATCTTTTGAAAACGTCTTTCTAGTGCTCCATCTTTTTCAATAAACTTACGATATTCATTTAAAGTTGTAGCTCCAATACACTTAATCTCTCCACGCGCAAGCATTGGTTTAAGCATATTAGCGACATTCATTGTTCCTTCTCCAGAATCCCCTACTATCATATGTATTTCATCAATAAACATAATGATACTGCCATCAGAATCTTTAATTTTATTTAATACCGCTTTTAATCGCTCTTCAAATTCACCACGATATTTAGCTCCAGCTACTAAAGCTGCTAAATCTAATCCCCATATTGTTTTATTCTTTAAACCATCAGGTACATCACCATTAACAATACGTAGTGCTAAACCTTCTACTATGGCTGTTTTACCTACACCAGGTTCCCCAATTAATACTGGATTATTCTTTGTTTTACGTGATAATATTCGCGTAATACTCCTTATTTCTTCATCTCTGCCAATAACAGGATCTATCTTATTTTCTTTAGCAGCAACGGTAATATCACGACCATATTTTGCTAAAACATTCTCCTCTTCTTGTTGTGGCATATTATATCCATAATTCATTATAATCCCTCCATATCAACACCCATTATACTCCAAAATTAGCACTTGTCAATATAGAGTGCTAATTTTATAATTCAATATACATTTATTCAAAAATATCAAATTTAATGCATAAAAAAGCAAGTTAGACGCATCCAACTTGCTCAGATGGGATCCGAAGATACTCCATCGCTATTCACTTTTATAATATCTTATATACTATATATTTTTAAGAATATTACAAATAATATTTACTTATTTAAAAAACTAATCTTCTAACGATGCATGAACATAATATACTTCATACTTATCAAAGCCGACTTCGTCATAATTCTTATCTGATGGATAGTCAACATTGATATAAGTTTCTCCTCCGTTATCAGCACCAGAATCAGTAAAGCCTTCTTCAACTCCAACTATATTATTATTCTTATAATACAATACAGTAACTCTGGCATCAGTTATTTTCTTACCACAATTATTTTTTACAGTAACTGCAATTTGTTTGCCTGTATTATTAGAAGATAATTCTATTCCGGCATGTGCAAATTCATCAGAAATATTTGCTAATTCTGTTTGAAAGCTTACCGAAGGATACTGAGAATAATCTTCATCATAGCCCCAAAAGAAAGCATATGTTGATGATTCACCAGGAATCACAACAAATGATGTTTCAGCATCTTTACTTAAAGCGAAATTCCCATCTTTATCTTTAAAATTTGCTTTAATTGAAGAAAGACAAACAGAGCCCTCATTGTCATTAGTAACTTTAACTACAAAATCACCACTTTTCGTTATTGCAACTTTTTCAACTGAAACTTTATCATTTGAAACTTCAACAACTTTTGACCCAGAGCCAGTATCATTAGTTATCCCAGTATTTGAAGAAGGATCATCATCAACAGCAAAACAAAGAACAAAACCAATTGCAGATAATACAACACCAGCAATAGCCATCCCTTTATTTTTCTTTTTAACAATTGAAATGATTCCTAAAACAATTGCTAAAACACATAATATTAAGCATAAATCCTTAAAAATTGTCAAAGATAACAATAATCCAATAATTCCAAGAATTAATGATGCTATACCCATAACTACACTCCTTTCAAATATATAATATCACATTTTTGTCGTATTAGATAGCAAAATGTCGAATTCAAAAGCAAAAATGAAATAATTTTTCTGGTGATTACAATTGAATACGGATAGAATTAAATATTTAAGAGATGAATTAGAAATAACACAAGAAACCATATCAAAAATGCTAGGATGTACTAGATCTGCTTATTCTTTGTGGGAAATAAATAAAAATACAATTCCACTTTTTTATTTGAATAAGTTATCTAATATATTAAATGTTAATATAGATTACTTAGTTAATTTATCTGATAATAAAAAAATTAATTTTAATAAAGTTGAAATTGATAGAAAAGTTTTAGGAGAAAGAATTAGGTTAGCAAGAAAATCAATTAATTATACTCAAGAGAAGCTTGCAAACAAATTAAATACAACGCATTCAGTTATAAGTGCGTACGAATCTGGTAAGACAACTGTTCCAACTTTGTTTTTAATTGAAATAGCTAAGATAACAAAAAGATCATTAAACTGGTTTTTAAATAAATAAAGATTAAAACACCACTTGTCAATATAGAGTGCTAATTTTATTTTAAAAGAAAAACTATTTCAAAGTATACTTCAAAATAGCTTCTTCTACTTCTTTAGGATGGGTAACTCCTATATTGTGTTTACCACCCTTAATAAGATCTATATTATCTTTATAATCTTCCCCTAAATAATCTATTACTTTATGGGGATTAACTTGTTCATCTTCATCGCCATAAATAATTACAAAATCATTTTTAGGTATTTCTTTTACTTCATCTTCTAAATCTTCTCTAACAATTGATTGATAAGAACTACGTAAAAATTTAGTTCCATAAACCATTTCATTTGTTTTTAAAATATGAATTACATAAAAATTTCTTAAATAATTACGAATTCCTTGTAAAGCTTCTGGTGTTTTAATAAAACTTTTACTTTTCTTAGTTGTTCTAATTATAGCTGGTGATACTAAGATAAGTTTTTGTTCTGCTTTAAACTTCGTCTTATATCTAATAGCTACACTCCCCCCAAAACTATAACCTAGTATATAATCAATATCTAAATTATTTTTCTTTATATAATCATTAATATAATCAGCAAAATTATTTAAATCCCAAGCTTCACTGGGTTCTGCTTCGCCACAAAAACCTGGTAAATTTAATTTATAAACATTATAGTTTTCTTCTAATCTTTTAACTAATTCTTCTCTATTGTGCCAAGCATCAGTTTCTTTAGTTTGTGAAGTATAATTACGATAATTCCATCCATGAATTAATAAAATAGATTTTTTCATCTTACCTCCTCCTTATAAGGAATAATTTTATATGTATCATTTTCTAAACTTAATAGATTATCTTCTAATACTTTATCATAATCTCTAAAATAACCACTATAATGATAAAATATAACACCCTTAAACTTGTGGATAAAATCATGATTATTAACAACTACTACATTATCATAATCTTTTAAAATACTTAAATATTCTATATCATCAAATAGATAAACTTTATCAAATTTAGTAAACAATTCTGGTACTTGATCAAAACGATCAGTATTCTCTGCTGAACCAAATTTTCTAATTACTAATATTTTCTTTTTATATTTATTATTACTTAATTGTTTTAATCTTTCATAAGTAGTTACATCTCCATCAAAGAAGACTTCTTTACCAAATATCTTTACTTTACTTACTCTATTTTCGACTGGTTCATAACTATTTAAAGCATCTACTATATCTTTCTTATTAACTTTTAAATACTTCCCTACTTTATAAGCTAAAGCATATTGTAAAAGTGATAAATCTGTAAGTAAATATGGTTTTATATAATTTCCTTCAATCACAAAACCATCATCTTTAAAACCAATATTGGTATTAAAAGTTAATAACTCATCTAAATTAGAAGTAAATAACTTCTTATCATCATAACATATATCTTTATCTTTTAAACTAATTCTCTTAATATATTTATCTTTTGTATTATAAAAACCTACTTTAGCATTTCTAAATATCTCTGCTTTATTAATGGCTAAATCTTCTATTGTATCCATTCCATCTTTATGTAAATGTGATGAATCTAATTGTAAGAAACAAGCGACATCTGGTTTAAGTAAAGTACTTAAGACTTTAACATGATCTTTAAAATAGATAGAGTTTTCTAATACTACATATTCTGTATCACTTTTAAGTAAATTTATAATATGGGCTTTAAGTAAAATAGGTGTTATTCTCTTATGATATATTCTTTCAACTTTATATTTCTTAGCTAATACTTTTTCTATTAAACCAACACTCGTCGTCTTTCCTACACTACCTGTAACTGCAACTACTTTAGGTTTTACTTTATCTAATACATGTTCATACAATTTATCTATTTCTTCTAATATATTATCTACTACTAAATAATTATATTTATCATTATCAAATAATGATAACATATCTTTTTCAATAACATATGTATATTCTGGATGTTTTTCCATTATTTCATTTATCTTTGGTCGATAATCAACATAACTAATCATCCATCCATCTTCAATATCATACTTCGTAAAATAAATGGGAAAAAATAAGATATTCTTAGCTTCTTTTTCATACTTATCATCTAAATAAACGATTCTTAAGTAATCAAAAACAATCTCTTTATCTTCCACATGTTCATCAATAACATTACATATTTTCTTTAATTCATATAAAGGATACTTATTGGTCATCAAACCATCTCTCTTCACTAATTATTATATCAAAAAAGTAGATTTAATTCCTTTAAATCTACTCTTTATCAACTATTTAACAACAATATTAACTATTTTACCTTTAACAACGATTACTTTAACAACTTCTTTACCTTCCATAAACTTAATTACATTAGGTTCAGCCATTGCTTTAGCTTTAACACTTTCTTCATCTTCATCTACATTAATTGTAATAGAAGCTCTTAATTTACCATTTACTTGAACACCAATTGTTCTTTCATTATCAACTGTTTTAGCTTCATCATAAGTTGGCCACTTACTATTACAGATAGGTTCATAACCAATTTGTTCATTTAATTCTTCTGTAATATGAGGTGCTAAAGGATTTAATAATGTTAATAATAAATGATAATCTTCTTTTGTAATACTTTCCTTATCATCATAAGCATTAGCTAAAATCATTAAAGTTGAAACAACCGTATTATAAGCCATATGTGTTAAGTCATATTCAACCTTTTTAATACTCTTATGAATTAAACTTTCTAAGTCTTTTGAGTATTCTTTGCCATCTACTACTTTATCTTTTAATCTAACAACTTTATCAATAAAACGTTTACATCCTCTTAATGAATCCGTACTCCAAGGAGCATCTTGTTCATAATCACCCATAAACATTTCATAAACTCTTAAAGTATCAGCCCCATATTCTTTAACAATATCATCAGGATTTATAACATTTCCTTTTGATTTACTCATTTTTTCGTTATTAGAACCTAATACCATACCATGACTAACTCTAGTCCAAATCATTTCTTTATTAGGAACTAAACCAATATTGTATAAGAATTGTACCCAGAATCTTGCATATAATAAGTGTCTTGCTGTATGTTCCATTCCACCATTATACCAATCTACTCTATTCCAATACTTCATAGCATCCATAGAAGCAAACTCTTTATCGTTGTGCGCATCCATAAATCTTAAGAAGTACCAACTAGATCCTGCCCAGTTAGGCATTGTATCTGTTTCTCTTCTTGCTTTACCACCACAACAAGGACAAGTCGTATTAACCCAATCAGTTATATTAGCTAATGGACTTTCACCATCTTCCGTTGGTTCATATTCTGCTACATCAGGCAATAACAATGGTAAATCTTTTTCATCCATTGGTTGCCATCCACATTTTTCACAATAAATCATTGGAATTGGTTCACCCCAGAATCTTTGTCTAGAGAAGATCCAATCACGCATCTTATAATTATTTACAACACGACCAATACCTTTTTCTTCTAACATTTTAGTTAAAGCTTCTTTAGCTTCTTTAACCGTTAAACCACTGTATTCTTCAGAATTTATTAATCTCGCATCCGGATTTTCTAAATAATCATATTTTTCATAAGCTTTTTCTTCTAAGTTTCCACCAGTAATAACTTCTAAAATCTCTAAGTTATGAACTTTAGCATATTCATAATCTCTTTGATCATGAGCTGGTACAGCCATAACTGCTCCTGTTCCATAATCTCCTAAGACAAAGTCACCTAAGAAAATAGGAACTTCTTTACCAGTAACTGGATTAATTGCTTTAATACCTTTAACTTCTACACCAGTCTTACCTTTATTTAATTCTGTACGATCCATATTAGATTTCTTACTTGTTTCTTCAATATATGCTAATACTTCATCTTTATTTTCTACTCTAGGCATTAATTCTTTAATTAATTTACCATCTGGCGCTATTACAAAGAAAGTAATACCATAAATTGTTTCAATACAAGTTGTAAATATTGAGAACTTACCGCCACCAACGATATCGACATCTACTTCAACACCTGTTGATTTACCAATCCAATTTATTTGACCTAATTTAACTTTTTCGGCAAAATTAGTATCATCTAAACCCTTTAATAAGTCTTCAGCATAATCACTCATTCTAAGCATCCATTGCGCTTTTTCTTTTTGAATAACTGGACTACCACAACGTTCACAAACACCGCCAGCTGCATCTTCATTAGATAATACTGATTTACAAGTAGGACACCAGTTTACTGGAATTGTATCTTTATAAGCCATTCCATGTTTATAAAATTGTAAAAATTGCCATTGTGTCCATTTATAATACTCTGGATCAGTTGTCGAAAACTCTCTACTCCAATCAAACGAGAAACCTAAACTCTTCATTTGTTTTTTAAAAGTTACAATATTTTCTTTAACTGCTTCTTTAGGATGAATATGATTTTTAATCGCATATTGTTCAGCAGGTGCTCCAAAAGCATCCCATCCCATTGGATATAAAACATTTAGTCCTTGCATTCTTTTCATTCTAGCAATTGCATCTTGGGCCGTATAACTTCTAACATGTCCAACATGTAAACCAGAACCACTAGGATAAGGAAACTCTACTAAGATATAGTATGGTTTCCTACTTTTATCTCCTGTTTTAGCTTCAAAAGTATGATGATCATCCCAATACTTTTGCCATTTCTTTTCTATTTCATTAAAATTATATTCCATTATATTCACTCTTTCTAATTATGTTCTTTTAACCATTCTAAGATTACTTTAGTAGCTTCTTTTCTACTTAAACCATTAACTATCTCTGAATTAACTAAAAGTCCATCAGTAATAATTACTTTATCTTTCATTACATATTCATAAGTTTTATGATGTAATTCATCTTTTATTTCTTTTAAGATAGTATCTTTATCTACCCATTCAACACTAAATACTTCATCTTCATCTAAATTCTGTTTATTCTTCTTATTACTCATTAATTTAAATAAGAAACCTGTACATTCAATATTAAAGTATTTATCTTTATTAAAAGCATAATAATGATGATTTATTTTAGGTACTTCTTTTAAGAGTTTTAACTTATTATAACCAGTTTCTTCTTCTACTTCTCTTAAAGCACAATCTAGGGCCTTTTCTCCCTCTTTAATTGTTCCCCCAATAAATAAACGACCACCTTTTTCATGCCAATTAATTGTGAGGTATTTATCATTATCTTCATCATAAACTATTGCGACAATTGAATTCTTCTTAAATTCATTATCATGAGGTTTACCAGTAACTTCTTCTATTACTTGTTTCATTTCTATTTTATGTTTAATAGCATATTCATAATCTTCTTCATTATGTAAAGGTACTCCTACCTTATCTTCTTTTATTGTACTATCTATATAAATAGGTACCTTACAATTATTAATTGGATTAATAGCATATAACTTTGTAAAACCACTTTTTACTTTTGTGTCTAAATATTTATTAGAACTTAATAAAATATAGCTAACTCCATATAAAGTATCTACTTCTTTAACTAGAATTTCTAATACTTTATCACTATTATCTACTTTGAATTTAACTACTCTACTATTTTTCATCTTTTTTACCCCATTTTTTACTTAAGTATTTACCATATCCCATATACATACTAAATATTAAAATTAAAATAATACCAAAAGCTATTAATAACTTTAAACCTACAAACCAACTATCTGGTAATAAATTAATAACTGTTATCGTAAAAGATATAATAAAAGCATTAATTATAGCTATCATATTTAATAATTTACGATAATTCATTTTCTTCTTATCTAAATTAAATTTCTTAGTTAGTATTACTAATTCAGATATTTTAGTATATTTTTCTTTTTTGAGTAAATCATCAAAGATGAAATAATAAACAAAGTAAACAACCATAAAAATAATACAAAAGAATACTAAATCAAACATTGTAAAACCTCACTTTCCAAAATAAAAGACACTTTCGTATAAGGACGAAAATGTCGTGGTACCACCTTAATTTCTGATAAATATATCAGCTTTAAATTGATAAAGGAATTACCCTAACCGTTCCAAAAGCAAGTTCAAATATCTATCATCCTAATTCACACCACCCATTAGGTCTCTTTAATGAATTAATATTCTACTACTCTTTCTTCATCACTTAAAATATATTAAATGTATTATAAAATATCTAATCTTTTAAATCAAGAATAATTAACGAGATCTACCTTCTGTAAATCTACCATCATCATATTCTATACCTAGTTTTTCAGCAAATAAATGCATTTTAGCAGAAACCATTTCTTCATCATAGTAGCCAATCTTTCTTAGATGCTCAAAATACTCAGCTGCCGCACGCATTTTTCTTAAATCAGCTGCTTCTTTAGTAATTTTTTCCGCTTTTAAATCTTTTTCAGCTAACTCCATCTTTCTTGAAAACATACAATTATGAAGTCCATCAGTTAAAACATGACGTATTCCTATTAAAGTACCTTTTAATACTCCATTACGTTCTATAGCATAACTCATTTTACGTTTTACATTTAAATAATGAGTTGCATAAAATTCTACTGGTCCATTAGCAGGTGATTGAACATATCCTCCTGCAGGTGATGGAAATGGATTAACTATATGTCCATTAACCATTACTTTGCCTGATCTACTTACAGGCATACCGCCCATCATACCTCTTCTAGCACCTCTTGGTCCTCTAGGTCCTCTTGGTGGCATAAAATCATCCCCTTACTACCGCTATTATAAACACAAAATTAAATTTGTGCAACATACTCTAACAATTTCATAAACATATTGACGAATGTCTTATCCAAACCAACCTTTTGTAAGTTTCTAATCTCGGCACGTTTCTTATCAATACTCATATTAGAGAACACTATACTACCTATTTGTTCTTTTAATACTGTTTTAATCTGTAAATCAGAAATAATTGAATCAATATCTTCATTAATTAATCTAACCGCATCTATCTCTATATCTTTACCTTTACAATTTATTGTTAACTGTTTAGTAGTTGGTACATCATTAACTTCAACAATAAAATCAGTATCTTCAATATAACAAGTTCTATCTACTTTATCATTATTTATATAAACAATAACATCATTAGCTTCTCTAGTATTTCTAAATCTAATACGATAATTTCTCTTAGCTGGAACAATACCTGTCTTACCTTCAACTGGTCTTATAATTAAAGTATAGTTATTAGCCATATAGTTATAATCAACTCTCGTAAGTAAATAATACCCTTCTTTATATAAATTACTATATCCATCATCTTCATATAAGTTATATTGATTACTCTTACCAGGGAAGACATGAATTTCCATTGTCTTAGGACTATTAGTAACATTCATATTATTTTCTAAATCAGCCATACATACAATCGAACCATCTCTTGCAAAGACAGGATAATCTTCATCCTTATAGAATAAAATATATCTTTTATTACCCAAATACTTCTTACCAGTTTTAAAATCATACCAAGTACCTTTAGGTAAGAATATCCTTTCAACAGATCTATTCATGACATCATCTTTAGTCTTCGTAATCGGTGCTACAAATAACTCTGAACCAAAATAATATTCATTACGATAATCAAGTTCATCATATATCTCTGGATATTGATAATAAACTGGTTGAACTAAAGGTAATCCAACTTTATGATACTTATAAGCTTCTGAATATAAATATGGTATTAATTTATGTCTCATTTGACAATATAATCTAACGATATTTAAAGTCTTAACATCCCATTTCCATGGTTCCCTTTTATAATATCTTCCATACTTCGCACTAAATCTAAATATTGGACTAAAAGTACCATATTGAACATATCTTATATATAATTCTGAATCTTCAATACCATCTTTATATCCACCAACATCATGACTCCACCAAGATAAACCTAAATTAGAAGATGTACTATTAAAATAAGGTAATATCTTTAAGGTATTCCAACTAACTAAAGTTTCACCACTATAATGAACTGGATATAAATGTGGTGCATATGTATTAGCTCTACTTAATATTAAAGGTCTTACCCCTTCCATCTTATTAAAATCTGTAAAATGATAATAATTTAAAGCATCATTTGATTCACGATCTTTTAAATTACGATAATTTATCCAAAAGAAATCAACTCCAACTTTATATAATGGATCTATAAGTTCATTTAAGTAAGCACTCATTAACTCTTTATCAAAAGCATTAAATGGTATTGTTTGTTTATCACCTATTCCTACTCTTTTAGCTACTTCATCAAACTTTGGTTCATGAGGATGAATACCTTCACTAGGATCCAAACTAAGTCCTACTCTAACCCCGCGATCATGCATATATTTAACAAATTCTGTTGGTTTATAAAATAATTCACGATTAAAAGTAAAACCAGAATTAAATCTTGTTAAATTATTTTTATCTTTTAAGTGCCAGTTATCTCCTAATAACAAAACACTCATTGGTATTTTATTTCTATTAAATTCCATTAATAACTTCTGTATATCATCAAAATTATATACATCATTCTTATTCCACCATATACCTAAAGCATATCTTGGTATTAAAGGAGGCATTCCCGTTAAAGTAAAATAACTATGTAAACAATTACCAAAATCCTTATTATACATAAAGACATAAATATCTATACGTTTACGATCATTATATATTATTGAACCATCTTCACCTATAAAATTTGAATTAGAGTCATCTATTGAAGAAAAGCCATCAGCAGAATATAACCCTTTAGCTTTAGCTACTAATAAATCTTCAACTTGTCTTTTTATATGTTTAAAATCTTTAACTTCACTCTCACCTAAGAATGGATCTATACTCTTATCAATATTAGCTATAATACCTTTATAATTTCTTGCTTCTGGATGACCATAATACCATTCTTTATTATTAGCATCTAATAATCTAATTCTTAAAATACTATCTGGTGAATATTTATTGCTTGCAAAAGATTTTTCTTTTTCATAACGCAAATTAAAATACTTCGTTGTTATATCCAAAATTCTTTCATTTTGATCAACTTTCATTTGAGGAATAGGAAAATTTCTAAATTTAGCAAATTCTGTCGGACGATCTTCAAAATAGCCCTCTTCACTAAACTCTAATCGTACTAATAAATCACTTAAAACTGTAATACGATAGAATTGTCCTCTAAATACAGTTTGTGGTTTACTTATTGCATTTTGATAATCAGGTTTAAAATGTGTTCCAAAATTTGCCATCTTTATTCCTCCAATTTATTCTCTATATCCTATCATTATTTATTATATCAAAAATAATTACTTATTACATCAAGAATTTAAAAACATTATGTTATAATACTTGTTGGTGATTAAATGTTTAAATATACTTTAGACAATAAAAGATATCATACTCTAAATTACTATTATAAAACTAAGTATGGTAAGAAAACTTTTAAGGTATCCTTAAATGGTAATTTTTCATGTCCTAATAAAATTAATGGACCTGGTTGTATCTTTTGTTCTCCATCAGGTTCTGGTGACTTTGCTGGTGATAAAGAAAAAGACTTAGTAACCCAATTTAATGAAGTAAAAGAGATAATGGAACATAAATGGCCGGATAGTTATTATATTGGTTATTTTCAAGCTAATACAAATACTTATGCCCCTTTAAATATCTTAAAAGAAAAATATGAAACTATTCTTGCTTTACCTAATGTTGTTGGTTTAAATATAGCTACTCGTAGTGATGCCATCACTAACGAGTGCTATGATTATTTAAGTGAACTTAATAAAAAGACTGATTTAACTATTGAACTAGGTTTACAGTCCATTAAAGCTGAAACTTTGAAATTTATTAATCGTGGTCATGATTTAAATAACTTCACAGAGTGTGTCAAAGAATTACAAAAAAGACATATTAAAGTAGTTGTTCATATTATTAATGGTCTACCTAATGAAACAAAAGAAGATATGTTAGCTACAGTTCGTTACTTAAATGACTTACATATCGATGGTATTAAAATACATATGTTACATATCATCAAAAATACTCCTTTAGCTACATACTATGAAAAACATCCCTTTCATGTTTTAACTAAAGAAGAATACATTGATATTGTAATTAGCGAGTTAGAATTACTAAATCCTCAAATAGTTATTCATCGTTTAACTGGGGACCCTAAAAAAGAAGACTTAATCGAACCTACTTGGTTATTAAAAAAATTCTGTGTTTTAAATGATATTGATAAAGAAATGAAAAAAAGAGATACTTATCAAGGAGCTAAATTAAAAGGCAATAACTAACTGTTATTACCTTTTCTTTTTAATCTATACGTAACGGTATTTTCTGTTACTTGAATAGGTTGAAAACCTAATTCTTCAGCTACCTTTCTTGACTCTTCAACATCTTTCTTAATAACGACAAATAACTCTGCTACTGAAGTAATCTCAATGAATTTCGTTAAAGCTTCTAGTTCATAACCTTGATCTTGATAATTCTTATAAATCTTATATTCAATAAAACCATTAAACTTTAATGATATATAACCTATTTCTGTATTATCATCTTTTAAATAAATAGTATAAGCTATCGAAGCAAAATCAGGAGTTCCTTGTTTCTTTAAATAAAGATGTTCTGTTTTTAAATAATCAACATAACATTCTTCATCAAATTGTTCTAACTTCTTCATCGTTGAATCTTTTAAATCAAATCCTAACATCTTATCTCCTGATAAAACATCCGCATAATCATCATCTTTAGTAAGTTCAACTAAAGCTTTACAATAAGCTTTTAATCTACTTAAATGTTCACTATCAAAATGAAATCTTAATTCCTGTTGAACATTTATATATTCTAATAAATCAGTTTTAAATTGTTTACTTCTTGAATGACAATCACAAGCCATTTCTAACAAATCTAAATCTGACATATCATTAGCATTATCATAATACTCTGGATGATGAGAATTTCTACTCCAATGTAATTTAATCGCATTAGTTTGTTCTTCACTTAAAACATGATTAATATTTTGCATTGAATCAATATCATCAACTATACTAGCTAAAGACATAAACTCTTCCGTATTCTGGATTTTCGAAATATCATGTACTGAACAACGGCCAATAAGTCTTATTGCATCAACACTACGATTACGATGAATAAGATAACGAGCTAGATATTGTCCACTACGCATAACACAAGCACGATGAATTAAGGCATCATTCATTTCACGTGATAACTTATCTGTATCAATCTGTCTCATATTGGCCTCCTAAACATTTTATATTATTATACTCAAAAATTAATATTCATCAAGTTTACAAAAAAAATTATCTCACAAAGAGATAATAACAATATATAAGATAAACTATTATCATACTTAGTCCTTCCTTCCGACTAATCTTTAAATCATTAAAATAATAATATACTAAGATTGTACTACCTATTAAAATAACTATATCAATTAAGGAAGAAAGACTAATTAAAACAGGTTTTAAAAAACTACTAATCCCCAAAATAAATAAAATATTAAATATATTACTTCCTATAATATTCCCTACTGCTATCTCATTCTTACCCTTTATAATGGCTACTAAAGAAGTAAATAATTCTGGTAAAGAAGTTCCCATTGCAATAATTGTTAAACCAATAACTCTCTCACTTATCCCTATCTCTCTTGCTATTATAATTGATGAAGAAACAGTTAAATGTCCCCCAAATATTACTAAACCTAATCCACCTATTGTAAACACTAAATCCATTAACGAGAGTTCTTTATCATAACTTACTTCTTCTTTATTATTCTTCTTAATTAAATTACTTAGATAAATAATTAAACATATTAATAAGATAATTCCATTTATTCTATTAATAACTAATATTCCTTTAAATAAATAATTAATTATTATTAAACTAAATAATAAAATAGCACTACCTAAAGAAATCATATAATCTTTAACTATAACTTCTTTATTAGTAATAACTTCTTTAAATAAGGAAGTAAATCCTAAAACAATTAATAAATTAAAAATATTACTTCCTATTATATTAGATACTGATAAAGCACTAGAATTATTTAAAATAGCTGTAATACTAACGGCTGCCTCCGGTGCCGATGTCCCAAATGCTACTAAAGTTAAACCAATAATAACATTAGGTATTTTAAAATATGCTGCTATCCTACTACTACCTTCAACAAATAAATCAGAACCTTTAATAAGTAAAATAAAACCAATAATTAATAAAAGATAACTCATAAGTTCACCCATATAACTATATGTTTTAAAAGTTAAAAAAAGACAGCTATTCGCCGTCTTTCTCATGTATCTTATCAATTATTCTTTCTATCTTATCGCCATAATCTACTGAATTATCATAAACAAATCTTAATTCTGGTGTATGTCTTATTTCAATACGATTAGCAATCTTGGTTCTTAAATAACCAGCTGTTTCATCATTTAATTCTTTTTCTAACTTTTTATGATCCATTTCTAACATTGAAGTAAAATATACTCTTGCTAAACCTAAATCATTTGTTACAACAACTCCTGTAATATTAATCGCTTTAAGAATTGAGTCATGAGCTTCTATTGCGCAGATATTACTTAATTCTTGAGCTATTTGTGAACCAATTCTTTTTAATTTAATTTGATTCATCTCTTAACCTCAACAACTTCATATATTTCTAAAGTATCACCGACTTTAATATCTGAATAATTATCTAAAGTAATACCACATTCAAAGCCTTTTTTAACTTCTTTAACTTGATCTTTTTCTCTTTGTAAAGATGCTATCTTTGTATCTGTAACAACTATTCCATCACGAATAAGTCTTGCTTTCGCTCCACTTTTTACAATACCATCCGTTACATAAGAACCAGCTATATTACCAACTTTAGAAAATTTAAATATTTTTCTAATTTCAACATTACCAATAACTTTTTCTTCAAATTCAGGATCAAGCATACCTTTCATTGCTGCTTCCATCTCTTCAACTAATTTATAAATTATTGTATAAAGACGAATATCTACGCCATATTCTTTAGCCATCTCTTTTGTACTATTAGATGGACTTACACAGAATCCTAAGATAATTGCATTAGAAGCTTGCGCTAAAACAACATCACTTTCCGTAATTGTTCCAATCCCACTTCTAATAACTTTAACTTTAACACCATCAACATCAATTTTCTCTAAAGCATTACGAACTGCTTCTTCAGAACCTCTAACATCAGTCTTTAAGACAACATTAATTTCTTTAGTCTCTGAATCAATTGATGCAAATAGATTATCTAAAGATAAAGTTTGTTTTTGGAATTTTTGTTCACGTAATTGAATACTACGTTTTTCAGCGACACTCTTAGCTTGACTTTCTGTTTCAAAAGCCATGAATTTATCACCAGCTGAAGGATTAGCTGATAAACCAGTTATTTCTACTGGGGTTGATGGTCCTGCTTCAACAATTGCATTACCTAAATCATCTTTCATTGTTCTTACCTTACCATAAGTAGTACCAACAACGATTGGATCACCAATACGTAAAGTACCATTTTGAATTAATAATGAAGCAACTCCACCAATATTCTTATCCATCTTAGATTCAATTACCGTACCTAAAGCATAACGATTAGGATTTGCTTTTAAATCTTGCATTTCGGCAATTGCTAAAATTGTTTCTAAAAGTAAATCAATACCTTGTCCAGACTTAGCTGAAATATCAACAAATGGAACATTTCCACCCCATTCTTCAGGAGTTATATTATGTTCAGCCATCTCAGTTCTAATACGATCTGGTTTAGCATCAGGTTTATCTATTTTATTAACCGCTACGACAATTGGTACATTAGCTGCTAAAGCATGATCAATTGCTTCTTCTGTTTGTGGCATAACCCCATCATCAGCTGCGACTATTATAATAACGATATCTGTAATACTAGCTCCACGCGCTCTCATCTCAGTAAAAGCTGCATGTCCTGGAGTATCAATAAATGATATCTTATGACCATCATGTTCTACTTGATAAGCCCCTATTGCTTGCGTAATTCCTCCATATTCAGAATCAACAATCTTACTCTTTCTAATTGTATCAAGTAAAGTTGTTTTACCATGGTCAACATGTCCCATAATAGTTACTACTGGTGGTCTTGTTACTAAATCTTCTTCTCTATCATTAGCTTCAAACTCTTCAAAGTTAGCTACATCTTGTGTTTCTTCTTTCTTTAAAGTTTTATTATAATCTAAAACTAAAACACTAGCTGTTTCATAATCAATTGGATTATTTAAACTTAACATTAAACCAAGTCCCATAATCTTCTTAATTAAATCAGTTCCATTAACTTCTAAAGCATTAGCTAAATCACTAACAGACATATTTTCTTTATATAAAACCACATTATCTTCAGCTGCATTACTCATTAATTTTTCTTTATGTTTATACATCTCTTTACGTTTAGACATATATTCTTCTTGTGAACTTTGTAGTTGACTCTTCTTTTTTAGTTTTTGTTTCTTATCTCCTGCTTTAAAGTTCTTATCTAAATTATTAGCTTCAACTAAATCTTCTACTACTTCATCAATTGCATCTTCTTCTTCATAATCAGTCTCACTATCTGTACTAATTAAATTAATAGTATTATCAAGAATAATAATGTCATCTTCAGATAATTCATCATCACCACTCTTAACATTAATTCCTAACTCACTACATTTCTTAAGAATCTCTGCTACTGAACAATTAGTATCAACTGCATATTCTTTAACACTCATCATTTTAACTCACCTCTATCTTTCTTTATTCTTTTACAATATCAAGCATTTCTTCATATATTGTTTCAGGAATAGTTACTTCTAAAATACGCTCTAACGCTTTCGTATCACGAGCTTTTTTAATTACTTCACTATCTTTCTTTAAATAAGCTCCTCTACCATTCGCTTTTCCTGTTAAATCAACAGATACATTCCCCTCTTTATCACGAACTACTCTAAGTAAATCTTTCTTTAAAGTTTTCTCTTTCGTAATAACACAAGTTCTTTCAGGTATTTTCTTCATGAGTCCAACCTCATTTCTTAATTATTTCCTTCTTCATTAACTTGCGTTAATGTTTTAACTTCTATTTTATATTTAGTTAACTTTGAAGCTAACTTAATATTAGTTCCTTTTTTACCTATTGCTAAAGATAAATTTTCATCATTAACAATTGCTAATGCTTCCTTTTTCATTGGATCCATAATATTTACAATAACATCTTTAGCAGGACTTAAAGCATTCTTAATATATTCTGCTGGATCAGCACTATATAAAACAATATCTACTTTCTCTCCATTTAATTCTTTTAAAATAGAAGCTATTCTTGAACCTCTCTCCCCAATACATGCTCCAATTGCATCTACTTTTTCATTAGTTGATTCAACTGCTACTTTACTTCTTACTCCAGCTTCTCTAGCTACTGCATGTAAAATAATTGTTCCATCAGCTAATTCAGGTATTTCAGATTCAAATAATCTCTTAACAAAACCATAATGTTTTCGAGAAAGTAAAATTAATGGTCCTTTAGTATTAGATTCTACTTTAGTAACATATACCTTAATATTTGATCCCATTTTAACTTCTTCACCAGGAATCATTTCTGATTTAGGTAAGATACCTCTTGTACGTCCTAATTCAACATAATAATTACGAACATCTTCCATTGCTAAAGTACCAATTAACATTTCATCTTGTTTATCAGCAAATTCAGCAATAATTGATTCTTTTTCTGCTTCTCTTATTTTTTGCATAATTACTTGTTTAGCTGTACCAGCTGCTACACGACCAAAATCTTTAGGTGTTACTTCTTTTTCAATTGTTTCCCCTATTTCTATATCAGGAACAATTTCACGTGCATCTTCTAGTAAAATTTGGGCATCAATATTAATCTCTGGTGGAACATCTACTTCATTACCTTCTTCATCAATAATAGTATCTCCTTCATCAATTTCTGGAACTACTACATAATAAGACATAACTTTAATTTCCCCAGTCGTTCTATTAATATCTACCTTAACATTAGTTTTAGAACCAAAATTCTTCTTATAAGCCGTTGCTAAAGCAAGTTCCATAGCTTCAAAAACAACATCTTCAGATATGCCCTTTTCAGCTACAATCCCTTTAACGGCTTTAATAAATGCTTGAGGATCCATTTGACCGCTTTCTTCAACAACATCTTTCTTTCTTGCCATTTTAAACACTTCCTTTTTCTTTACTAACAATATCTAAGATATATGAATCATCAATTAAATCTAAACTATCAATAATTGGATTAATAACATTAGTAGCTTCAACTATTGTATCCAAGTCTAAACCATTAACTTTATCTAACTCAATTCTTAAAAAATTATAATTACCTTCTGTTTCATAAACTACACTATCAACAATAATATTCATTTCTTTCATTGGTTCAGTAATAGCACTTCTAATTTCTTCTAATATTTTATTCATGATTCACCTCTTTAAACTAATAATAAAAGTGGGATATTCCGCCCACTTAAATCTGATAACTAAATTATAACATAATTTTTTAATTATGCAAGATTTTAATTGAGACTTTCCCTATTTTGTAGTAATATTATCTTTAGAAGATAAGGAAGATTAACATGCGAAAAAGAGAGTTTATATTCATTTCAATTCTTTTTATAATTTGTATTACTCTAAGTATCTCATCTATTTCCATGAGTTATAGTAAAAAAGAAGATCCTTCTTCTTTAAGTAATCCTAATCCTAATAACCAACTAAATACTTTTTCTTTTGATGTTCAAGACTTCTCTGGTAAAGAAATAAATACTATTGATATTGCTTCCTTAAAATATACTAATAATACTATAAGTACAACAAATACTGATTTTAAAATAAGTAACGAACTTACTAATGAAATATATAATCTAATTCACAGTTATGGTGCTAGTGCTTCTTTCTATATTGTCAGTTTAGATGATGGTATGACTATTGGTTATAATGTTGATCGTAAATTTGAAACCGCTAGTTCAATTAAAGCACCATATGCTTTATATCTTTATCATGAAGTAGCTAAAGGTAATATTGATTTAAATCAAAAACTAGTCTACAAAGAAAGATATTATAATCCTGGTACAGGTGTTGTTAAAAGAAGTCCATTTGGTACTGAATATACCATTAAAGATTTAATTTATTACTCTTTATATGAATCAGATAATATTGCTTATGAAATTTTACATGGTAACTTTGGTGTTAAAGGATATAATGAAATGTTAAGAAATCTTGGTACTAAAGAATTATATTTAACTGCTAGTAATCCATGGGGTTATACTTCATGTCGTAGTGCTGCTCTAATATGGCAAGATATTTATAACTTTTCTATTACTGATAGTGAAGGTATTGAACTATTAAATATCTTATCTACTGGTAAATATAACTACTATAAAGAAGTAATGCCTGAAATCGAAAGCGCCAGTAAAACTGGTTTTGCTAAAAAAGATGTTGTAGAAACAGGTATCGTCTTTGATGATCATCCATATATTGCTATTGCGATGGCCAATAAAGGTGGTAACATCGGTGCTTATACCGAAGTCATTCGTTTAATTAAAGTAATGAATAAAGTAATGTTAGAATATAATACTTACTTAAATCAAAAATAGAGAATTTCATACATTCTCTATTTTATATGCAACAACTACATAAAAATCACTATTATGAATATAATATTATATAAAACATAGCATCAATATATAGCTATTATGTATATATTATGTTGATAATATATACATAATATGTTGCAAACATATAATTTTTATGCTATAATGCCTTATAGAAAGAGAGATGAGTCTCATGGCAAGTTTATCAGGTGTAATAAATGTTAATGTTGATCCAGAACTAAAAAAGGAAGCTACTGCAATATTAAAAGGTCTTGGCTTAAATATGAGCACATTGATTAATATGACTTTAGCTCAAGTTGTAAAAAGAAATGGCGTTCCATTTGAAGTTTCTAATCCGAAGCCAAGTAAAGAATTAATAAAGGCTTTAAAAGAAGCGGACAAAATTATCGAAGATATTAAAAGTGGAAAAAGAAAAAGTTATCATAATATTGATGAACTTTTTGAGGATTTAGATAATGGTATTTAACAAATCCAATACAAAGTGCGGTGTTGATACCACATCTGCCTTTAAAAAGAACTATAAGAAACTTATAAAACAACAAAAAAATCTTGAAAAATTAAAAGAAGTTGTTATCAAACTGGCAAACAAAGAAGAACTAGAACCTAAATATCATAATCATAGTTTAATTAACAATAAATATTTTAAAAATTGCAGCGAATGTCATATTGAACCAGATTGGTTATTAATTTATCGATATGAAGAAGATGAATTGATTTTATTATTAATCGATACAGGAAGCCACTCCGAAGTATTCTAACTAAAAATAGAGAATATCATACATTCTCTATTTTATATACCCATTTTGTACTACTTTTGTTTCATTAATAACAACAAAAGCCTTTTCATCTATCTCTCTTATTATTCTTTTTAACTTATTTAAATTACGACTATTTAAAGTAATAAATAAAATATTAGCTTCTTCTTCATTATAAGTATTAACTGTTTCTACAACTGAAACACCAAAACCTTCTTTTCTAATCTTATCAATACTTTCTCTACTCGTTTCTTTGGTCATAACTTCAACACTTATTAAACTATTAACTAAAGTATTAGAAATAAAAGTTCCTAAAATAGTTCCCGTTGCATAACCAGCTGAATAAGCAATTACAATCCATATACTATTTATTTCTGAATTTAAAGCTTCTTTAACTACTAAAAACCAAATAAATACTTCAAAAAAACCAATTAAACCAGCAAGCATTGTCTTACCTCTAACCGAATAATTAGTTCTTATTGTTCCTAATGTTACATCAGCTATTCTAGCAAAGAATATTTTTACACACAAAACAAAGAGCATTAAGATCCTCCTTTAATAACTGCTATTAATATTATTACCACAACCACTATTATTATAAACATAATAGCTTTACCAATCTTAGCATCACCATCAGTATTTGAAGCACTCTTATACATTGCTGTATCTTTATTACGATACATATTCCATCTTGGATCAAGCATCTCACGCATTTCTTTTTGTTGAGAAATTGGAATCATCTTCCCACACTCTGGACATACTCCACCTTTAGTTGGTAAAGCTGCTCCACAATATTTACAGTTCATAGTATCACCTAAGTATATTTTATCATAAAATAAAGATTAGTACTTACTAATCTTCATCATATTCTTCAATAAAATTCTTACTTTTATGTGGTTCTTCACGAAGTAAATCATTATAATCTTGTTGCCTTAACGCTTCATAAACCATAATTGCTACTGTATTAGATAAATTTAAAGCTCTTACTTTATCCGTCATTGGCATTCTCATACATCTATCAATATGCGGTTTCAATATTTCTCTTGGAATACCTGTTGATTCTTTACCAAAGACAAAATAAATATTCTTACTACTATCACTATAATCAAAAGAAGTATGAGGTTTATGACCATATCTTGTTAAAAAATAAAATTCCCCTTTATCTTTATTCTTATCCATAAAATCTTGCCAATTTTCATAAACTGTATAATGACAATTATCTATATAATTAACCCCACTTCTTCTAATATACTTTTCATCTAAAGAAAATCCTAATGGTTTAATTAAATGTAAATAAGTATTAGTAGCTACACAAGTTCTCATAATATTACCCGTATTACCAGGTATTTCAGGTTCAAATAATACAACATTAATCATAAATTCCTCCAAATAAATAAGACCATCAGGTCTTATTCTTCTTCCTCTACATTATTACGATCAAGAATCTGTTCAAAATCCCAACGACTCATAATATTATTATCTAATCTATTTATAATGTCAACTACTTTACCATCTTTACAATATATAATAGTTGGAACTGTTGATACTTCTTTACCATTCATATCTAATACTTCTCCTAAAGTATCATTAATCTTCTTCTTAAAATCATCTTCATCTTTAACATCAGTTACATTTAAATAATATAACTTATCATTAATACCATATTGATTAATAACACCTTCAATATCTTTTTCCATATTATATACATCTTCAGAACCAGTATAACTTACATAAATAAAATATTCATTTAGTGGTTCTGAGAATACTGAACTAACTTCTTCTAATTTTAATTCTTTAGAAATTACTTTTTCATTAACTAAGTAAGATGTTGATATTCTATTTTCATTTACTACTTTATACCAAGCAAAAGCATACCAAGCTAATAAAATTACTACGACAACTATAACACCAGCAAGAACATAATTTTTAATTGGAACAAATCTTTCATTCTTCTTAATACTAGTCATAGTATCATATCCTTTCTATTAATATTTTAACATATAATGCATTTTTATGTAAAGCAACTTTACCTCTTTTATAGGCAATTTTACTACAAACATCATGTAAATATACATATTATATCTTAGGAGGAATAAAAATGTTTTTTGATGATATATTATTTGATTCTAATATAAAGATGATGAATACTCCAAGACTCTTTAATGAAAAAGAAGGTTTAATGTATGGTAATATGTTTAGAAATGAATATGTTCCTTATAAAAATTACCATGTAACTAAATTAAATGCTTTATCTGAAAAAGAAGAATTACTATTAAATATCTATGAATATGATTTTGCTTTAAATGATTTATCTTTATACTTAGATCTTCATCCTGATGATGATTATACTTATAATTTATTTAGAAAATATACAGAAGAATCTAAAAAATATATTGATTTATATGAAAAGAAATATGGTCCATTAGAACTTTGTGATAGTAATTATACTAGTTATATGTGGGAGAAAGGTCCATGGCCTTTCACTGGAGGTAGTCTAAATGTATAAATATGCTAAGAAATTAAATTACCCAATTAATATTAAGAAAAAAGATCTTAAAATGGCTCGTTATATTAGAACTCAACTAGGTGGTCCAGCTGGTGAATTAGCTGCTGCTTTACGTTACTTCAGTCAAAAATTCTCTATGCCAGATGATAAAGGTAAAGCTCTACTTAATGATATAGCTTGTGAAGAATTAGGGCATTGTGAAATGATTGGTACTATCTTTAAAGAATTAATTAAAGATGCTACTCCTGAAGAATTAGAAGCAGCTAATTTAGGTGATTATTTTACTGATCATGGACGTGGTATCTATCCAACAGATGCCTCAGGCGTTCCTTTTAATGCCTTTGTCTTTAGTTCAACTGGTGAAGTTCTAGCTGACTTATCAGAAGATATGGCTGCTGAAGAAAAAGCTCGTGCTACTTATGAAAACTTAATTGACCTAGCTACTGATGAAGACCTAATCGGTCCATTACTATTCCTACGTCAAAGAGAAATAGTTCATTTTAATAGATTCAAAGAACTATATGATTATTATAAAAAAGATATGACAAAAGACCCTAGATAACTAGAGTCTTTTTCCTTTAAATTCTTTAATTACATCACGATACTCTTTTTCACTTAATAACGAATTACTAACTAAACATTCCATAATTCTTTCTTTATCTTCATTAACTTCTTCATAATTACGTAAAAACTTAGGTCTTGATATTAAAGCTCCACCAATCATATATAAATCACTAGCTACTAAATAACTTTGATCAAAATCTTTCACAACTTCACTCTTTAATACCTTACTAATTCTTCTTCCCTTAATCTTACTTAAATTAACAAAGAAAGGTAAATAATCATCTAATTCATTATTAGGAATTAAACTTCTTTCTTCCATCGCTACTTCTTTACGTAATAACTTACTACTAGTTTCAAACTCTTCCCCTATCATACGATATATCATAATTCTCTTAATTGTATTCATCGGTTCTTTAGTTTCACAAATACTAATAAATAAATATAAAGGTATTTCATGTTCTAATAATAAATCATATATCGGAAGATAATTAAAATGACATAATAAATAAATATAATTATTTCTTGATAAATTATACTGCGCTAAAATAGATAAAATATCTTTTAATTGCTTAGTAGATAATAATAAAATACTATCATCATAAAACATATTATCAAAATCCATAATTGGTTTTAATATTTCATAATTAACTAATAATTCATTAAACTTACTACTAAATAAATCCATATTCTTAAGTAAAGTATCTTTACTTAAAACATTAGAAGATACTAAGAATTGAATCTTATTAATCATATCCTTAGTTAAATTCTTTAAAATAAAACCACATTCTAAAAATATCTTACTTAAAGAAAAACCTATACTACAAAGATAATCTAATATATAAGTAATATCTTCTTTCTTAGATAATTCATCTAATAAACCTTTATCTATCGATTTACTATCTATACCTTTTAAAAATAAATACTCCGTTAATTCATCTTTAAGAACAATATCTTCTCTTTTAATTATTTCATCATCTACTTGATCTACTTCTTTATGTAAATTATCAAAGACAATATTATATAAATCTTCTAATAAATCAGGTTCCAAAAAACGATGCCATAATGGAGGTATTTCCGTTAAACTAACTAAAGAAGAATCATCTACTTTAGCTAATACTTCCTTAGTATATTTAATCTTTTCTCTAGCAATACCCTTATCTTCTTCTAATTCTTTATCACTTTGTTTTATAGCTTTTATAGCTATATCCATTATCTCTTTAATTCTACTTTTATTATAAGCTTGATTCATTAAATTACTTTTACCAACACCTTTTACTTTAAATTGAATATCCATTAAATTCTTCTTTAAATGTAAAAAATCAAGCATAATAAAACATAAAGACTTAATATTATAATTAATAAATTCAGGGGTTAATTTAAGTTTAGTAAGACAATCATAAGCTTTATTATCTATAACCATTCCATTATCATCAATACTCTGACCTAATTCCATTAATACTTGTCCATTACTACTATAATTCCAACTATTAACAGCATCTTTAACTTCTAAAACTACATTATAAGCTTCTTCAAAAGATAAAGTATTATTATTAGTTAAATAGAAATAAACAAAAAACATCTTATAAGGTTCTAAAGTTGCTAAACCACTCTTATTAGCACTATTAGTTTTCTTAGCTATCTCATCAATATAAGGTTTAATCTCTTCTTCCCCTTCTTCTAATAAGATTAACTTAAATTCATCTAATTGTCTTTCTATTAAATCCCTTATCTTACCTAAATCAATCATTTTTATCACCTAACCTTTTACTAACAACCATATTAGTTTCTAAAAATGAATATATCTGACCAACTAATTCAGCTTGTTCAATATAAAAATCAGGATTATTTAAATTATCCATTACATAATTATAAGCATTATAATATCTATTATGAGCTTCATCATAATAAGAACTTATTCTCGTACTCTTTTGTTTATCTTTAAAGAATAATGAAGTAATAAAGATATAATTTCCTTTAACAAAATATAATACTCTTATACCATTCGGATTACGATATTCATATAAACTATCTTGTGCTTCTCTAATAGCTTTTAAATCCTTAGTTTTTAAGAAATAACCTTCTATAATCTTATCAAAAGCATTCTTTATTTCTTTACTTCTTTCACTATATTCTTTAATATCTTGTAATAAATAAGAACTCTTCTTAGAAGGTAATATAATAATATTACTTTGTTCTGTCTTACTTTCTTCTAATACTTCTTCCTTCTTAGTATATTTTATTAAACGATCTAATACTTCTTTATATACTTTAAGTTCACTTTGTAACTTACTAACATCAGCAGAATAATTATTTAATATTGTATCACTAATTACTTCTTCATATAGCTTAACTTCTCTTAAAAAATATAACTTAATTCTTAATATATCATCTTTACTTAAAGTATCTAAAAATATATCTAACTCAGTATCAAAATTACAATAAGTAATAAACTCAATTACATCACTTAAATCTTTATCTTCTACTCTACCAGTTACTTCTACTATCTTTTCTTCTTTAGTATCACTACTATGTTCTAAAACTAAAGGTTTAACACTTTTAATCTTATCTTCAAGACCTTTTAAGTACTCACGAAATTTTCTTATCATTTCTTTATTATTTAGATATATAAATTTATAACATTCAATTATTTCACTTGAGGTAGGATCATCTATATGTTCATAGATAAAACTTAATGGATTATAAATATAGTAATCAACTTTTTCCATTTCTAAAGCAAATTTATCTACTCTGTCCATTTTAATCCCCCTTTTTTAATTCATTTTATTATACTTATCACCTATTTTTTGTCAACTCTACCACTAAAAAATACACTAGTAATGTGTATTCATAATCTATACTATAGGCATACCAAGAGCTTTAGATATTTCTTCTTTAGGTATTCCATATGATATTAATTTATTTATGGTTTCTTTGCGTTCTTCTTGACGACCTTTATTAACACCATTGTTAACGCCTTTTTTATATTGTTTTTCTAATATCTCTTCTTTTAAATCTCTCTTTATTTCATCTTCAAGATTCTTCATATACAATTCATAATTATAAGTTGGAATAGTTTCATCCTTAGATTTTTCTTTAACTTCCTCCATTACTTTCAATCTCCTTTCATTATTTTCAGCTAATAC
>CANPXB010000007.1 GCA_947585595.1 uncultured Bacilli bacterium
TCAGACGGATATTAAAGAGAATCTTAGAGTCTTTATTAAGGCTTGTAAGATGCGTAATGAAGTCTTAGATCATGTTTTATTATATGGCCCTCCAGGACTTGGTAAAACGACTTTAGCACATATTATTGCTAATGAGATGGGAACTAATATTAAGACTGCTTCTGGTCCTTCAATTGAAAAGAGTGGGGATTTGGCGGCTATTCTTTCAACCTTAGAACCTGGTGATGTATTATTTGTTGATGAAATCCACCGTATTCCAAGATTTATTGAAGAAATATTATATCCCGCAATGGAAGATTTTGTTTTAGATATTGTTATTCAAAATGGGGATGGAACATCAAGAAATTTACGTATTGATTTACCACCTTTTACTTTAGTTGGAGCAACAACTAGAGCTGGAGATATATCAGCACCTTTAAGAGATCGTTTTGGTATTACAGCTAAATTAAATTATTATACAGATGATGAATTATATAAGATTATTAATCGTACTAGTAAGGTTTTAAATATGCCAATTGATGATGATGCAGCTAAAGAATTAGCTAAACGTAGTCGTAAAACACCACGTATAGCTAATAGGTTATTTAAACGTGTTAGGGACTTTGCTTTAGTATCTGAACAAGATGTAATTGATGAAGCAATTACGAAGTCTTCACTAGAACGTTTAAAGGTTGATGCTGATGGTTTAGATCAAATAGATATTCAGTATCTAGAATCATTAATTACAAAGTTTAATGGTGGTCCAGTTGGGGCTCAAACTATTGCTACATCAATTGGTGAAGAAGTAACAACAATTGAAGATGTTGTAGAGCCTTATTTATTACAAGAGGGATTTGTTAAGAGAACACAACGTGGACGTGTAGCAACAGAAAGAGCTTATAAGCATTTAAATATTGAATATGATGGAGATAAAGACAACTCTAAAAAGAAAAAATAGAGTTGTTTTTTCTTGATTTTCATTGACTATAAAACAATTGTTTGATATAATTAAAATGTATTAATTACTTGCCGTGTGTTAATATGACAATTTGGTCGATAACGTTCTTTATTTAGGCAAGAAATAACGAACACGATGCGGGTATACTCATTTATGGGTATACCCCTTTTTCTTTGGAGGTGATTTTTTTGAAGAAATACTAGCTAAGTAAGGAGGAAGTGTAATCAGCTTAAAATTCGGAATTTCCGAATTTAGTGATAGTCCAAGAGGATGAGAATTAGTTAAAAATGGTATGTGTAAAATTTGCACACTCCACTTGTAGTCAGTTGTCCGAAAAAATCGGACAACTGCAAGAGATGTCGCGACTTTTCAGGTGTAATTGTACGAAAATATTGGACAGTTGAAAATAATATTTAATTTATGTGAATTGAATATTGCAGATGCGTCTGCAAAATTAGGAAGGGATGATTAATTTATGAATCAAAACAAATTAGAAACAATTTCAAATTTATTTGAAGGAAAAGAAATAAGAAGTGTTTGGAATGCAGAGAAAGAAGATTATTATTATAGTGTTGTAGATGTAATATCTGCTTTAACTGATAGTAGCAATCCAAGAAATTATTGGAATATGTTAAAGAAAAGAATGACTGAAGAAGAAAAAAGTGAGTTGTACACAAAATGTGTACAACTGAAATTAAAATCTCAAAAAGATGGAAAAAGTTATGTAACAGATGTTTTAGATACAAAGGGAATATTAAGACTTATAGAATCGGTTCCTTCGCCTAAAGCAGAACCATTTAAGTTATGGCTCGCTAATTTAGGTAGTGAAAGAATTGATGAAGTCTTTGATCCTGAAAAGGCAATTAAAAGAGCAGTTAATTATTATCGAAAAAGAGGTTACTCATTAGAATGGATAGAATCAAGAATAAAAGCTATATTAGATCGTAATAAGTTAACTGATGTATGGCAAGAAGGAGGAATTACAGAAAACTTTGAATTTGGTGTTTTAACTAATGAAATATATAAAGGATGGTCAGGAATGAAAGCTAATGAATATAAAGCATATAAAGGACTTAGAAAAGAAAATTTAAGAGATAATATGACCGATATTGAAATAGCGTTAACTAATTTAGGAGAAATTACAACAAGAGATATTGCTAAAAAAGAACATCCTTATGGATTAGATGAAAATATAAATGTTGCTAAAAGAGGAGGGAGAGTAGCTAAAGGTGCTCGTGATTTTTACAAAGAAGAAACCAATATGTCAGCTGTATCAAAAGAAAATAATTTAACTTATAAATATATTGATGATATAAAGCAAATTAAAGAAAACGACTTTATTGAAGAAGATAGCTCTAGTAAATAGAGTTATTTTTTTACATATTTTAGAAATAGGGGATTGACAAGCGTATAAAGTACGCATATAATTAAATTGTAAATAGAGGAATAATATTATGGCCATAAATTTCTAGATTTACAATACAACTTAAAAGATATTTTAAGAAGAGCATTTGATAATGCTTTAAAATTTTCATTATTAATGCGTATAAAATACGCATTGGAGGAAGAAATGAAAAAAGATTGTAAATTAATTGGAACTTTGCCATCTTTACATGATGATAAAGGTATAGATTTAATGCTTAGTTCTAAAGAAATTGATGAAGTAAGATTTAATAGTGGAGTAAATGAGTTACTGACGGTTAGAGAGATTATTCAGAAGTTAAAAATTTTGGAGGAATGGTATAAGAAAAAGATATGGCTTGATTTAAAAGGAAGACAGTTAAGAGTTAATGCTTGGGCAGATCCATTTTATGAAGCAGTTGAATTAAATCATGAGATTGAAATAGAGTATCCAGCAAAGATTATCTTTCGTGGTGGGAATGCTTCTAATATTGTGCATACTTTAAGAAATAAAATTGTTTTAGATCGACCTCCAGAAAGAGCTGTTGGTAAAGGTCAATCAGTTAATATTTTAGCTAAATCATTAGAGATAAAAGGTTATTTAACCGAACATGATAAGGAATTAATCACTTTAAGTAAATTATATGGTTTAAATAATTATATGGCTTCCTTTGTCGAAAATAATAGTGATTTAGAAGAAATATATAACTTAAATCAAGAGGCGCAGATAATAGCTAAAATTGAATCAGTAAAGGGTTTAGATTTTATTAGATCTTTAGGCATTCATTTAATGGCAGCGAGAGACGACTTATATATTGAAACAGGACAAAAGATAGCAATGCTTAAATATTTAAAAGAAATTATTCAGAAAGATAAAGATGCTATTTGTGCTTCAAGAATATTTCATTCTTTAAATACAGGATATAATGTTTCTTTAGCTGATTATGAAGACTTAGAATTAATGTATAGTTATGGTTATCGTAATTTTATGTTAGGTGATGAAATAAGAGGACCAAAGTTAGTTAAAGCTCTTGATGCTTGGAGGAGCTTTGTTAATGAATAAAGCATTTATTGTAAGTGGTTGCTGTTTTGGAGATGAAGGTAAAGGGACTTTATCTGATTATTTAGCTCATAAATATAATTTAAAAGAAAATATTCGTTATAACGGTGGAAGTCATGCTAGTCATACTGTAATTGTCGATGGTATCTTACATAAATTTAGTCAACTGGGTTCAATCTTCTTAAACGAGAATACGAGAACTTATTTATCAGCTAATACGATTGTTAATCCGTTTAACTTAGTTACGGAAGCCCAGAATTTAGCTACTAAAACAGGGATGAAAGTAGAAGATATCTTAGCGCGTATTTATATTGATAAAAATGCGAGTGTTGTAACACCTTACCATAGCTTAATTAATAAAGTAAGAGAATTAAGTGATGAAAGTAAGCGTACTGGTAGTGTTGGAACAGGAGTTAGTGAAGTAAATAAAGTTAAAAAGATAACTGGTATTGAGATAAAGATGAAAGATTTTCTTAATAATGATGCTCGATATAAATTATTAGAATTATTTATGTATACAAGAAAGTTTGTTTTAAAGAATAAAGATAAAATAGATGAAGATAAGTACTATAAATATATTGATGTTCAAGAGTTAGAAAAATTAATAGCTATGAGAAATAAATATTATATTATTAGTTGTTATCAAAATATTATGAAGAGTAATTTATTAAATATTGTAAATGGAATAGAGGAGTTTCATCAAGATAATAATATGTTATTTGAAGGATCTCAAGCTGTTTTAATAGATCATGAATATGGATTTAAACCTAATACGACTTCTTTAGATACAACTAATCATTATGGAGTTAAGTTAGCTAATGAGTTAAAGATGGATGTAATAAAATATGGAGCAATAAGTTCCCTAGCATCTAGACACGGAATGGGACCATTACCAACATATGATGATTATTTAGAAGAGCGAATCTTTGATAGTAATCAAACACCATCATATTATCAGGGTGTACCAACTTATGGGTGGTTTGATGCAGTTCTTATTAGATATTCCCTTAAAGTATCAGAAAATGACTATCTATTTATGTCAGCTTTAGATCGTTTAAGTAAGTTAGATTATCTTAAAGTATGTAATGAGTACTTATATAAAGGGATTATTGATGAAGAGTTTAAAGAAATATTTAGTTATGAAGAAGATAAAGGGAATATTATTATTCATGATATTAATAAACCAAGTGATAACTTAAAGAAATATATTGTTAATTGTGTACCAATTTATATAACTTTACCAAGTTTTAAAGAAGATATAGGGGGAATAACAGAGTTTAAATCTTTACCAATAGAGTGTCAGCATTATGTAGCTTTAATTGAAAAACTAATTAATAAAAAGATTACTTTAGTTGGAGTTGGTCCGGAAAGAGGGCAGAAGATAGAAAGGAAGCCATTAATCTAATGAATATTATAATTGCGGGGATGACATGTAGTGGTAAAAGTACTTTAGCTAATTTAATTGCTTCTAGTTTTAGTGATGTAACTATTTTAAGAGAAGATGACTATATGAAGGATTTAAAAGATATTCCCCATCTAAGAAGTTATTATCTTCTTGATTTACCAAGAGCTTATGAAACAGAAGAATATTTAAAAGATAGTATTACTTTAATTAAGGAAGGAAGAGTTTTATATCCAACTTATGATGTTAGAAATAATAAAAGAATAGAAAAGAAAGAAATTAAAGTAAGAGGAGATATTAATGTTTTTGAAGGCTTACATACAATAGATATACTAGAAAGGATTCCTGGGACTTTAAAAGTCTTTATGGATATTCCCATAGATATATGTCTACAAAGAAGAATTAGTAGAGACACAAAAGAATATGGCTTAGATGAAGATTATATAAGACGTTATTTTAAAGAGATAATTGAAAGTATTTATTGGTCACATATATATGAGCAAAAGAAGAAAGCTGATATCGTGATAGAGAAAGAAAGTGATATACAATGTCTTTTAAAGAAGCTGTAGATATCTTAACTTCTTCTAAAAGACCAATTGAAGTCTTTGGGGATGGGACAGAAGAAGAAATAAAGAAAAGATATCGTAGTTATGTTAAAATATGTCATCCTGATATAGTTAGTGATGAATATAAAGATTTAGCGGAAAAGATAATGAAAATCTTAAATGATTTTTATAAAAGAGCTTTAGATGAAATTAAAAAAGGGATTTATGATGTTACAGATCCAAAAGAAGTATTGAAAGCTTCAGAAGTATTATTTACTTTAACAATTAGAAATAAAGAATATACCTTTTATAAATATTTATATAGTGAAGATGTTGGTGATATATATGAAGGATTATGTGAAGATGAAAGAGTTTTAATTAAAATATGTAGTGATATAGATGACAATGACTTAGTTAAAAATGAATATCAATTATTACTTAAACTTAATCATGCTTCTATACCCAAAGTTATAACAAGATTAAAAGTTAATGATAAAGAAGCGTTTATAAGCTCTAAACCGGAAGGGTTAGAACTTGATGAATTTTTAAGAGATTATGGGTATTTAAGTGGAGAACATATTTGTTGGGTGTTAGAAAGATTATTATCTTGTATAGGTTATTTACATTCATTAAAGATAGTTCACGGTAATATTAAAGAAGATAATATTTTAATTAATCCTGATACCCATAATGTTATTTTAAAAGATTATAGTTTATGTATTGTGAGTGCTAATGAAAAAGATAGTAGTTATAAAATAATTAATGATTCTTATACTCCAGATTATGTTAGTAAAGATAGTAAGGTAATTCCTAATACGGATATCTATGCTGTAGGTAAAATAGCAATTAAATTACTAGGTGGGGATATTGATAGAGTGGCCTTACCAGTTACATGTGATATTAGAGTAAGACAGTTTATTAGGAAGTTACTTGATAAAGGATCTAATGACGCATGGCAGTTATGGGATGAATTAATTAAGATAAGAACAGAAGTTTATGGAAGTAAAAGATTTCAAACATTAAGAAAAGTAAGGAGGAATGTTTAATGGGTGGATCTAGTTATGATAGAGATGTATATAGTGGAAGTAGTTATGATAATTGGGGGACGAGTGATTATTCGGCAACAAGATTTACAAGACATACAATAGATAGTGATTTAAATCCGGTAGGTAAAAAGGTAGTTAGTCAAAGTAAACATCCAATAGTAATTGTTTTAGATGTTACTGGTTCTAATATTAATTTTGCCAGACTTGTATATGATAAGTTACCAATGTTTTATGGTAATATTGAACAAAAAGGTTATTTAAAGGATTTTGATATATGTATTTGTGCGGTAGGAGATGCTAAATATGATAGTTATCCGATTCAAATAGGAACACCAGCTAAAGGAATTGAAATTGATTCTTGGCTTGAAAAAATTGTTTTAGAAAGTGGTGGCGGTGGTAACGAATATGAATCTTATGAAGTTATGGCCCATTATTTAGCTAATAATACAGAATTTAGAGAAGATGCGGAACCTGTTTTATTTTTTATAGGCGATGAAGCAACTAGTGAAATAGTATCAAGAAGAGAATGTGAACGTGTTGGAATAGAATGCAAGGAAGATTATAATCCTTGGCCATTATTAAGAAAGAAATTTAAAGATAATGTTTATGTGATGTTAAATAAGTATTGTGGTGATAATTTTAATGAACGTTTTACGAAGACATGGCAGAAAGTAATGCCACCAGAACATACAATTAAAATACCAGAAGAAAAAGCGATAGTTGATTTAATGTTAGGGGTATTAGCATTACAAAAAGAAGATTTGGATGTATATGCGATAGATATGGGATTACGAGGTCAAACAACAAAGAGAATCGAAGGAGTTACCGAAGCTTTAAAAGACTTGGCTAGTACAACAGCAATATCAACTAATGTAAGTGCAACACTACCATCTAATACAGGTTTAAAACTAACGAAAAAAGGAAAAAGAATATGAGAAAGCAAAAGATTTTTTGCTTTTTTGGTTTGCTAGTAAGTGATATAAAGTCTTTTCAAATAGGTTATTTAATGATAAAATTATAGTGTACTTAAGAAGGTGTGTTATATGAATGATGATACGAGTTTATTTGATGTTAATGTAGTTAAAAAGAATTTAATATCATCAACATTGAAAGAAGTATATGTTGCTTTAGAAGAGAGAGGATATAATCCAACTAATCAAATTGTTGGGTATCTAATTAGTGGTGATCCAGGATATATATCTAATTATAAAGATTGTCGTAGTAAGATATTAGATTTAGATCGTGCAGAGATAGTAGCTACTATTTTAGAAGATTATTTAAAGTAAGATGAGATACTTAGGACTTGATTTAGGAACTAGAACACTAGGTTTAGCTTTATCGGATAAGACAAATATGATATCTTCACCATATAAGGTATTAAGATGGAATGGTGAAGATTATAATTTATTATTTAAAGATTTAGATAATATTATTAAAGATAAAGAAATAACTGATTTAGTTTTAGGATTACCAAAGAATATGAATAATACACTAGGTTTTGCTTCAGAAAGAAGTATGAAATTTAAAGAAGCTTTAGAAAGTAGATATCATTTAGAAGTACATTTAGTTGATGAAAGATTAACGACGATAATGGCCGAGAATACTTTATTAGAAGCAGATATGAGTAGAGGTAAAAGAAAGAAAGTAATAGATGAGATAGCTGCAAGTATTATACTTGATACTTATCTTAAGATGAAAGGAAAGTAATTATGGAAGAAAAAAAAGGAGTTTTTACAATTATTAATGATCAAGGAGAAGAAGTAGAATGTGAAATATTATTTACTTTTGATTCTGATGAAACTAAGAAGAGTTATATAGTATATACTGATAATACTTTAGATGAACAAGGTAGTACTAAAGTATATGCTTCAGTATATGATCCAACTGGACAAGATCCTACTTTATTACCAATTGAGACAGAAAAAGAATGGTTAGTAATTGAGAATATTTTATCTTCAGTGCAAGAAAAGATTAATGAGGCGCAAGCTAGTAATTAATGATGAAGAAAGTTGGAATTATTTTAGGAATATTACTTGTTATTATTATTTTAAGTGTTTTAGGAGGAGTAATATTTTATAATAATGGATTAGGGGCTGTTGATAAGAATGATACTCATGAAGTCTCTTTTGTAATTAATACTGGGGATGCTTCTAAGATGATTGTTGATAATTTAGAGACAGCTGGTTTAATTAAGAATAAGTATGCTGCTTATGTATATTTGAAGTTACATAAAGTTAATTTACAAGCGGGAACTTATACTTTAAGTAAGAAGATGAGTTTTAAAGATATTATTTTGAAGTTTCAAAATGGAGATGTAGCTGATAATACGATAAGTGTTACTTTTATAGAAGGTAAAAGATTAGTTAATTATGTTAAGGTAATTAGTGATAATTTTGGATATAGTGAAGAAGAAATACTTAATGTTTTAAGTGATAAAGAGTATTTAAATGAGCTTATTGATAAGTATTGGTTCTTGACGGATGATATATTAAATGATAAGTTATATTATGCCCTTGAAGGTTATTTAGCACCTGATACTTATACATTCTATGTAGATGCAAGTATTAAGGATATAGTTAGTATTTTATTAGATGAAACTAGTAAGAAGTTAGAACCTTATAAGGAGGAAATAAGTAAGAGTAAGTATAGTATTCATGAGATTATTACTTTAGCTAGTATTGTAGAACTTGAGGGTAATAATAGTAATGATCGAGCTGGTGTAGCAGGAGTATTTTATAATCGTTTAAATAATGGAATGAGTTTAGGTAGTGATGTAACTACTTATTATGGAGCAAGAGTTGAACTTAGTGATAGAGAGTTATATCAATATGAGATAGATGCTTTAAATGATTATAATACAAGACATCCTAGTATGGCTGGTAAGTTACCAGTTGGACCTATTTGTAGTCCAAGTACTGATTCACTTATAGCAACTATTGAACCTGAAGAACATGATTATTTGTTCTTTGTCGCTGATATTAATAAGAATACTTATTTTACAAAAAATAATGCGGAACATGAAGCAAAGATTGCCGAATTAAAACAAAAAGGGTTATGGTTTAATTACGATTAAGGAGAATCGATAATGAAAGAACAAATAATTGAAATGGAACATTATGCAAAAGAACATAATGTACCAATTATTGAAAAAGATTCAATTGCATTTATTTTGAAGTTTATTAAAGTAAATGATGTTAAAGAAATATTAGAATTAGGTAGTGCAATTGGCTACTCAGCTATTTTAATGGCATCAGTTAAAGATGATGTTAAGATTACGACAATTGAACGTGATGAGACAAGATATATGGAATGTCTTAAGAATGTTAAGAAGTGTGGCTTAGAAAAGAGAATTGAAGTAGTATATCAAGATGCTTTAGAAGTTAATTTATCTGGCGTAAGTTATGATTTAATATTTATAGATGCAGCAAAAGGACAATATACAAAGTTCTTTGAGAAATATAAATATTTCTTAAAACCAGGTGGCGTTATTATTACGGATAATTTAAAATTTCATGGTCATGTAGGTAATAGAAGTCAAATTGCTAGTCGTAATTTAAAACAATTAGTAGGTAAGATTGAAAATTATATTGATTTTCTTAAGAATAATGATGAATTTGAAACTAAATTTTATGATGTAGGAGACGGCTTATCTGTAAGCATTAGAAAAGATGATATCTAAAATATTAATTTATGTTGATGATATAGAACATATAGAAGATTATAGAAAAGTAGGAGTCTCTACTTTTCTTTTTGCTTTAGAAGGATATTGTGTTGGTTATAAGACATATTCTTTAGAAGAGATAGAAAAAATTGATGTTTCAAATAAATATATTATTTTAAATAGAGTATTAACTTCTAGTGATATAGATAATTTTAAGAAGATTATTAAAGATTTTAAAACAATTAAGGGAATTGTTTTTGAAGATATAGGAATATATCAAGTACTTAAAGATTTAGCAAGTGATTTAGAACTTATATTATTTCAAAATCACTTTGCAACAAATAGTAGATCAGTTAATTTTTGGTTAGATAGAGTAGATAGTTTATTTATTGGTAATGAACTTACGAAAGATGAATTAGAAGTTATTACAAATAAGGCTATTAAGCCAGTATGTCTTCATTTATATGGGTATAATCAAGTAATGTATTCAAGAAGATTATTATTAAGTAATTGGTCAGAAAAATTTGATATACCTAAAAAGAATACTAATGTGATTAAAGATAAAGCTACAGGAATTAAATTTAGAGCTATAGAAAATGAATATGGAACAGTAATGTATTCAGAAAATATCTTTAATGGTAAAGATTTATTAGATCTTAAGAATGTTAAGTATTTTTATGTTAATCCAATGTTGATAGAACATAATAAGGTTATGTATTTTTTACAGACTTTAGATAAAACAAATGGTGAAGATGATGGATTCTTATATAAAGAGACTATTTATAAGTTAAAGGAGCGAAAATGATGGAAAGAATAGAACTACTCGCTCCCGCGGGAGATTTAGAAAGACTTAAGATTGCTTGTTTATATGGCGCAGATGCAATATATATTGGGGGACAAGATTATAGTTTAAGAGCTAATGCTTTAAATTTTAGTTTAGATGATTTAAAGGAAGCAGCAGAGTTTGCCCATAACTTAAATAAACGAGTTTATGTAACAGTAAATATTGTATTTCATGATAAAGATTTAAAAGGTTTAGAAGAGTATTTAGTTAAATTAGATGAAATAGGAATTGATGCCATTATTGTTTCTGATGTAGTTGTAATGGACTTATGGAAGAAATTAAATTTAAAGATGGAATTACATATTTCTACCCAGGCATCATCACTTAATTATGAAGTAGTTAACTTTTATAAAGATTTAGGAGCAACAAGGGTTGTTTTAGCTAGAGAAGCATCTAAGGAAGATATAAAACGAATTAAAGATGAAACAGGTATAGAATTAGAATGTTTTATTCATGGAGCAATGTGTACAAGTATTAGTGGACGTTGTGTTTTATCTAATTATGCGACGAATCGTGATAGTAATCGTGGAGGATGTGCCCAGGTATGTCGTTTTGTCTTTGATGCTGATAATAGTAATGAAGTATTTAGTATGACACCTAAAGATTTAAATATGGTTGCAAATATTTATAAAATGATTAGAGTAGGAGTTAATTCTTTTAAAGTAGAAGGTAGAATGCGTAGTGTTTATTATATTGCGACAGTTATTGATGTCTATCGTCATTTAATTGATATGGTAGTTAATAAAACAATAAATGATGCATATACTAAGTATTATCTAAGTATACTAAATAGATGTGCTAATCGTGATTCAACAGAACAATTCTTTAATAAATTACCAGGTAAAGATGAACAATACTTCTTAGGAAGAGATGAAGTAAGTAATAAGGATTTCTTAGGAATTGTTTTAGACTATGATAAGGAAAGTAAAATGCTTACTTTAGAACAAAGAAATTATTTTAAACCAGGTGATGTTGTAGAATTTTTTGGTCCTAATACAGAGGTGTTTAGTTTTACAATACCTAAGGAATTATATGATAAAGATGATAATTTAATTGAGGTAGCTAATCATCCGCAAATGGTTGTTAAATTCAAAATAGACCAGGAATTATCGCGATTTGATATGATGCGTATTAAAGTGTTTGACATTTCTAATTTTTTGTAGTATTCTTAGGAAGATATTTTTGAAGGAGATGCTTGTAAAATGGCAAAGAAAGACGAAATCTTACTAACTGCAAAAGGTTATGCAGAATTAGAAGAAGAGTTAAATGATTTAAGAGTAAATAAGAGGGCTGAGAATGTATTGGCTATCAAAGAAGCTAGAAGTCATGGCGATCTATCTGAAAATTCCGAATATGATGCAGCCAGAGATGAACAAGCTAAAATTGAAGCAAGAATTCAAGAGCTAGAATATAAATTAGAACATGCAACTATTATTGATAATAAAGATAAGACTCATGTTAATGTTGGATCTGAAGTTACTATTGAATATATTGATGATAAAGAACAAGAAGTATATACAATAGTAGGATCATTAGAAGCAGATCCATTTGATAATAAGATAAGTAATGAATCACCTATTGGTTCAGCTATTTTAGGTAAAAAAGTCGGCGATGTTATTCCAGTAGTTGGTCCGAATGGATCTTATGATGTTAAGATTATAAAGATAGCTTAATTGCTATTCTTTTTTATTGTAAATAGTTATATTTTAAGATATAATATGGGAGTTAAAGGAGAAATGTGATATGAAAAACGTACATGATATTGAAATCGAAGTTAAAGGTAGTGATTGGGAAAGTATTTTAGATGCTGCTTTTAAGAAAAAAGTTAAAGATTTAAAAGTTGATGGTTTTAGAAAAGGCAAATGTCCTAAGAATATTTATTTACAAAGATTTGGTATTGAATCACTATATATGGATGCTGTTGATGTAGCAGCTAATGATGCTTATACAAAAGCGATTCGTGATAATGAATTAATTCCAGTTTGTGAACCTAAAATGGATGTTACAGAAATAGATAAAGATCATGTTAAATTTAAATTTACTATTATTACGCGTCCAGATGTTAAACTTGGTAAATATAAAGGTTTAGGAGTTAAGAAGGACGAAGCTAAAGTAACTAAGAAAGAAATAGATGAAGAAGTAGCAAGACTTGCTTCTAGACTTGCGGAAATTGTAGTTAAAGAAAATGGTAAAGTAGTTGAAGGTAATACAGCAGTTATTGACTTTGAAGGTTTTGTTGATGGTAAACCATTAGAAGGTGGTACTGGTGCTAATTATCCATTAGAGATTGGCTCTCATACATTTATTCCTGGTTTTGAAGAAGGAATAGTAGGTATGGAAGTTGGTGAAACTAAAGAACTTAATTTAACTTTCCCTGAAAACTATACTAAAGAATTAGCTAATAAAGATGTTAAATTTAATGTAACAGTTAGAGAAATTAAGGAAAGAGTATTACCAGAACTTAATGAAGATTTCTATGCTGATTTAGGTTATGAAAATATTAAGACTGAAGAAGAGTTTAGAAAAGAAGTTAAAGAAGCTATTTTAGAACGTAAGAATAGTGAAATTGAGAATAAATATTTAGATGATGTATTAGAAGCAGCTTCTAAGAATATGGAAATTGAAATTAATCCTGAAATAGTTGATGATGAAGTACATCGTATGTTAAATCAATTTAGTGAACAATTAAGAATGCAAGGTATTAGTTTAGATCAATATTTACAATTTACTAATACAACCCATGAAGATATGCATAAACAAATGGAACCTGAAGCAGAAAAACGTGTTAAATATCGTTATTTAATTGAAGAAGTAGCTAATAAAGAAAAGATTGAAATTAATGATGCAGATGCTGATGCTGAAGCAGAGAAGATGGCTAGTGAATATGGTGTAGATAAAGCTGAGTTCTTAGCACATTTTGGTGGCTTAGATGTTGTTAAATATGATATGAGAATGCGTAGAGCATTAGAAATACTAGGTCAAGAAGAAAAGTAATTAAATTACTTTTTTCTTTTGCTATTTTTTAAAGAATATATAGTATAATGATATTATGAAAGAAGATATTGATATGGTAAAAAATGGTAAAGAAAAAATTTTATATACATGTGTATCAGAGATAACTGAAGAAGAATATCAAAATGCTGTTAAATACTTTCCTCAAGTATACTGGTCTTTAGTAAAATGGGGAACAATGTTAAATATTTTCGTAATGCTAATATTTTTTATCTTTGGTACAAAATTAATAGATGTTTTAATTGCTTTTATTGCTTTAGAAATATTTATATTAATTATATATAAAGTTAGATTACCACATTATGTTAGTAAATCTTATTCCAATGCTATAGCAAAAGGTCAGATAGAAACTAAAATACATACTGAGTTTTATAAAGATTATTTTATTAGAAAAGGTGAAAAGAATTCCTTAAAAATAGCTTATTCTGAAATTGGTAAAAGTGTAGAAACAGATACTAATACCTATTTGATGTATCCGAAAAATAAAAAATTAATTATTCTTCAGAAAAAATATTGTGATGAAGATTTAATTGAATTTATAAGAAATAATATACCTACGCTAGAAAAGCATTTAGGTGAAAATCAAGTTCCTCAAAAAGAATCCAATAAAGTAAATAAATTATTAAATATTATATTTTTTGTTACTATAATTAGTCTTTTTGCTTCATTTATTTTAGTTTATATTTTATTAAAATATGTATTTCATTATCATGGTAATGGTGATACTAGATATATGTGGATTTACTTATGCTTTTTACCAATTCCAATCATTTCAATTATTCTTGGTCTTATATATAAAAATAAGGGTTACAATTGTTCTAGAAATATTATAATAGGGATTATTGTTTCGATTATTCTCCTTATGTATGGAGGTATTCCTACTTTAGTTAGTACTGATTTACCTGACTATAGTGAAATTGATTCATATAAAGAATTTATCGATGCTAAGTTGCCTAGTAATGGTGAACTGGATATTATTGAAGTTGGTTCATCAGCTGATGACAAAAACGAATATGTTATTGTAGATGTATATTATGATTTAGAAGATGTGACCGAACTAGAAAAAAGCATTAAAGATAATAATAACTGGTTTTTAAGTGAAGATATTAAACAAGAATTAAAAGTTTTTGTTACACCACAAATCCATTCGTCTAAAAATGCATATTATTCTATTTATAATAAAACAACAAATGAATATAATACACTTCCAAGTAAATCAGGTGATTATGATATATATTTTCTGAAATACGATTTAAAGGAAAAACATTTAGCGATTCATAAGTTTAAATATAGTTATGAACAAAAATAAATGGTTTAAATATCGTTTATTTAAACTATTATGTTAAGATATATGATATAATTAAGATACTGATAATAAAGGTGATAAAATGAAGAAAATTGAAGAAGTAGATAATAAAGAGCTTAAAGAAGAAAAGAAGATTAGAGAAAATAGAACATATTTATTTTTTAAAGCTTTTTTTAATAATTTAAAAAGTAATAAGTTATACTTCTTATCTTTTGTTATTACAATCTTTACTATTGTATTTTTCTCAGTAACTAAAGTACAGGAAGCAGAAGGATTATATAGTGAGACAAAGAAGAATCCTAATACACCGGCAACACCTGTTGTAAATCAAAATAAAACAGAGGAAAAAGTACCAGTTAATGAAGAAGTAGATATGAGTGATTATATTGGTATATATAGTCGTGAAGTTACTTTAAGTAATCCATTAACAGTTAGTGAGACATGTGAAATAAGTAGTTATAAATTTGTTTATCAAATTAAGAAAGATAAATCAATTACGAAGTATTTAGTTAATGATTGTTTAGGGACAATTAAAATGTGGAGTGATAAAGCAGCTTATGTATCTAGTGGAGGAGCTAAATACATTAGTGCTAATAAAATAAATTATTTATTTTCACCTAATAATATGAAAGAAGTAGATGGGGAGACTTATCCTAGTGATAGTACGATTACAACGATTAAAGAAAATAAGAATAAAGATTTAGATGTATATTTTTATGGAGATAATATCGTTATTAATGATAAGAATAATTTATTATTAATTAAAGGTAATACAGTTAGTTATAATCTTAATCAAGTGTATCCTAGTAATGGAGGAGAGTTAAAACAAAGAGTATATAAAGCAGGAGCAACTAATCAATTTAATTTTATTGTATTTAATAATAACGAAGAAGTTAGTTGTTATACTGATGGTAGTGATGATACTTTAGTTTATACTATCTATAGTATTAAATATAATACTAGTACTAATGCCTTTGGCGAAGCGAAAAAAATTTTATCACGTAATAAAAGTGATAAGTGTGATAACTATGAAGATGATGTAAAAATTTTAGAAGAATAAAAGTTAAAAGTTATAAAAAGAGTTAGCTAATTAATTAATAGTTATAAGTAGATAAAAAGTTAAGAGTAAAAATAAAATTTTTGCTCTTTTTTTTGTAAAAAATTGTAAAATTCATAGACAAAAAAAATTGAAAAATTTATAATAGATTTTAATGTTAATCTGAAGGAGGCGGAACATGAAAAACAATTTACCAGTAATGCTTCTAAAGAGGATTGTTCTTCTGCCTTTTCAAGATGTAAGACTTGATTTAAGTAATGATATAAGTAGTAAAGTTATTAATCTGGCGATGAATAAACATAATGGCGAAATACTTATAGTTTGTCCGACTGATCCTTATGAGGAATCACCAGATGTTTCTGATTTACCAGCAGTAGGGGTTGTAGGTAAAATCAAGAGTAAGATGGAATTACAAACTGGTAATTTGCGTATTGTCGTTAGTGGAGTTAAAAGAGTTAAAATCTTAGAATATATTAATGAAATAGCGGATGGAGATATTTTAAAAGCCCATACAATGGATATTGATATTCCTTCTTATGATGAAGTTGAAGTTACAACTTTAAGAAGAAAGATTTTAGAACTTTTAAATGACTATATTGAATGTTCTTCAACAATTAGTAATAGTATTTTATCAAGTATTAAAGATTTAACGGATTTAAATAAAATTACAGATATAATTGTTTCTTTCATGCCTTTTACAATTGAAAAGAAATTACTTTATATGCAAGAAGTAGATCCTTATCATCGTGCTAATGCTTTAGTTTATGATTTATCAATTGAGTTACAAGTCGCCCAATTAGATTTAAAATTAGATGATGCTTTAAGAGAAGATTTTGAACAAACTCAAAAAGAAATGGTTCTTCGTGAAAAGATGGAAGCCATTAAAAAAGAACTTGGAGAGACAGATTTAAAAGATGAGATAATTGGTGATTACTTAGAACGAATTAATAATTTAAAATGTGATGGGAAGTTAAAAAATAAATTAGTTAATGAAGTTAAGAAGTTAGATTATACTAATGAAATGAGTCCTGAAGTAAGTATTATTCGTAATTATCTTGATTTAGTTTTAGATTTACCATTTGGGGTGGTTTCTGAAGATGAAACGGATTTAGATAAAATTAAACAAAGTCTTGATAAAACACATTTTGGTTTAGAGAAAGTTAAAGATCGTATTTTAGAATATATTGCAGTTAAGGCACGTAATAAGAATTTAAGAAGTCCAATTATTTGTTTAGTTGGGCCACCTGGAGTAGGTAAAACTTCTTTAGCTATGGGAATTGCTAATAGTTTAAAAAAAGAGTTTTATAAGATTAGTGTGGGGGGACTTAATGATAGTGCAGAATTAAATGGACATAGAAGAACTTATATTGGTTCATCACCAGGTAAGATTATTCAAGCTTTAAAGAAATGTGGAACAGCTAATCCATTAATCTTAATTGATGAAATTGATAAAATGGTTAAAGATTATAAAGGAGATCCAGCATCAGTTTTACTTGATATATTAGATCCAGAACAAAATAATCGTTTTATTGATAATTATGTGGAAGAAGCTTTTGATTTATCTGAAGTTATGTTTATTTTAACAGCTAATTATGAAAAAGATATTCCCGAAGCTTTACATGATCGTTTAGAAATAATTGAATTATCTAGTTATACGGAATTTGAGAAATTAGATATTGCCAAGAATTATTTAATTCCTAATATCTTTAAAGAACATTTAATTTGTAGTAAAGAAATTAAATTTACCAATGATATAATAATGGAAATTATTAATCGTTATACGAAAGAAGCTGGAGTTCGTGATTTACAAAGAAATCTTTCAGCAATTGTAAGAAAGATTGTAACGAAGTCAGTTAAAGAAGTTAATAGTCCTATTAAAGTAGTGGTTAAGAAAAGTGATTTACATAATTATTTAGGTCCTTATAAGTATGATATTAAAAATGAAGCTTTAAGTAATCATATTGGTTTAGTTAAGGCTTTGGCATTCACCCCAATGGGAGGAATGGTTATGCCAGTTGAAGCAACAATATATGACGGTAAAGGAGATATTAAAGTTACTGGTATGCTTGGTGAAGTAATGGAAGAATCAGTAAGTGTAGCCGTTAGTTATATTAAAGCACATAAGAATGAATTTAATATTACAGAGAAAGACTTTAAGAATAAAGATATTCATCTTCACTTCCTAGAGGGAGCAATTAAGAAAGATGGTCCTTCAGCAGGAGTTTCAATTGCAACATCTTTAATAAGTTTACTTACCAATGTTGAAGTACCAACTGATATTGCGATGACGGGAGAGATATCCTTAAAGGGTGATGTTTTAAAAGTTGGTGGTTTAAAAGAAAAAATCATTGGAGCTTATAATGATGGAGTTAAGAAAGTCTTTGTTCCATATACTAATGCTTGTGATTTAGAAGAAATACCAAGTGTGATTAAAGATAAAATTAAAATTATCCTAGTTAAGAATTATAAAGAGATATTTAATGCTATTTTTAGTAATTAAATTCTCTTTTTTTCATAATATAGACTAGGAGGAATGTATATGAAACAAGTTATACCTTTTAGTAAGGAAATCGTTTTTAAAACTAATATTGCGAGTATTACAAGTATTTCTTTAGAACATGAAGAGAAAGTTTATGATGGGGAAGTAGCTGGAGATTTTATAATATTTGGCGATTACAAGGTTCATAATGATACAACAGAGAAAGAATTATTTAAGTATCGTTTGCCGTTTACAGCTATCTTACCAGAACATACAATTATTAGTACTGTTAAAGTTGATATTGAAGACTTTACTTATGATCAAATAGAAGACGATGTTATTAAAGTTAATGTTGATTTTAGTATAAGTTATGATATTGAAGATGTACCAGAAGTAGTTCCTGAAGTAAAAGAAGAACCGGAAGAGATGGACCGTGAGGTTTTAGATGAGATAGAAGAGTTTTTAAGTCCTGAAGAAGATAATACATTGCCAGAAGAAGTAGAAGATGATAAAGCAAAGGAAACTATGGAAGTTAATGATGATAAAGATATTACAACAACCAAAGAAGAATATGTTAAATACCATATTCATATTGTAAAAGAAAATGAAACATTAGAACAAATAATTAAATTATATGAAACAAATATGGAAACAGTTAAAATGTATAATGAAGTAGATAAGATTAAGATGGGAGATAAATTAATCATACCGGAATATCAAGATGACTAGAAGTTTAGAAGTCTTTAATGAAATATATAAGCCATATAAGATAACTAAAAAAAATAAGGTTTATATTGTGAGAACAATGGATGGGGATTTTGCTTTAAAAGAAGAACCAAAGATTAATTATAAAGAGTTATATAAATACTTAAAGAGTCGTAGTTTTACTTATATACCAGAGATGTCTTTAGATAGTAGAGATGATTTATTAGTCTTAGAATATCAAGATGATATAAGTATTGATAAAGAACAAAAAGCTTTAGATTTAATTGAATTAGTTAGTTTATTACATAGTAAGACAAGTTACTTTAAAAGGGTGACTAATGATAAATATAAAGAGGTATATGAAAAAATAAATAATAATATATTATATGTAACTAATTTATATGAAGGATACTTTGATAAGTTTATTAAAGAAGAATATATGGTACCTAGTCATTATTTATTTTTAAGAAATTATACTTTAATATATAAAGCTAATTTATATGCTAAAGAAAGATTAGATGAATGGTATTTAATGATTAAAGATAAGAATAAAGAAAGAGTAGCTTTATTACATAATAATTTAAAGTTAGAACATTTTCTTAAAAATACTAATGAATATTTAATTAGTTGGGATAATTATATTATTGATAGTCCAGTTTTAGATTTATATCATTTTTATCAAAATGAATGGATGAATATATCGTTATCTGAAGTATTTGCTAAATACAATGAAGGATTTTTATTAAGTGATGAAGAAAAAGTATTCTTTAATATTTTAATTAGTATTCCTTTAATAGTTGATTTTAAGTTAGATGAACTTAGTAATTGTCAGAAAGTAAGAGAGTTAATTAATTATTTAAATAGTTCAGCTAAATTAGTCTTTAGTGATTAAAAGGCCATAATAAACGAAATAAGAAAAAGAATAATAAGATATTTTCAATAAGTAGGATAATTATGTTAAAACGAAGAGGTAAAACTAAAGTAATGATGGTTTGATAAAAGATTAAGATACTTAAAAATAAGATTAAGATTAGGGTTAAGAAAGAATTATGGGGACGTTTGGAAATCATAATTATCACCTTACTATAAAATATGATAAAGAAACTCAATTGGTTTCTTTTTTTAAAGTTGATGTCATGTAAGTTATTAAATCTTTATTTGTTTGGTTCTTTATGATAAAATGAAATTAGGATAGTAGGTGAGATTATGAATAGAAAACATTATAGTGTTTTATTATTAGTCTTAAGTGTTTCCGTTTTATTATTAGGTCTTTCTTATTCGAAAGATTCTAGTACTGATAAATATAATAATGAATTTGAAAGTTATGATGGTAATTTAATGATATCGACTTCAGATAATATTAAAGAAGTTATGGTTAGTGATGCTATTAATCGTGATATAAGTGTTCTTAATAAAGGTAGTGTTAAAAAAACTTTTGTTATTGAAGTTTTAACTAGTTCTTTAGATGGTTTATCATATGCAATTAATGATGGTGATAAATTAAAGTTAGAAGATCCAGTTATATATACACAAGAAATTGATGCTTTAGGTAGTAGTAATGATAATGATTTTGTCAGTGTTAATGTCAAGTTATTTAATGAAAATAGTGAAGATGTTAAAGTTACTTTAAATGTTCATGAACAAGATTTATTACTTAAAGATAAAGTAATAGTTGATAAAGATGTATATCGTGAAGAAGAGTTAGAAAACTATCGTTATTATGGAGAAAATCCTAATAACTATGTAAAATATAATAATAAAGAATATCGTATTGTTGGTTTAATTAATAATCGTTTAGTTTTAATAAGTAATGAGAAAAAGAGTAGTAATTATAATCCGGAAGATGATAATTATTTAACAATCTTAGATTATTTATTAAGTTTTAATAATCGAGAGGTTAATGTAAGAAATGTTAGTAATTATATATCTTGGTTAGATAATGGTTATTGGCTTTTAGATACTTATGGGGATGAGGAAGCTTATTACGTAGATAAGGGAATTAATAGCCAAAATAAAAATACTTTATTATATGCAAGAAAAATAATTAAATTAGATATAAATACGGAGATTATCTTGGGGGATGGTAGTAAGAATAATCCTTATGAGGTAGTATATGACGGTTAATAATGTATTAAAAAAGCAAATTATAATTGAAATAGTTGCTTTACTCTTTTTAGTCTTTTCTATTTGTTATGCTTTTATGGCAATAAATAAAGGCAAAGGAGAAAAAGTAGCACAATATCAGGGATTTGTTTCAGTTTTGGATGATAGTAAGTTAAAGACTTTTAAATACTTGAGTAATGGTGAAGGGGTTAATCAAGAAGGTATTACTTATACCGTAACAAATAATAATAAAGATAAAGCTAATTATAAAGTAGTAGTAACACCTAATATAAATGATAGTGATATTTTAGATAAAGTAAGGGTTGGAATTGATAATTTATATGTCTTTGATCTAACAGAAAAAGAAAAATATGGTAATGGATATGTTATTATTGATAATGAGTTAGATGCAGGATATACGAAAGTTCATTCAATTAAAATTTGGTTTAGTGAAGAAGTTAAAGAAAATAATTTAGTGTTTGATTATATGTTAATTAGATAAATGGCTATGGTGATAAAAGTTAAGAAACCAAAGATAATTAAATGAAGAAAACGATAAAATAAATATTTAGAATAATTAAGGGAAGTATCATTAACGATACTTTTTATTTGGCATTCAATACATAAACCACAAGTAGAGATAGATATAATTGTAAAGATTAATTTGAATGTTAGGGGTAGATTTATAGTAGTTAAATTATTTAGGGAGGTAGTTATTTCTAAGAAACTTAGGATGAATGATCTTAAGTAGATATTTTTAATTTGTGAGATTGGTAGAGTATTAAAAAATATTACGGTTCCTAAAATAGTTATTAAAGTATTAATATTTTTGGTAATACTTTTAATTAGAGTATTTAATGGATTAGAGTTATTCTTAGTTAGAGTAAGTTTAGGTGGTTTAAGTAATTTAATTAAGATTATATTTGTTAGAATATTACATAAAATAATAATAAGGGCTATTTTAATATTAAAGATAAGACGTAAAAAAGTGAAGGTAAAGATTAGGGAGGTATACTTAGTTGTAGCTAGATGTTTAGTAATATCAGTTTGATAGTTATTTAACATATAAGCATTAGATGGGCTTCCAGAGATAATACTTAAAAGATAGATATAATTAAGATGAAAGTATTTATCTAAGTAATAGGGTATATTAGAATTATATAATAAGTCAGTAATAATAAAAGTAGGAAATAAAGTAGGAAGTATTTTATGGGTCCAGATATTAAGACTATAGATAGTTTTAATAGTTATATATTCATTATTAGTTAAAGAATATAGTAAATAAGTAAGAATTATTGTCAATAATAATGTTTCTTTTAGGATATTTTTCATATTTTACCTTCATAAATGATATAATATTTAAGGTGATATAATGTTTACTAATCTATATGAAAAAATAAAAACATTTATGAAAGATAATTTATTTACTGTAATTCTTTCAGTTATTTTATTATTAACTTTAGTAATTGAATTACCATTTGATGTTGAAATGCCGGGAGGTATTATTGACTTAGAAAATAGAGTTAAAATTAATGGGGAAGAAGCAAAGATAGATGGTTCATTTAATATGGCTTATGTTTCGGTTATTCAAGGTAAGATACCATATATTATAATGGGACTTATATTACCAGATTGGGATGTTGTTAAACAAAGTGATACGATGTATGAAAATGAAACAGTTGAAGATGCTAATAAACGTGATAAATTAGAACTTGAACAAAGTAAAGATTATGCAACTGTAGCAGCGATGGAAGCAGCAGGTATCCCATATGAAATAAAGAATAAAAAAAATAATTTAATTTATGTTGATCCAAAAGCTAAGACGGATTTAAAGATTGGTGATATAATTTTAGCTGTTGATGATCATGAATTATTCGATATGGATGAATTAGGTAAAATAATTCAAGAGCATAAAGTAGGAGATGTTTTAAAACTTAAGGTTTTAAGAAATAAAAAAGAAGTTAATTGTCATGCGGAAGTATTTAAGGAAGATGATAAGAATTATATTGGGGTTTCGGCTTTAACTACTTTTGATATTGATAGTGATGTTAAAGTAGAAATTACTTCTAAAAAACAAGAATCTGGTCCGAGTGGTGGACTTATGATGACTTTAATGACTTATAATGCTTTAACGAAACAAGATTTAACACATGGAAAGAAGATTGTGGGAACTGGAACGATTTCTTTAGATGGTAGTGTTGGCGAGATAGGTGGCGTTAAATATAAGTTAATGGGAGCTGTTAAGAATCATGCTGATCTTTTCTTAGTACCAGAAGGTAATTATGAAGAAGCAGTTAAAGTTAAGAAAGAAAAGAAATATAAGATTGAAATAGTAAAAGTAAGTAAATTACAGGATGCTATTGATTACTTGGAGGGTTTATGATGAATTACGACGATAATGATGTTATTAAAGATATAGATGCTTCAATTGTTTTAAATCCGTTTTTTGATGAATGGTATCAAATAGTTGAAGATATTTTAAAAAATCCAGAATTTCAAAAAAGAAAGTTATTTATGCATCACCATAATTTAACAGTATGGGATCATTCTATTTTAGTTTCTTTTAAAGCTTATATGGCGGGTGGATATTTTAAAGCTGATCGTCGTATTTGTGCAATAGCTGGTTTATTACATGATTTTTATAGTCAAGCATGGATTAGTACACCAGAGATAGAAGCGTTAGAAAATGGAAAATATACTAAGTTAATGAAAGAACCTAAACCATGGTATAAGATGCATGGGTTTACCCATGCTAAAGATGCTTCAATTAACTATATTAAGTATTTTCCGGAATTAGAAGATAAGAAAATAACTAATTCAATATTAAGACATATGTTTCCTTTAAATATTATTCCACCAAGATATAAAGAAGGTTTTATTATAACAATGATAGATAAGTTAAATAGTGTACATGAATTACCTAGTATAACTTATGTATCTAAGAAGATTATTCATAAAACATATGAAATATTATCTGATGTTAATCGTATTTAATTTGACGTCAAATAAAGGTTAATTACGGCAATAAGGTTGCGTAGATAAAATTCATTTTGTACAATAGTTATAGTTGTTAGGAGGAATAGTATATGAATCAGGATGCTTTACCAAGATATTTAGTTATACTATTTTTAACGATAATCGCAATTTTAATTACGATTAGTGCTTAGATTGATTTGGTTCAATCTTTTTTCTTGTATTAATTGATTTTTGTTTATAAATAATTTATAATTAAATAAGATATGGGAGTGTTAATGTATGAAGAAATTCGATCCAGATAAAGAACTTTCTAAAGTTCAAAATAAGAATCAATCAAATTTTAATGCTAGTAAGATAAATAATATGTATGTTCCTATTTTAGTTATTGCTTGTTCATTACTTACTTTTGTAGGAATTACTTTTTCAGCAAATATAGTTGATGATGATAAAGGGGAATATAGTGTTAAAGTTGCAATAGTTGGTAATGAAGATGCAACTTATGAAAAAGTAGTTAAAGAAGGAGCATTTAGTGATACAGTTAAAACTGGAGGAGTGATGGGAGATATTCATTGTACATCTGGTAATTTGAATTTTGATCCTTTAACTTCAAGAATTTCTATTCCTTATTTAAATCAAAATACTAATTGTGTTATTACTTTAATGGATAGTACTAATAATATTGATATAGATGGTTTAACACCAATAGCTGATGGTGATGGTACTTCTTATTATTATAAAGGAGATGCTACTAATAACTATATTGTTGTTAATGATATGGTCTTTAGAATCCTAAGAAGAAATGGTGATGGTAGTTTAAGATTAGTTTTAAATGATGTTATATTATCTTCTTCATATGGCGAATTTAATGAATATGAAGGTAGTAAGTTACAAAGTGTTCTAGAACGTTGGTTTAAAGAAAACTTTAATAAACAAAGTTATTTAATTGCTTGGGAATATTCATATTTAAATGAAATAGATTATGATACAGAATCATTGAGAAATGATGAAGGTTATTTAATATTAGATGTTGGTACTTTAAGTGTTAGTGAAGCTTATGTAATTAATAAAGATGTATCTAGTAGTTATTTAAATACCGCAAATGGTTTCTTACTTATGAATCCGAATGGTACAGATAATGTATGGGCATTTAAGAATAATGAAATTGTTTCAGTATCTAAAGATGATGTCTTAAGTGTTCGTCCAGTAATTAATATTAGAACAGATAATATAACTGGTAGTGGTACTAAGTATGATCCTTATGTCGTAGAAGAAGGTTAAAAATCTTCTTTTTTTATGGATATTTTGTTATAATAAACTTTGTGATGAATATGAAAAGAAATGAAGTAGATAGAAGCAAATTAAGTCCTGGTATGCGACAATATATGGAGATTAAGGATAATTATCCAGATGAGTTATTATTTTATCGTTTAGGGGATTTTTATGAGTTGTTTTTTGAAGATGGTATTTTATGTAGTCGTGAGTTAGAACTTACTTTAACAGGTAAGAATGCTGGTCTCGAGGAACGTGTACCGATGTGTGGAGTTCCTTTTCATAGTGTTAAACCTTATATTGAAAAATTAGTTAGTAAGGGTTATAAAATAGCTATTTGTGAGCAGTTAGAAGATCCTAAAGATGCTAAAGGCATGGTTAAAAGGGGTGTTGTCCAAGTTATAAGTAAGGGGACAGTTGTTGATTATGAAATGCTTAAAGAATATGATAATAATTATATTGGAAGTATTTTAAAAATTAATGGGGTTTATACAATTACTTATAGTGATATATCAACGGGTTCACTTTATATTTTAGATGTCTTTGATGATAAAAATAAATTGGTTGATACAGTATTAAATTTAGGTTTAAAAGAAGTAGTATTTTATGATAACTTAGAATTTGAACTTATTGATTTATTACGTAATACTTATGGAATAGATGTTAATATATGTAGTAATTACTTAGAAAATAAATATGAATATCTATATAAAGATATTAAAGAAATGAGATATATCTTAGGAATTAAGCATTTATTATATTACTTAGTAGTTAAAGAATTAAAAGATTTAGATCATGTTGAAAAAGTAGAAATAGTTAATCCATTAGAATACTTAGAAATGGATGTTCATACGGTTAGAAATTTAGAGTTATTTGAAACTTTAAGATTAAAAGAAAGAACTTATAGTTTAATATGGTTACTTGATAAGACAAAGACAGCAATGGGTAGTAGAATGTTAAAAAGTTGGGTAGCTAATCCTTTAAAAGATAAGAAAAAGATTAATGAACGTTATGATATGATAGGTAAATTAAGAGAAGAGTTTATTTTAAAGGATGAATTATTAGAAGCTTTAGATGAAGTTTATGACTTAGAAAGATTATGTGGTAAGACAGTATGTGGTAATTTAAATGCGAGAGATGTTTTACAAATTAAAAGAAGTTTAAAAGTATTACCTACAATCTTAGATAAAATTAATAAATTAGGTTTTAATTATAATTTTAGTGATGAACATGATTTATATAATTTATTAGAAATGAGTATTTATGAAGAACCACCACTTGGATTAAAAGAAGGTTATTTAATTAAAGATGGTTATAATAGGGAATTAGATGAACTTAAAAGTATTCGTAGTGGCGGCAAAGAATTTATTGCTTCTTTAGAAGAACAAGAAAGAGAAAGAACAGGTATTAAGACTTTAAAAGTTGGATATACAAAAGTATTTGGTTATTATATAGAAATTAGTAAAGGTCAGATTAATCAAGTTAAAGATGAATTTGGTTATGAAAGAAGACAAACATTAACTAATTGTGAAAGATTTATAAGTCCATTATTAAAAGAAAAAGAGGCATTAATTTTAAATGCTGAAGAAAAGATTATTGAATTAGAATATAATTTATTTATGAGTATTAAAGAGAAGATTAAAAAAGAAATCTTTACTTTAAAAAATATTGCTAAAGATATTGCAGAAATTGATGCCATATGTAGTTTAGCAACAGTAGCTGATTTATATAACTTAGTAAGACCGGAAATAGTTGATGAAAGAGTTATTGAGATAGAAGAAGGGCGTCATCCCGTTGTTGAAAGAGTTAGCAAGAGTGAATATGTTGCAAATGATTGTAAGATGGATAAGAATACTAATACTTTATTAATTACAGGACCAAATATGAGTGGTAAATCTACTTTTATGCGTCAGTTAGCCATAATAATTATTATGGCCCAGATTGGTTCTTATGTACCAGCTAAGAGTGCTAAATTACCAATATTCGATAAGATTTTTACGCGTATTGGGGCTTCTGATGATTTAGTATCTGGTGAATCAACATTTATGGTAGAAATGAAAGAAGCTCGTAATGCGATTGTTAATGCAACTAAGGATTCATTAATCTTATTTGATGAATTAGGTCGTGGAACAGCTACTTATGATGGAATGAGTTTAGCCCAAGCAATCTTAGAATATGTTAATAATGAAATTGGTTGTAAAACTTTATTTAGTACGCATTATCATGAACTTACAGCTTTAGAAGAAATAAAGGGGATTAAAAATGTACATGTTGAAGCTTATTTAAAAGATGGAAATGTTACTTTCTTACATAAAGTAAGTCCGGGAGCAATAGATAAGAGTTATGGTATTCATGTAGCTAAATTAGCTGGAATGCCAACAAAGATTTTAGAAAGAGCAGAGAATGTTTTAAATTACTATGAAAAGCATGATGAAGGTATACCTAAACGTAATACAGAACAAGTAGCTTTTGATTTTGATGAACCAGATAGTAGTAAAGAAGTAATGGAAAAATTAGATGAAATTGATCCACTTAAAATAACACCTATGGAAGCTATTAACTTACTATATGAATTAAAGGAGACTAGTAAGAAATAATGTATCAAGAAGATTACTTTTATGGTTTAACAGATATTATGCATTTTAATGTCTATGCGGTCTTACTTAAAGATAAAATAATTAAAGAAGAAAGAGTTATTATTAAAGTATTTAAAAAAGATAATGAAGTAGTAGTAATAGAAACTAATAATTTTAAAGATCTTATTTTAAAAGATACAAGAAAAGATAAAAATAGTGATTTAATGGAATATGATTTAGTTTATTTACATACTTTAGAAAGATATTATAGTAATTATGAAATACCAGGTATGATTTATGAATACGTAGAAGGCTTAGGTAGTTGGTATCGCGTTAAGATTGATGGGTTTAATCCATTAGATAAAGAGTTAAAACCATTTTATTTAAAAAAGAAATTAAATAGGGAAGATTTAAAGAAATATGCTAATGATAGTGATACTTTAAATAAATTAAATAAGTTTTATGATATTACGAAAGGTTTAATTAAATTTAGTAAACCAAATTTAGTAAAAAGATTACTGGAAGAAATTGAAAATAGTAATTAAAAAAGAATTAAAAGTGTGTTATAATGCTTTTTAGAGGTGTGCTAGTTATGGGGAAGACAAGAAGTGAATTAAGAGAAATAGCAATGGTTATTTTATACCAAGCTGATATATTAAAAAATCAAAAGTTAGATTATAATATCGAAGAATTAATAGATGAAAACTTAGAGGTAGATAATGAGTTTGTCAGAAATTTAGTATATGGGGTTATTACACATGAAGATCAAATAGATGAAATAGCTAATGCTCATATGAAAGATTGGACAATTAAAAGAATTGATAAAACAGGGGCGGCTATTTTAAGAATGGGAATCTTTGAAATACTTTATGAAGATGATACACCTAATATAGTGGCAATTAATGAAGCAGTTGAACTAGCTAAGAAATATAGTGATGATAAGGTTAGAAAACTTATTAATGCTGTTTTGGATAAGATAAGTAATGAAAACTAGAGTAATCTAGTTTTTTTCATTAAAAAAAGTCTCTAAGAGACTTAAATAGAACGATATCTATTTTGATTTTTAAATGGATTTTTAGGATCAATACGATCAGTAAATAAGATACCATCTAGGTGATCTAATTCATGTTGGAAACCAACAGCTAGTTCTTCTCTAACACGTAGTTCTTGTTTATTACCGTGTTCATCATAATATTCAATAGTCATACGAGCATGTCTTGGAACAATACCTTCAACAGGACGATTAACACTTAAACAACCTTCGCCTTCTGCAATATAAACCATTTCTTCACTCATACTTTTAATTTTAGGATTGATAACCACATATCTTTTAAATTTACCTTCTTCATATTCATGAACCATTACAAATATTTTTTTAGGAACACCAATTTGAATATAAGATAAACCCCAACCAGCACGTAAATCATATTTTTCACGAGTTTCTTCAATTTGGGACATTTCTAGATAATCCATCATATCATTAATATCTTTTAATTCTTGTTTAGTTAAAGGAAAAGTAACTTCTTTACTTTTCATTCTTAAAGTTTTATCTTTCTCATCTAATATTTTAATATTAGGCAAATTATTAGGTAGTTTACTCATATATATCACCAACGACATACATTTTACCAAAAAATAGGGAAAAAGACAAATTAAAAAAGGATTTTAGAACCCTTTTTAGTTATTATTCCAATTCCATCCAGCACCAATGATGATGACTAAAAGAATAAATAAAACAATCCAGATGGCAGCACCGATGCCACTACCTTGAGTATATCCAACATAAGAGCCACATCCTGGAGCTGCAGTATAGTTACCATAGTAACCATTATTTCCATAATAATACATACAATAACCTCCTTTATGTATCTAATATAGTTTATTAATTTGTGTATAATTTTGACAATAAAAATGTTCAATTTTTTCAATTAACTTTTTAACTTATATATTATATGTTAGAATTATTATAGGAGTGAAGGTATGAAAAAGATATTAGCTAATATAAATTATCCATTACTTATCTTAATGATTATTTATTCTGCCTTTGGCTTATTAATGATATTTTCAGCTTCCAATGTGACAGCTGTTTTACGTTATGATTATGCTCCAAATCATTTTTTTGTTCGTCAATTAGTATGGACAATTCTTGGTTATGTAGTAGGTTTTTTTGTTTTGATAATTCCAACTAAGTACTATCGTTATATTAGTAAAATGGCGATGTATGGCGTTATTTTCTTGTTAGTATTTATCTTTGCTGCTGGTAAAGTAGCTGGTGGAGCACAGAGCTGGTATGACTTAGGTAAATTTAATTTTCAACCAATTGAGTTTGCTAAAATTGTTTTAATTGTTTATTTAGCAGTTTATTTTCATAAACTATCTTCACGTAAGAGAATAGTGATGTTTGATTTATTATATCCAATTATTTTAGCGGTGATTATGTTTGGTTTAGTAGCTTTACAACCTGATTTTGGTGGGGCTTGTATTATTGCCATTATTACCGCTTGTATCTTTTTTTCTTTACCATTTGGCAAGAAACAAAAAAGATCACTGATTAAATTAGGAATTGTAGGAGTTATTTTATTTGCTTTTGTATTAATGGCAATGGGAAAGAATTTCTTACAATCATATCAAGTTAGTCGTCTTATTAATTTTACTAATCCATGTCAAAGATATACTGATGATTCAGGATATCAAGTATGTAATGGTTATATAGCTATTCATAATGGTGGTTTATTTGGAGTTGGTTTAGGTGATTCAACCCAGAAATTTTTATATTTACCTGAAGCCCATACTGACTTTATCTTTCCTATAATATGTGAAGAGTTAGGTCTTATTGCCGGTATTTTAGTTGTGGTTGGTTATTTTATAATGTTATTTATTTTACTTAATATTGCTAAAGAAACTGGAACAATTAGGGATAGTATTTTAGTATATGGTGTATTTGTTTATATGCTTGCTCATATTTTAATTAATTTACTTGGTGTATTAGGACTTATTCCACTTACGGGAGTACCATTACCATTCTTAAGTTATGGTGGTTCTTATAATCTAGCTTTATTAGTTTCTTTGTTTATCGTCCAAAGAGTTAACTATGAGAATAAAGAGTATAAAATTAAAAATAAAATAAAGGCGATGTAAAGAAAGTATCAAATTAGATACTTTTTTTAATGTTTTAAAAAAAGTTTTAAAGAAAAAGAAGGAAATTGGGGTAGTTATGCAGAATATATATAGTGAAAGGAGTAATTTTATGAAAGAATTTTTAGATGAATATCTAAGTACAATATTAAGTATTATTATCGTTATTTTAGCCGTGGCTATTATAGCTATTTTAGTATTTGATATTAAGTTACCCAAAAAGGAAGAGGAGGTGAATGAAACTAGTGATGTCGCTTTAAAGGAAACTAAAGAAGAAGTTAATCTACCAGAAACATCAGATACTGTAGATACTAAGTATTATGTTGATATTAAAGGAGCAGTTAAAAAACCAGGAGTTTATGAAGTAAGTAAGGAGATGATAATTAATGATGTTATTAAAATGGCTGGTGGTTTAAAAAGTAATGCTTCGACAAAATATCTTAATCTAAGTAAGAAAGTTACTAATGAAATGGTAATTAATATTTTTACAACAACTGAAATTAAGAATATGGACATCACTAGTGAAAAAGAATGTAATGCACCTACAGAAGATATTAAAGATTGTGCTTCAGCAACTGTTGTGGTAACTGATAGTAATTCTAACCAGAGTAATAATAATTCAAGTGATGCAAATAATTCTAGTAGTACCGATTCAGAGCAAGAAAAAGAAACGCCTAATACAACACCTAGTAATAATAAAGTTAATATTAATACAGCTAGTTTAAATGAATTAATGAGTGTTTCCGGAATTGGGGAAGCGAAAGCTAAAGCAATTATTGAATATCGTACAACTAAAGGATTATTTAAAAGTATTGAAGAAATAAAGAATGTTTCTGGTATAGGAGACGCTTTATACGCAAAAATTAAAGATAGTATTACAGTCTAGAATATTTTATGTTGTTTTATTAATTAGTATCATTTTATATTTAGGGATTACTAATTACTTATTTAAACATCAATCAATTTATAAAATAGAACAAACAGAGTTTGTTATGATGATTACGGATTATAAGTTTGATGGTAATAAATTGTCTTTAGATTTAAAAGGTGATGAAGACTTAGTAGGTAATTATTATATTGATAATAAGGATGAATTAGATAAGTTAAAAGAAGAGATTAAGTATGGAATTAAAGTAAGAGTAGAAGGAACATTAAAAGAACCAATTAATAATACAATACCTTATGCTTTTAATTATAAAGAGTATTTGAATCATAAGGATATTTATTATACTTTAACAATTTCTAAAATAGATATAGTAAGTTCTGGTAATGGATTTTGGAAGATTAAAAACTGGGTGAATCAAAAAATAGAAAGAACTGATCAAACTGGATATATGAAAGCTTTTATCTTAGGCGATAAAGATATGATATTAGAAGATAATTATACTAATTATCAAAAGATTGGAATTACCCACTTATTTGCTTTATCTGGTATGCATATTGGTTTATTTAGTGCTATATTACTGAAAATATTTAAGAAATTTAAAGAAAAAGTTAGGTATTTAATAGTGATTTTAATCTTATTTGGTTATGGCTTTTTAGTTGGTTTTCCTTCATCGATTTTGCGATGTATTGTCTTTTTAACGATTAATACAATAAATAAGTTATTTAAGTTAGAAATAAGTTCAATAAAAGTATTGTTTTTAACCATTGCTTTGATAGTTTTCTTTAACTATCGAATTATCTATGACGTGGGATTTATCTATTCTGTAGTTAGTGTTGGTGGTTTACTTGTAAGTAGTGAATTTATTAAAAGCGATAAGAAGATAATCGAAGCATTAAAACTTAGTTTAGTAGCTTTCTTATTTACTTTACCAATTTCTTTAAGTAATTTCTATGAAGTAAATGTTTTATCAATTATATATAATTTATTTTATATACCGTATGTAAGTATGATAGTATATCCACTTTCTTTATTAAGTTTTATTCTACCATTTATGGTTAATATATTTAAGGCTTCAATAAATTTATTAGAATGGAGTAGTAGTTTACTAAAACAAGTAGATGTTCTAAATATTTATTTATCTTTTAATCTTTTAGAAATAATAATCTTTTATGGAATTTTGTTACTGATAGTTAAAAAGAAAAAATATTATCTTTTTAGTTTATTATTCTTAATTGTATTAATTGATATGTTAGTTCCTTACTTGGATAGTAATGGTTATATCTATTTTTTAGATATTGGACAGGGAGATTCTAGTTTAATAATAAGTCCTCATCGGCAGGATGTAATCCTTATTGATACTGGAGGAGTAGTTAGTTTTAGTAAAGAAGAATGGATGAAGAAACAAAGTGAATATATGGTAAGTGATAATGTTATTACTTTAATGAAGGCTTTAGGTATTAAAAAGATTGACGAAACAATTCTGTCACATGGGGATGCCGACCATGCTAAAGAAGTATTAAATATTTTGAGTGAAATTGATATTGATTGTTTAAAAATAAATGAAGGAGATTTAAGTAATTATGAGAAGTTAGCTGTTAGTAAAATTAAACAATGTAATTATGAACCGCAAAGAATGAAATTAAATTTTTTAAATTATAAAGATTATGATGATGAAAATGGTAATAGTTTATTAAGTTATATGCAAATATATCAAACTAAAATTATTTCATTTGGAGATGCAACTAAAGAAGCAGAAGAAGATGTAATCAAGAAGTATGATTTAAGTAATACTCCAATTGTTAAATTATCACATCATGGAAGTAAGACGAGTAGTAGTTATAATTATTTAAAAGAAGTAAAACCTAAAATAGCTATTATAAGTAGTGGAAGGAATAATCGGTTTAATCATCCGTCTAAAGAAACAATTGATAATTTAGAAAAGTTAAAGATTAATTATTTAAATACGCAAGATGTTGGAACAATTGAGTTTATAATTAATAAAAAGGGTTTTAAAAGAAAAATATATGAACCTTAATAATTAATAAAACATAAAATATAGTAACATCAGCTGATGATTAAGATAAATTGAAAGAAGAGGTTTCTTCTTTCTTTTTGTGATATAATTAAATTGGTGAAACATTATGAATAATGTCTATTTAATTAGTTCTAATAGTATTCATTTAATTGATGAAGAAATTAAAAAGATAGTTAAAGATAATCCTTATACAACATTTGATTTAAATAATGTTTTATTAGATGATATCTTAGAAGAAGCTTCATACTTCTCTTTATTTGATGATGTTAAATATATGGTAGTTAAAAATGCTAATGTATTTGGAGCTAATAAAAAAAGTAGTAGTGAAGAGGGGAGTACTTCTAAGAAAGATAATCGTTTAGTTAAGTATTTAGATGCGGTAAATCCGAATACTATATTAATCTTTACTATTAATGGTAAAGTAGATACAAAAAAGAAAATAGTTAAGATAATTAAAGAACGTTATAAATTAATTGAAATACCAGATTTAAAACCTAAAGAGATGTTTGTTAAAGTTAGTGATTTACTTAAAAAAGAAGGATATACTATAGATAGTGATACTTTATATTATATAATTAATAATAGTTTAAATAATTATGATTTAATTATGAATGAATTAGATAAAATTAAATTATATTATCAAGATAAAAAAGATATAAAATATGATGATGTTGTTAATATCGTTAGTCGTAATTTAGAAGATAATAATTTTAAGTTTATTGAAACAGTTATGAATAGAAAAACAAAAGATGCTTTACGAATTTTTGATGATTTAATGTTACAAAAAGAAGAACCACTTATTTTAATATCAATGTTAGCTAAAGAAATAAGAAATACTTTATTAGTTAAGATGTTAATGAGTAAGGGACGACCAGAAATGATGAGGGTTTTAGGATTTAGTTATGATTTTCAATTAGATAAAGTTATTGGTTATGCGAAATCTTTTGCTAAAGATGATTTAGAAGGTTATTTATTATTAATTAGTGATTTTGATTATAAGATTAAAAGAGGGAAGATTAATAGTAAGTTAGCTTTACAGTTAATAATAATGCAAATGGGTAGAGAACAAAAGTAAAATAAATAATTAAAATTATTATATTTTACATTAAGAAACCTCACGATTTCTTTTTCTTGCTTCATTGGAGTCTCCTCCTCCACAAGCCTAACTTCCGATGGTCGCCACCGTACAATACTTTTATTTCTTTTTAATTTTTCTTTTATTCCTTAACTTATTTGATAACTCTTAAACAATCCTTCAATCATTATATTTATACTCGCATTTATATCTCTATCTATTTCTAATCCACAATTTTTACATTTATATTTTCTTTTACTTAAGTTTTTCATCTCTACTTCTTTATGATTACATCTTGAACATATCTGACTACTGGCATAATATCTATTTACTTGATAGAATTTCTTACCGAGCCATTTACATTTATACTTGAGTCTATTTATAATGTCTCCCATTGTAGAATTAGTTATAGATTTTCTTAGATATTTTTTGGATTCTTCGATCATTTTTGTAATACTTAAATCTTCACTTATTATAATGTCATAATCTTTTGTGATTTTACTTACGATTTCTTCATTAGTTTTAATACGAGCGTTTTTTAATTTTCTATATATTTCTGCTAATTTGATTTTTGTTTTATAGTAGTTATTACTTCCTTTTATTTTTCTTGATAAATCTCTTTGTAGTCTTTTTATTCTTCTTTCATATCTATTTAAATAATTTGGATTACCATAAGAAATACCATCACTTGTAGTTACTAAACTTTTTATACCTACATCTATTCCGACTACACTTGAAGGGATAATATCTTTTATATCTAAAAACTCTTCAACACATACTGATACATAGTATTTGTTTGCCACTTTAGATATAGTAGCATTTAATATTCTTCCATTTATTTTATTTAAGTTTCTATAACCTCTTATTTTTACTTCTTTTAGTTTAGGCAAAGTTATTTCTTTATTTACTAAATCTAATTTTATATTCTCATATGTTTTATCTTTATATTTATTTTTTATATAATTAGTACGATAACTATCTTTTACCCCTTTAGCTTTAAATTTAGGATATCCACCTTTCTTAGTAAAATATCTTTGAAAACCATTATCCAAATCAAACAAAGAACATCTTAATGCACAACTATCCACTTCCTTTAAAAATGGGTAGGTAATAGTTAAAGCCGGAATCTGTTTAATTAAATCAAAATTAGATAAATAAATATTATTGTTTTTCTTATCTAACATACAGTTATATATAAATCTAGTACAACCAAGAGTTTTATTAATTAACTCTTTTTGTTTGTCACTAGGATACAATCTAAATTTATAAGCTTTATTGATAATCATAACCATCTTCCCTGTAAGATAATTATACAATAACGAACTAGTGTTCGTCAATATATTTTCAATGTTTTTAAGAACTTTCCTATAAGATAAAAAGCAAGATATAATTTATCTTGCTTTTACAATGTCTAAAATACGTTCGGTATTTTTAAAATTTAATTTAGCTATTTCATAAAGAATGTCTTCACCATGTTTTTTAACTAGGGTAGCACCTACTTCATCAACGATAGGGGCAGCACCGAAAGGAATTTCAATATTAAATCGTTTACTTAGTTCTTTCATTTCTTTTAAGAAGATGTAACGGCTGATGATGGAGGATGCAGCAACAGACATACATTGATCTTCAGCTTGGGTTAAGAAAGTAATCTTAGTTACTTTGTCTTTAACATCTTTTAAATGAGTAAAATAGCTTTGAGGGCTTTCAAATTGATCGACAACAATTTTTTCATAGGATGGTTCTTTTTCGGTCATACTTAATAAACATTTATTATGTAAGATGGCTTTTATATTATTCATATTGATATGTTTCTTTTGTAAATCATTATATTCTTTATTAGATAAAATAATAGTTGTATGAGGAATCTTTTTAATTAATTCTGGAGCGATTTTAATTATTTTTTCATCAGTTACTTTTTTAGAATCACGAACTCCTAATTCTTGCATGAAAGCAATATTTTCTTTAGATACATATGAAGCTGTAACAACTAATGGACCAAAGTAATCACCAGTACCAACTTCATCAGAACCAATACTTGAGACATTAATAAATACTTTCTTTTCTTCTTTTTTTGGTTCTGTTTGTTTACCTTCAGTATTAATAAGACGATTATTTAAAACACGTTCTTGTTCAGTCCAATAACTAGCTTCAATATCAGCACCTATACCTTGAAACATAACTTTACCTGATTCATATAAAGTTGTAACACAATCGATATCTCTTACTTGAAAAATAGCGTAGGGTGGAGTTTTTTCACATTTCATATCTTCATAATGTTTTATCATCATTTCTTTTATATTATCACTAACTTTAAAGACGATTGTTACTTGTTTTGGTTTATCAAATTTCATATGGACACCTCATAGATATCTTAACATATTTTGCTTTTAAATTCATTAATAATATACTATAATTAAAATAGGAAGGATGATAAAATGTTAGCTTTAGTTTTTAATAATATAGGCAGTATTATCATTAATGTTATTTTATTAGTTTTACTTGGAGCGGGAATATATTCTGGTTATAAAAAGGGATTTTTAGAAAGTAGTGTTAGGTTTTTAGGAACAGTAGTAGCTTTTATTGGAGCTTATTTATTTAAAAATCCGATATCAGTATTCTTATATACGCATTTACCATTTTTTAATTTTAGTGGAGCATTTAAAGGAATAGCTATTTTAAATGTTATTGTCTATGAATTAGTAGCTTTCTTACTATTATTTACTTTAATTATGATTGTAATTAAAGTTGTATGTAAAATAACGGGTTTAGTAGATCGATTATTATCTTTAATATTATTATTTGGTTTACCTAATAAAATACTAGGAGCGGTTGTTGGTTTTATTGAATCAATTATTATTTTATATTTTGTTTCATTTGGTGTTAAATTTGCTTGTAATTTTAATAATATAAATTTACCTGAATCTTTAATGGATGATATTGTTAATATTCCAGTTTTAAATACGACATTTGGTGATACTTTAAGTTCCTTAGATGAAATTACTTCTTTAGCTAAAGAATATGAAGATCAACAAGATAAAGATGAATTTAATAAACGAGCGATTGATGTTTTACTTAAATATGAAATTATATCTAAAGAAAATTTACAAATACTAATTGATAGTGGTAAAATAGCAAATACTTTGGAGGAAGAAAATGTTAAAGAAACTAACGAGTAATGATAATTATGAAGAAGTAATTAAAAAAGGGGATTGGTTAGTTGATTTTTCAGCTAGCTGGTGTGGTCCTTGTCGTATGCTTGAACCAATATTAGAAGAATATAGTAGTGATGTTAATGTCTTACAAGTTGATGTTGATGAATTTGGTGATTTAACGATGATTTTTGGCATTATGAGTGTACCAACATTAATGGCTTATCGTGATGGTAAACTGCTTAATAAAAGTATTGGTTTAGTAGATAAAGAGACAATCGATAATTTGTTTAAATAAAAAAAGTTAGAATTAATTTTCTAACTTTTTATGTCTTTGTTACGTGGGATGTAATATAATTTAACACCACTTTCTTTGGCTTTATGTTCATTAATGTATTTAGCAGCTTCCATTGTTGATGTTTTACTTGGATTAGCATAGGAAGGCGTAAATGATTTATCAAGATAATAGATAATAACCCAATCATCACCTAAGACGATACTATCAATATTATCAATGTTATTGATTAAACGGAAATTGTGTCTTTTTTCTTCAATTTTTTTCTTATCACCAACGAAACATGCTAAGGCACGGATACGATTGATTTTAGCTAAGATGTCATCAGTAATTTCATCACGCATATATACTTGAGGTATCGCTCTTGGACGACGATAAGTTTCTGACTGATCAGCGATTGAAATATCTCTTGGACTTAGTAAGCCACGATAATCACGAGAAGCGATTAATAAAGCAGGGTAGTGATCACCGAAGTCAGTAGTAAAACTATGACTTGGATTATGAGGTACTTCTTGAAGCATTTGTTCTTCTTCATTATCGTATAAATGAACGAATTTCTGCCATTCATCAGAATAGACATTAATAGGTTCATTAAAAAGAATTGGATTTAATTTTTCAAATTGGTTTTCAAAGACGGCATTTTCTAAGATACCAGCACGATTACAAACAACGAAGTCGATAGGACATTCATCATCTTTAGTCATATTAATCATTTTTTGCGCCATTAATTTAATTAAATCAACTAGTTTAATCATTTCTTGTAGTTCTTCTTGATTATCAGGAACTACTTTATTATTTTTACATCTAATACCATTAATCATTAAGACATTATTTTTTCTAAAACATGATGCACGAGCAACTAATTCGCCTTCAGCATTAGTTATTTTAATAATATAACCATCTTTATGAATTAAACTATAGAAGAAGAAGTCGTTTTCGTTTACAGATACGAAGAAACAAGTCTTAGTATCAATACCACTTGTAAAGACAGATGGATCATTATTTAAGTAACGAGATAACGTATAACCACCTAATTTAACACTACAATCAAATGGTAAACTACTAAATGGATAACGCTCACTACGAACAGCTAAATCAGTTACTTTATTTAATCTTTTTTTAATGACTTCATCAGTAACAGCAACACCAGTAAATTGATTATAATTAATTATTTTAGCAACATTATCTATCCCAATTAAACCAATTAAGACTTCATCAGCATATCCATATAGATAAGCTTTTTTAGTTATTTCATTTAAGTTTTCACTAGTTAATTTATCAATTTCACAAGATTTAACGATATATTCAAAGTTATTGATAATAATAGCTAGATTTTTTAGTTCAATATTATCACATAAATAAGCCCATAATAAACCTTTATTTAGTAATAAATCTTTTAAGATATTAAATTCATTATTAGATAATTCTAAGATTTTACGTAAGTTAATTTTACTTAGTAAACGAATAATTTTATCACTTTTATACCATGGCGTTATATCGATTGTATAGTTTTGTTCTGGTATAGTTGCATATTCCGTATCATTATCAGCAAGTAATTGGAAAGTTTTATTTTGATGATTATATTCTTCATGAATAATATTATGAATACCTTTAATGTCTTTTAAGAATTTTATATATTTTTGACAAGCAGAACGTTCTTCTTTAGTTAAGACACGAGGAATATGGAAAACAAATTTACCATCTTCTAAGGTAACGGTACAGTTATCACATTTACTCATGACAGAACTTATTTCATCACTTAAATATAAGTCGCCAGCTTTAACAATCATTTTTAATTGATTAAATTCAGGACTTTCTTCATTAGTTTGCGTTCTTTTGGCAATCGTACGATACCTAATTATTTTTAGTAAAGCTTCTTTTTCTTCAGGAGTACGTGTTTCAGTTTGTTTATTTAATTTACGTTCATAATTGTTTTTTAAACGGTTACCATTACGGTTCGATTGGAAGTAATCTAATGCTTCAGGAGCTTCATATTTGATATTTAAGATATTAATAATTAGTTCAATGTAATTCGGATCAAATGAAGCTTTAATTAAGTCTTCAATTGTACTATCAGATATTTTAATACCTAGTTTTTTATTAATATATGATTTAATTAATTCTTTACTTAAAGCACTTGTTTTAACACTACTTATAAAGTCTTTTACTGGTAACATTGGTTTTACTTTATGATTATAAGTAATATATAGTTTTAATGCTTCTTGACGTTCAGCGATAATTTTTTTAAGATAATTTTCTTTATATTTAGAAGTAAATTTTCTAATTATTTCTTTTAATTTAGCTTGAGATTCTAAACGACGATTATGTTCTAAGATATTTTCAACTTTAGGTTCACGAAGGTCTTTGATAATTAGTTTTAAATCAGAGACTTTCATTTTCATGGTTTCCGCAATTAAACTTACTTCACGTTCATATTTTTTTAAAGTAGGAATTAAACCATTTAATCTAATATTACGCTCTAAGATATTATAAAATCCATGAGGAATTATTTTATCTTGGGCATTTATTTCATCGTAACAACGATTGGCATATATTTCTGATGTTAAATTATAAACTTCGATAGTTGGGGTAGGTAAAGTTTGAAATAATTCAATTAAACGTTCATTACCTTTTAAAAATGGACGGATTTCTTCTAATTCTATAGCAATAGCACTATTTATTTCACTCATTTTATAACCCCCTTAATCATTAAAATTGTAGCATGAAGGGGTTTGAGGCGTCAAATTCTGATGTTGTTAACAATTGACAAAATATGTTCGGGGGGGGTATACTTTTAATAGTAGAAGGTAGTAGATCTATTATGAAGAAAGTAAAGAATAAGAAAAAAGCATTATTAGATGTAATTAATACGGAAGTAGTTACGGATATATATGTATTTATTATGTTACTTTTCTTTCCATTAGTTATTGGTGTTAATGGTTATTATGATATTGATAAAGTTAAACTATTTTTCTTTATGATTACGACTACTATTTGGTTATTTTCTTTAATTATTTTATTTATTTTAGAAAGAATACATAAGAAAAAGCTGCAATTTAAAATTAATATGTCTTATGTATTTATTTTTATATTTTTAATTATATCTTTTATTTCAACTTTACTTTCACCTTATAAACCAGATGTCTTTTTTAAAATAGGTAGGTATGAAGGATTTTTGACAACTTTATTATATGTATTAATCTTTTTAGGAATATCTTTATTTACTAAGCCTAAAAGAATATTTATGTGGGCGATGGGTATTGGTGTAGGATTATGTAGTATTGTTGCTTTCTTACAGATATTAGATTTTAATGTTTTATGGTTATTTCCTAATAATTTAAGTTATTACACTTATAGTAAATCTTTCTTAGGAACAATAGGTAATATTGATTTTCTATCTGCTTATTTATGCTTAGTTTTACCAATTTTATTTATATTTTCTTTAAAGTCAGATAATAAAGTTGATAGATTTTTGTTATTTCCCACATTACTAGGTCTTACTATTAGTTTAATTAGTCGTGTTTCATCAGGACTATTAGCTTTATCTGGATGCGTTTTACTTACTATTCCATTATTATTTAAAGATAATAAAAAGGCCATAAAAGCTGGTATTGGGGTTTTTATTTTAATATTAATTGTTGGTGTAGGTATTTTCTTTTATAAAGGTAATAATACGACAATTCATGAAATATCTGAAGTACTTCATGGAAGAATGAGTGATGAATTTGGTACTGGTAGAGGGTTGATTTGGAATCAAGGTATAGATTTGTTTTTAGAACATCCTTGGTTAGGGACTGGACCTGGTTCTACTAGTAGAAGATATCATATTAAGTGGTATAGTCTTAACACGAGAATTACTAACTATGTAGATAATGCTCATAATGCTTATTTAGGTTATTTAATTAATATTGGTGTGTTTGGAGCATTAAGTTATATTTTGTTCTTGTTGAGTTGTTTAATTAAATGGATAAATAAGCGAAATATTAATTATTTTTATATAGCTATTGGTAGTGGAGTATTATGTTATTTAATGCAAGATTTCTTTAATTTAAATACATATATGACAGCGCCATTATTATTTATCATGTTAGGTTTATTAATTAGTAAAGAAGGGAAGTTAAAAAATGAATAAAAAATTATTCTGGTATGATAATAGAAAAATAATAATTGCTAGTGTTTTATTCTTTATTATGTGTTTTGTTATTTTAACGGCTGCGGTAAAAATTAATGCGAATGATACCTCCTTGGAATTTGATTTAAAAGAAGGTGAATCAACAATTGATTTAAGTATTCATACCGAATTGGGCGGAAATAGTACTGAAGATCTTTCGGATGTTGGGTTTAAAATGGCAAAATATGAAGACGATGATACAGATTTAGATTTTGTCAATTTCAAGTTTTCAGATGGTGCTTATTTATATGAATCAAAATCTGAATCTCAAGCTTCAGCTACCCAAATGTCAACTGATGATTCTGGTATGTTAAATATAAAAGAGATTCAGCAAGGCAATTATATTTTATATGAATCGGAAATGTCTGAAAGCAATGTCGATACGATTGCCCCTATATATATAAAAATATCTAAAGATTCTGACGAAGAAAATAAATTAAAAGTGTCTTTTTCATATTATTATGTCGGTGTAACATTTACAAGAAATGGGGAAAGCAATTCTGTTAACATAGAAATAAAGCATGAAAATCCTACCTCTTTGAATAAAAGTGAGTTACCAACTTTGGGTTGTTTAAAACCTGTAACAAGTAGTAGTTATTATGGTACACAAAGTAGTTTAAAAATTACAAAAGAAGTTTATCCACCTAATCTAGATGAATGGGAAGTGAACCTAAAAGTAGCTGCTAGTCTTGAAGGTTATTATTGGCCTACTGATTTAACTAATGGTACTTATGGTTACTTATCACTTGATGACTTTTGTGTTCAGCAAAAAGAAGCAGATTCATATCAAGAATACTTAAAAAGTGAACATGAAGATTATTATAATGTTTATACGGATAAATATGAGGAATACATTATCGATGAATATGATGAACAGTTTGATGCGTTTTGTGATGGTAATAGTTGGTATACAGGATGTAGTTATTCTACATTAGAGGAATATTTAGAAAGCTATGAGTTTAAACAATATGATAAATATCTAAGGAATACATATAATGATTATTATTATGGGTATTATGATGAATATGAATCTGAGTTAGAAGAAAAATATGGTGATGAGTATGTAGAATATTTAAAGGGTGATCACGTTTATGAAAATATAACTCTATCAAAGAAAAGTACTGAAATTACGCAATTTAATGATAGCAAAAGATGGGATGTTTGTCTTGAAAGTTCAGAAGTCTCTAGACTTGATCAAAATTTAAATATTGACATTATTGAAGAAGATCATGATGCATACGCTGTTTCATATGTTTCTAATATTGCCGGATTGAAACAAGATGGTAATAGAATTTATGGTACTGTAAGAAATGCTTTAGGCCATGAAATCGATGTTAAAGTAGTTAACTGGGATAAGAATTATGGAGATTTACAGATTACTAAGAAATTATTTAGTGAAGATAAAGCAGAGAAAACTGATAAAGATTTTAAGTTTAAAGTAGAGTTTACTCTACCTAAGGATAAATCAATGGATAATAAGTTATTATATACATTAAATGGTGGTACAGAGTATCAAAAATTAGATGTTAATGGTGATAGTACTAAGAGTGTTTCATTTAATCTTAAAGCAGGAGATACTATTAGATTAGTAGGTATTCCTACTGGTACGACTTATAAAGTTACTGAAGAAGCTAATAAAGGATATAATGTTAAAACAGAAAATGAAAATGGTACTATTGAAGGAGCTAAAGTTAATGAGGTTATGGTTATTAATACTGAAGGTAATTTAGCTCCTGATGATGTTGATGTATATGATAGTGCTTTAATAGTTAGTAAAAATGTTATTGGTGAAACAGGAGATATAAATAAATCATTTAAATTTACGGTTACATTAAGTGATAGAAATATTAATGGACAGTATGGAGAAATGAAATTTAAGAATGGAGTTGCAACATTTAATCTTAAAGATGGCGAAAGTATTAAAGCGATTAATATACCTAATGGAACTATATATGAAGTAAGTGAAAAAGATAATAAAGATTTTGTTATAAATAAAGAAAATGATATTGGAACAATTGAAAATGGTAAAGAAATAGTAGCTAGATTTACTAATATGAGAAAGAATGTTTTACCAAATACAGTTGATAGTATTATTATTGTTATTATAGTTGCTTTGATATCTTTAGGTACTCTAATCTATTTCCAAGTAAATAAAAAGTATATGATTTAAAAAAGACCTTTAGAGGTCTTTTATAGTGTTATTAGCAGCTTCAACATAAGCTCTTAGTAAATTACCAGCACCTAGTTTAGTACCACCAAAGTATCTAATTACAACGATTAAACAATTATCTAAGTTTTTTCTTTCAATTAAGTTATAAATAGGTAAACCAGCGGTATTAGTAGGTTCTTTATCATCAGTTTTTTTAGCTGTACTACCGATTTTATAAGCATAAGGCATATGACGAGCTTTCTTATGTTCTTTTTTTAAATTATCTAAAATAGTATTTACTTCTTCAATACTATGTACTTCATAATATAAGCCGATAAATTTTGATTTTTTAACTTCGACTAGGGATTCATTTATTAATTTCATGGTTAGTCACCTATGGGTATTATAACATATATCTTATTTTATGTTATACTTGATAGTAGAAGAGGGATAAGATGGAATATATATTTAGAAAAAATCCAGTATATAGTTTTATATTATTAGTGGTGGTTATTTATTTTTTACCTAATTTATTTGGGACGATACCTAATAGTGAAATGGCTAATCAAGTAATATTTGGGATTGTTGGTTTTGGAATTATTTTATATGCGATATATGTTTTAGAAAAGAATGATATTTTTAAGATATATAAAGGTTTATTTAATTATTTATCAATTATAGTATTATGTTTAATTGACTATATAGTGATACAAAAAGATTTAGGTATTTTACTATTATTTAAGAACTATTTAATTGGGATTGCTTATTATTTAATTATCTTAAATATATTTTTGTTTATAAGACAGAGTAGATTAGAAAAGGTAAGTAAATTAAAGGTTAAAGAGATAAAAGAAAGAACTAAGTTAAAAAGATAAAGATATTTTAAAATAGTTAGTAATCGGTTATAATAATTTAGATGGAGGCGATAAATATGTATAATATAGTTTTTGTTTGTTATGGTAATATTTGTCGTAGTCCAATGGCGGAAATGATTTTTAAAGATTTAATATATAAAAATAATAAAAGATATAAATATAGTTGTGTATCTAGAGCTACTAGTATGGAAGAGTTAGGTAATCCGATATATCCTCCTGCTTTAGCTAAATTAAAGGAAAAAGATATAACAATAGAAAAACATATTGCTACCCAAATAAAGAAAGATGATTATGATAAATATGATTTAATTATTGTGATGGAAGAAAGAAATAGAAATGATTTACTTAGAATATTTGGGCAGGATAATAGTAATAAAATTCATTTGATTTTAGAATATACTGATAATTTAAGAATGATAGATGATCCTTGGTATACAGGTGATTTTGAGACAGCTTATAATTTAATATATGAAGGTTGTTTAGGATTATATAACTACTTAGAAAGTAGGGTGGTCCAAGATGAGATTTAAAGAAAAGTTAGCTTTAGTACCACATAAACCTGGTTCTTATCAAATGAAAGATAAGAACGGAACAATTATTTATGTTGGAAAAGCTAAAGATTTACATAAAAGATTATCTTCTTATTTTAATCGCGTACATACGGGTAAGACAGCGAAGATGGTTAGTTTAATAGATGATTTTACTTATTTAGTAGCTAGTTCAGAATTAGAAGCTTTTATTATTGAAATTAATTTAATTAAAGAATTTAAACCAAAATATAATATTATGTTAATGGATGATAAGAGTTATCCATATATTGAATATATTAGTAATCCTTATCCAAGACTTAAAGTATCTAGATATTTAAATATTAAGAAAAAAGATAATAAGAAATTATTTGGGCCTTATCCAAATGCGTATGCAGCAAGAAGGATAGTTAATTTACTTAATAGATTATATCCTTTAAAGAAATGTGAAGGTAATAAGAAGGATTTATGTCTTTATTATCATATTGGGGAATGTTTAGGATATTGTAGTAAGAATATTGATCAAGATAAAGTTAAAGAGATGGAAGAAGAAATCTTATCATTCTTAAAAGGTAATGATGAAGTTTTAAAGAATAAGATTATGGATAAGATTAAAACTTATAGTGATACTTTAAACTTTGAAATGGCTTTAGATTTAAAGAAAGAATTAGAATATATTGATATTGTTTTAGATAAACAAAAGGTTGAATTACATGATTTTGTTAATCGTGATGTTATTGCTTATTATGTTGATAATGGGTATTTATCCATTGAAATATTATTTATTCGTAATGGTAAGTTATTAAATCATAAGAATACGATATTACCAATAAATATTGATATTGAAGATGATGTAGAATACTATATTGCGGAGTTTTATACGAAAAATGAAGTACCTAAAGAGTTATTAATTCCAGATACTTTAAATGTTGATAATATTCGTAGTGTGGTTGATGCAAATGTCATAGTACCACAAAAGGGAATTAAAAAAGATCTAATTAAGATGGCTTATGATAATGCGAAGATGAATTTAAATAATAAGTTTGAAGAGATTCAAAAAGATGAAGCAAGGACTTTAAAAGCTAATGAAGAGTTAGCCGAGTTACTTGGAATGGATTATATTAATCGAATTGATGTCTTTGATAACTCTAATTTATTTGGTAGTTTTGCCGTATCAGGAATGGTTGTATTTATTGATGGTAAACCGGCGAAGAATGAATATCGTAAATACAAAGTATCAGTTGATGTTAATGATGATTATAATACTATGAAAGAAATATTATATCGAAGATATCAAAGAGCTTTAGTAGAAAGAAGTCCTTTACCAGATTTAATTATAGTCGATGGAGGAGAGAATCAAATTAGAGCGGCTTTAGAGATATTACAACTATTACATTTAGATATAAAAGTAGTTGGATTAAAGAAGAATGATAAACATAGAACTAATGACTTGATTTCTTCTGATTTTAGTGTGTATAATATAGATAGAATGAGTAATGTATTTCATTACCTAACAAGAATGCAAGATGAAGTACATAGATTTACGATTACTTATCATAGAACACTAAGGAGTAAAGGTAGTATTAGTAGTGTTTTAGATGACATTGAGGGGATTGGTCCATCTAGAAAGAAAGCTCTAATTAAAAAATTTGGTAGTTTAACAAAAATTAAAATGGCTTCATTAGAAGAACTAGAAGAAATATTACCAGATAATATTGCATTAGAACTTAAAACTTATTTAGATGAAAAGGATAAAGAGAAAGAATAGGTGGTTAGTGTGCAACTTACTTATAGATTTAAAAATGATGAAAAGAATCTTGATATTAAAAAACAAGAATATATAGTTCCTAAAGAAATTACTTTCTATACAAAGAGTGATGATGAAGTATATGTTAGTGATGGTGAAGAAGTATATATTAATCAATTATTAAAAGAAAGTAAAAGCGGCATTAAAACCTATGCAACTGTTTCAGGAACAGCAGAAGTTAAAAAAGGTCTTATTAGAATTATAAATGATAGTGAAGATTCAACTATTATTTCTGAAGATACAGTTGATGATATAAGTAAACTAAAGAAAGATGAAATATTAAGTATTTTATCTGATTTAGGAATTGAATATGAAAATAAATTAATAGTTGATCAGTTAAAAGGCAAAAATAAAGTAATAATTATTAATGGAATGGATATAGAACCATATCAATTTAATAATAATTATATGTTAGAAGATAGATTAGAAAATATCTTAGAAGTGACAGAAGTAATATCTAATATCTTTAATTTAAGTGCTTATTTATTACTTAATAAATATGACGAAAATAATATTGAAGCAGCTAGAAAAGTTATTTCTAAATATCCAAATATTATCTTTAAGACAATTGATGAAGAATTTCCATATACATCAAATCCTTGTTTAGCTAAAAAATATTTTAAAGAATATAAATATAATGAATTATTATTCTTTGATGCTTTTGCATTAAATAAGATATATACAGCTTTAAAAGATGGTTTACCTGTTAGTGAAAGATATATTACAGTATGTTTAAATGGGACAGAAAAGATATATGTTGTTAAATGTCGTTATGGTACTAGTTTAGGAAGAATCTTAGAAGAGGCTGTTAGTATTGATTTAACTAATCGTGATGTTTATTTAAATAACTATATGCGTCGAGTTATATGTGATAATGTTAAAGCTTTAATAGTTAATGATAATGTTAAAACAATCTTTGTCTTAGATCATGAAGATATAAAGACTTCTAAATGTATTAAGTGCGGCAAATGCGTTGAAATATGTCCAGTTAATATTAATCCTTTAGATAAAAAGTTGGATCCTTCATGTATTAGATGTGGACTATGTAATAATGTATGTCCAGCTAATATTAATTTACTAAATAAGGAGAAATAAGAATGGAAAAGGATATGTTAAAGAAAAATAAAGTACTAGGAATTAATTTATTATATATATTAAGTATTGTGCCACTTATTATATATGGTTTTTATAAGAATGGAATTATGGTTTACCAACATGGTTATATTTCTTTATTCTTATCTTTTCAATACTTAGTTATACCAATTGTTATTATAGTACTTAGTTATGTATTTGAAATATATTATTATATAGGTCTTAAGAAAGATGATGATTATCATAATGTAGTTAATTCTTTAGTACCATATATTAATGCTTTATGTTATTTAGTATGTGGACCTTTAGATTATTTATGGCTTACTGTACCATTAATTGTTGTATTAGATGTTTTATTAAAGTTTATTGATAATAAAATTAATATTAATCAAGTTGCTTTATTTAAATGTATTTTATATGTTATCTTAATGGCAATGGGAATTAAAGGAGTAGCTAATAATTATGAAATAGCTGAAGGATTTAGTACTGGTTTTAAAAGTTTATTCTTAGGTAGTTTTGCCGGAGAGATTGGGGTTACTAGTACTTTATTAGTCTTAGTAGGTTTTGTAATATTATTTTTTAATAGTTATTATAAGAAAGAAATACCAATCATTGCTTTACTAAGTTATGCCATAGTTAGTGTGGTTATTGCTTTAGTAACTAGTAGTGGATTTAATGCGGTATTAGTTAATACTTTACAAAGTGGGTTATTATTTAACTTAGTCTTTGTTGGAACTATTAGTGAAGCTACACCAGTAGTGAAGATGGGACGTATTATCTATGCTTTATTACTTGGTATCTTATGTGCCATAAGTGTTAATGCCTTACATTTAAGTATTGGTATATATGCTGTAATATTAGCTTTAAGCTTATGTACAGGATTATTTAATAAGATAAAATAAGAGAATAACGAAAGTTATTCTTTATTTTACTTAAGTTTTTGCGTATAATGGTGTATGTTTGGAAGTGAAATTATGGATATTAATGAATTTGATTATGACTTACCAGAAGAGTTAATTGCTCAAACTCCTTTAGAAAAAAGAGATAGTTCAAAGTTATTAATTTTAAATAAAAATAATGGAGAATTAGTTCATGAACATTTTAGTAATATAATTGATTATTTAAAAAAAGGAGATGTTTTAGTATTAAATGATACTAAAGTAATACCAGCAAGACTTATTGGCGTTAAGGAAGAAACTCAAGCTTCCATTGAATTATTATTACTTAAAGATTTAGGTGATGATACTTGGGAATGTCTTTCTAAACCAGCTAAAAGATTAAAAGTAGGAACTATTATATCTTTTGGTGATGGTTTATTAAAGGCCGAAGTAACAGAAAAGTATGATGAAGGTCTTACTCATGTTAGATTATTATATAAAGGTATTTTAATGGAAATCTTAGATAAGTTAGGAACAATGCCACTTCCACCTTATATTCATCAAAAGTTAAAAGATAAAAATAGATATCAAACAGTATATGCTAAAGTAAGTGGTAGTGCAGCGGCACCAACGGCGGGACTTCATTTTACAAAAGAATTACTTAAGAAAATAGAAGATAAAGGAATTATTATTACTTATGTAACTTTACATGTAGGATTAGGAACTTTTAGACCGGTACAAGTTGATAATATCTTAGAGCATCATATGCATAGTGAATTTTATGTAATGAATGAGGAGACAGCTAAGATTTTAAATCAAGCTAAAGAAGAAGAAAGAAGAATTATTGCCGTTGGAACGACTAGTACAAGAACATTAGAAACAATTGCGACAAATAATGATGGTAAATTTATTGCTACATCAGGTAATACAGATATCTTTATATATCCCGGATATGAATTTAAAGCAATTGATGCCTTAATTACTAACTTCCATTTACCAAAGAGTACTTTAGTAATGTTAGTATCAGCTTTAGCTAGTCGAGAGTATATTTTAAATGCTTATAAAGTAGCTATTCAAAATAATTATCGTTTCTTTAGTTTTGGGGATGCAATGTTTATTACAAATGATATTATTAAAAATAAATAAATATTCTTTTTTGAATATTTTTTTAATTTGTAGATGTTTTTGACAAAATGAAATCTTTTATATAGAATAGGTAAAATTTTTTTAAGAAGGAGGGATAACGTGCGCTATGCGTTACGTTATAAATTGAGGAGAGACGGCATCCTTAAAACAGCCGAACGAGTAGTACTAGTTGAGGGAAGCTTAATTGGTGCTTTAAAAGTAGGAGCAAGAATAGATAATTTACTTGGAAAAAAGAAAGCAAATGGTTTTGCGGAAAACAAAGCGGGGTATGAAGATATATCGGTTAAATATAATAAACAAGTTACTGCTGATGACTTTGTTGTTCTTCATGTTGAAAATAGTCCACTATTTGATGTTTCTTATTTAGAAGCAAAAATAAAGAAATGTCTTGATGAAGATATTTCCGTTGGTTTAGTCTTAGATACTAAAGCTAAATCATTAGATCAAATATATCATGATTTTGATTTTATTGAAGCGATAATGACTAAATATAAGATAGACTTTCCAATCTATTTAAATATAGAGGGAATAGTTAATAATAAAAAATTAAATCAACCGATGAAAGAAGCAATTATTGATTCTTTTCTAAATAAAGCAGAAGAATCACAAATGTATGTTGGAATATATGGTAGTGATACAACACTTACTTTATGTAATGAATACGTATATAATTTGAATGATTATGATTGCTTTTTGGTTCAAGATAAAGAAGATATAGAATATCCAGGAACTTATCATGTGGTTAAAGATAGTGATGGAGATATTACTTCTTCAACTAATTTAGCGGAAATAATAGAAGATAATAATTTAAATAAAGCAAATAATTTTGTCTTATCTAGTCCTGTTTTAATTAATGATAAAGATGAAGTACTTACTTATGCTATAAAATCTGGTTTAAGTGTTGATGAATTAAAGAAATATAATAAAGGATTAACAGATAGTAAAGATATTTTATTTATTCCTAATATTTTTAATCGGGAATTAAAGAATAGTTATTCTAATAGTAGAGAAAATAATACTGATGAAATAGCTAGAGGAATTGATATATCAAACTTTCAAAGTACAATTGACTGGCGAGAAGTTTCTGAAAATATGGACTTTGTTATTGTGGAAGTAGCAAGAGGTAGTGGATATTTATCTAGTGCGAAAACGCAAATAAAAGAAACTTTAAATCACAGTTTATCATTAGGTATATATTTCTTAATTGATAAAGAGATGGATGCTAAGACATATGAAACACGTATTAATACTTATTTAGATAAATTAGATGGTGAGTTAAGTGATGAAATAAAAAATCATACTTATAACGCACAAGATATTCCAGTATTTTTAGATTTTGAAGCATATACTGAAGCAAATGATTATTATGCATTAATGGATGTCTTTAGAAAATCTTGCATAAGTCATGGTTATAAAAAAGTGGGTATATATGGAAATAAATCAACTTTAAGTGGTGTTGTTAAACAAGTTAATAAGTATTTGCAAGAAAATACTAGTTATGAAGATATTGAAGATTGGGGATTCTATGTCTGGGAAGCTGGAGGTAAGTTTTATTCCGCTCGAGAAAAAACTCATCAAGATGATATTACCTTAGATAAGTTAAAACCTGAAGAAAATAATAGTCGATATAGTGATAGAACTTACTTATATACACCAGATATCTTACAAGCTACTAATGTTTGTACAGATACTGGAGCTTATAATAGTCTTAATCATTGTGATGTAAGTTTCTTATATGATTTAGATTTATTTGGAGAGAATAATAAGCAGGATGAAGATAATATCTTAAGAGATATTGATTTAGGAACAGAGAGAATTATTAATTTAGATAAGTATCCTAATCTACCTACTTATCAAATACTTTGTAATTTAGATTATCTTTTAACAGGAGTATATACAGGGTTTATGATTAAAGTAGTAGGTCGATTATTAATTATTAAATTAAAAGATGAAGTTTTAAAATTAAAAAGATGACACATGAAGTGTCATTTTTTTAAACATAATGCTAAATCATGAGACATATCTTTACTTTGACCAAACTCGATATGTTCAGTAGGAACTAATTTTATTGGGTCTTTAGCAAAAGTATCTAATAATTTAGAATAAGATAAGTTTTGGGTAGTTAAGCCTGCTAGATAATATGGATATTGATCGAAGGTCATAGCTCCAGAGGGAACTATTTTATCAGGATGTTCTTGATACATTTGATCAAAATCTTGTTTTAAAGATGCATTAAAAGCATATAGATAAGATATCATCATACAACCATTTTTATTTAAATGAGGTAACATCTTATGCATGATGAAATCATGATATGTTTGAGCTTTTTCATCACTAACACCAATACCATAATTTAAGTATTCATAGATATTAGAAAAGGTCATGGCATCATATTTTTGGGAGCCAAGATAAGAAGGTAAACTATATAAATCAGCGGGAATAAAACTTACTTTAGCAGAAGTTATTTTATTTTTCATTTTTTCATAATTGGTATCATCTAAGTAAGGGTTAGCAAGATAGATTAATGATTTATCTAATCTTTTATAAGTAAATAAGGTATTTTTAATAATTAATGGAGCATCTTGGTTAAACATCATATAGATATTGCCCCAGTAAGTTAAAGCTACTTCATCTAGGTAATCGGCTATTTTAGCAAAAAGATATGGATGAAAAGTATCATAGAAAGCCATTAGTTCATCTTTACTTAAAGCTTTGATAGCAGCAAGACGCAAGGAAACAGCATAACGACATAAGTAATTAGAATCATAGACATCTATTATTTTAGCACCACTATTTATAGCGTTAGCTACTTGTTCACCAGAAGCCCCAATTGATAAGAATGTTTTTGGGTGATCAAATTCTTGATAATAAGTACGCATATCTTCAGTGGCATTAGTATATAGTGAATCATAGTTATTATTTTGATTAAAATTATTATAACCTAACATGTTTTGTAAAAAAGGATCAATGGCTTCAGTACCGGCATTACGTAACATTAATTTTTTGGTTGCTATTAAATCTTTTTTAATCATTTCTATTTCTTGTTTTTGCATATAATCACCTATAATTGCCATGGACTTATTTCTAAATCAGGACAAAATCTCTCATGGTATAGTTTTTCAACTCTAATTAAGTCATGATGATAAAAGCTGAATCTTTCTTTAATTCGTGATTTGATATTATCAATACGTGATTCTTCTTCATAGATCTTTAAGAGTTCTAAATTAGGATCGATAAGTAAAATAAAGAAACAAAATTGTTCTTGTAAAGAATTTAAACCAAGTAATTTATGTTGAGCCATAATATTATAGATAGCCGTTGATAGAGTAGTGTTATATTCATCGTAGATATTTTCTTCTAACCATTTTTTAGCTAAGGCACATAAAGATTCGTATTTTTCATCAGTTATTGATTTAAATGATTTAATAAACTCGGTATAAGACATAAGAGATGCTACTTGATTTAATTTAACACCTTTGATAATTGTTTTATCTTTAAGAAAATGATTAAAGAAGATTTCTTCATATCTTAATATTTTACTATCATTAATTCCGACGACACTTAACATTTTATTATATTCTTTATCATCGTTACCATTAGATAAATAGATTTTATACATTAATAAATCAGGATCTAGAGCAAGAATTAGAAAGATAACTTTTTTATCAAAAGTATTGTAGTAAGAATTTCTTTTTTGATGATTAATAAATTCTAAGACTCTTTCATATAAAGTTGATTGCCAATATGGGGTTTCATAATGACTTTTAGTACGATTTACAAAATCAGTGGCATCGGCTTTAATTTGAGCTATATCTTCTTCGGTTAGAGAAGTAAAGTTATTAAATTCACGTTCACGAGTAAAAAACTTTTGCCTTTCGATGCCTATAGTATCCGGTATATACATATTTAATCCCCCTTTTTTTTAACTTTATTTATTATACAGATTTATTATTTTATTGCAAGTGTTGTTATGATATAATTGATATTGTTTTGGAGGGACTTTATGAAAATTAAGTACGAATTATTAAAAGAAGAAAAGAATAGTAAAGCTCGCTTAGGAAAAATAATAACTAAATATGGGGAATTTGAAACACCAATGTTTATGCCAGTTGGAACGGAAGCAACAGTTAAGACTTTATCAGTAGAAGAATTAAAAGCAATTAATTCAGGAATTATATTAAGTAATACATATCATTTATGGTTAAGACCAGGTGAAGATATTGTTAACCAGGCAGGTGGATTACATGAGTTTATGAAATGGAATGGTCCTATTTTAACTGATAGTGGTGGTTATCAAGTATTTAGCTTAGCTAAACCAAAAGATATTACTGAAGAAGGGGTTAAGTTTAAGAACCATTTAAATGGGGACACTTTATTTTTAACTCCGGAGAAGTCAATTGAAATACAAAATAAATTAGATAGTGATATTGCAATGAGTTTTGATGAATGTCCACCAGCTTCTGCTAGTCATGAATATATGGAACAAAGTGTTAAAAGAACAATTAGATGGGCAGAAAGAGGTAAGAAAGTACATAAGAATCCTAATCAATGTTTATTTGGTATTGTACAAGGTGGAGCTTATGAAGATTTAAGAAAGTTATCAGCAACGGAAACGGTAGCGATGGATTTTGATGGTTACTCAGTTGGCGGAGTAGCTAATGATGGTGAAAATAAAAAGATGATGTATGATGCAATTGATTTTTCCATTCCTTACTTACCAAAAGATAAATTAAGATACTTAATGGGAGTTGGAGAACCAATTGATATTATTGAAGGAGTTATTAGAGGAATAGATATCTTTGATTGTGTTTCACCAACAAGACTGGCACGTCATGGTCATGCTTTAACTAAATATGGTAAAATTAATGTTAAAAATTCCAAATATAAAGATGATTTTAGTCCTTTAACTGAAAATTGTGATTGTTATACATGTAAGATGGGTTATAGTAAAGCTTATATTAGACATTTAATTGTGGCGAATGAAACATTAGGAGCTCGTTTACTTTCTATTCATAATATAAGATTTTTAATTCATTTAACAGAAGAATTAAGGGAAGCAATTAAAAATGATAATATCTTAGAATATAAAGAACAATTTATTAAGAATTATTATGGTAGCTATGAAAAAGCTTATGGTAAATATAATGAAACTATAAATAAATAGTTTCTTTTTTATATTTTATATAGTTTTTATTTGTGTTATGATATAGATAATAAAGAGTAGTATAGGAGGTTATATTATGGCAGAAGAGAAAAAAGAAACAAAGAATAAAGTAACTAAAAGATCACAAAATAATCCAAAAGCTAGGACAAGTACTAAACGAGCACCTAAAAATACAGTTAAAGAAACGAAGAAAGTAGAAACGAAAAATACAGAAACTAATTTAAAAGAAGTTAAAAAGGAAGTAAAGAAAGAATTAAAAGATGAATTAGTTAAAGATGTTTTAAAAGAAATAAATAGTGAGAAGAAAGATGCCATTAAAGAAGTTAAAGAAGCATCTAAAGAACAAGTAAATAAAATTAATGATTTAAAAGACGATATCAAAGAAGAGATTAAAGAAGTTAGTAAAGAGGTACAAGAAGAACCAAAAGAATTACATGATACTAAAATAAAAGTTCAAGAAGTTATTTCGGAAGAAGCAGTTCGTAAAGAAGAAGTTAAACCGGAATCTGTACCTGTACTAGCTCAACCAATACCAGCTCAACCAGTTATTGAATATGAATCTGGTTATCCAGAGAGTTTCTTTGATGGAGGGGTTCTTGGGTTTATTGGTTGGAATTTATTAAATATATTACTTACTTTGATTTCTTTAGGTATTTTAGCACCATTAGGAGAAATATTACTTTTAAAATGGCAATATAAACATACAATTATTAATGGACGTAGATTAACATTTGATGGTGGTTATTTTCAATTACTAGGTAAGATGTTATTATGGATTTTATTATCAGTTATTACTTTAGGAATTTATTTATTCTTTGTACCTGTTGCTTGGAATAAATGGGTTACTAAACATTTACATTATGAAAATAATGGTGGAGTAGTAAAAGAATCTAAATTTACTGGTACAACATTAGGTTTTATTGGAGTTAGTATATGTTCTTTACTACTTACAGTATTAAGTTTAGGATTACTTGCACCATGTGCTTATGCTTTTGCAATTAACTGGCGTATTAGTCATACAATTATTGATGGTGATGAATTAGAATTTGATGGTAAAGCACTAGGTATTTGGGGATTATGTTTTAAATGGTTATTCTTTACAATTATTACTTTAGGTATATATTCATTTTGGATTCCAGTTTCAGCATTTAAATGGGAAGTTAAACATACTAATAAAAGAGGTATTAGTAAGAAACCTTATAATCCAGTCTTTGGAGTATTAATTCCATTACTTGTTAATTTAGTAATTATTGGGGGAATTGCATTCTTATTTATAACTGGTAAAGTATCTTATGATAAAGTCTTAAAGATAAGACAACATGAAGAAAAAGAAGAAGTTAAAGATGTAGAATACGAATGGGTTAATAGATATGCTAAATATTTAAAATACGATGTTAATGATTATAAAGGGGTATTTATTGATTTCGATGATGATAAAGTACCAGAGTTAGTTTTAAAACAAGAAGTTGCTTATTGTTTAAATTGTGATGCTAACAAAAATATAATTACGATTTTATATATTAAGAATGATAAGGTTAGACAATCTAATGAATTTGATAATGCTTATTTAGTTAATTTATATAATATGGCTAATAAAGATAATGAATGGTATGTAAGAAAGAAAGATACTTATACTAATGTCTTATCTATTTTAAAAGATAATTTAGAATCATTTAGTGTTGATACGGAAGTATTGAAAAATGATTTTGATAATAATTACTTTAATATGGATGAAGATATTAATTATGAAAGTATTGATAGAGATGATATTAAAGATGCTTTAAAAGATTTAGCTAAGAATTATACAGATAATAAATCTTATCAATTAATAAGTGAAAAAGAAGTAGATAGTAAAATTAAAGAATATGAAGCTAAACAAGATGAAATGGCTAAAGCTAATTTAACAGAAGCCAATTATAAAGAAAAGGTTGATACGCATATTAAATGGTTTACAGCAGCATTTTTAGGTTCAACATATGGATGGCCGGATATATATGAATATAAACAAGTAGATGTTAAATTACCTAATTATAATAATGGTGAGATGGTTTATGAATTAGTGGGTCTTAAAAGTATTGAAGAACTTAAAAATAAATTAGCTTTATATGTTGATAAAGATAAATTTAATTTATTTAATCATAATGATGTTGCTTATGGTCTTACTGATTATAATGGTAAAGTATATTGGGCAAGTCTTGGTGTAGGAGATGGACCTTATCTTAAAGATTATAGTTTAGTTTCTTCAGAAAATGGTATAGCTAAAGTAAGATTAAATATTTATAACTATATAACTAATTCTTTACAAGAATATGTTATTGTGACAATTAAATATCAAGCAAGTACTAAGAGTTATTTAATTACAGATTGGGAAACTCATTTAACTTAAAAGGCACTATATGTGCTTTTTTATTTACTTGAAGTCGACAAAATAATAATTTAATTTTATGTTACTTCGTGATAATATATAATAGGAGAGTGATATAATGGATAATCAAAATAATAATGTTATAAAACCTAGTAGTGAGAATCTTAATAATGGAGAGGTACAAACACCTAGTACACAAGAAGTTAAACCACAAAAGAAGAAACTTAATCCTTTAATTATTGTTATTGCTTTAGTAGTAGTTGGAGCAATAGTTGTGATGTTTTTCTTTAGTGGTAAAAGTGGAACAGTTAATAAAAAACAAAATAATAAAAAAGATGAGACAATTAAATTTGAAACGGAATATGAATGGGCGAATAAGTATGGTGAATACTTAAATAGTTATTTTGAAAACTTAGATAAACTTGATATTGCTTTTGTTGAATTAACGGGTGATGATATTCCAGAACTAGTTTTACAGTATAAAGATAATACAGATAATGAAGCGATGGAAGTACTTTATTTAAAAAACGGTGATGTAAGTAAGACTAGAACATATAATAATGCGAGATTATATTTAATAACACCAGTTAATGTAGAAAATGTCTTATGGTATATTTATATTGGTACTAGTGATTATGGTAAGTATACAATCTTAGCACAATTAATTGATGGCACTGCTTTAGATGCAACAATTAAAGCAACTAATAATGATGAAGTTAATAAGTTTAAGAGTGATTATATTCATAGTGATTATGATTTAACTTATTATGAAATAGAGAAGAAGACTTTTAAAGAAGATTATCTAACGAAAGTTGATCGTTATGAAAAAGATAATGAAAAGACTTTAGAAAAAATAAATAATCTTAAAGAAACACGTAATAAATATATTATTGATAATAAGATAGATGTTAATGCAACGGGTACAATTCAATTAAATAACTATACTTTACAAGTTGGTGTTTATGAAGGAGTTATTCATAAAGCTGATGAAACAGAAGAAAAAGATACTTTAGAAATTAAATCATTAAATAGTTTAGTTTATAAAGGTAAAGAATTAACATTTAGTATAGCTGGTAATACACTTACTTGTAGTGATGGGACAGTCTTTACCGCTGATGGTAATAATCAAATGACAATAATGGATCCGGATATTGGCCCTATTACCTATAAGATTCCTAAAGTAGAGGATGCTACTGATGAAGATAATAAAGACGAAGAAAAAGTAGAGAGTTCTAATTAGTTAGAACTCTTCAGAGTGTAGACAAACCCCCAGATTTTTTCTGGAGGTTTTTTTATGCATAATTTTTTTTGAATAGTTTTTCTATA
>CANPXB010000008.1 GCA_947585595.1 uncultured Bacilli bacterium
AATGATGAACAATTTTCTTATTTTAAAACATCAATATCTTTACCTACCAAAGCTATATATCATTACTATTTTTCCTTTAACGTTAATAATCAATCAATTTATTTAAAAAAGGAAAATCAAAAAGAAGTATCAACGATATCGCCAAGTGAAATGTGGCAGATGAGTGTTAATTTCGAAGTACCAGATTGGGCGAAAGGTAAAATAATGTATCATATTTTTGTTGATCGTTTTAATAAAGGACGTGAAGAATCATTACCACCTATGGAAAATAGAACAATTCATTCTAGTTGGGATGAAGACATAAAGATAGGTCCTGATGAAAATGGTATTTGGAACGCTGACTTTTATGGTGGTGACTTAAAAGGAATCATTGATAAATTAGATTATATAAAATCTTTAGGTGTAAGTATCATCTATTTAAGTCCAATTGTTTGGTCTCAATCTAATCATCGCTATGATACATCTGATTACGAAAAAGTAGATCCATATGTCGGAACGAATGAAGATTTAAAAGAATTATGTAAAATAGCTCATCAAAAAGGAATCAAAATTATCTTAGATGCTGTCTTTAACCACACCGGTAACGATAGTAAATACTTTAATGAATATAATCATTTTAGTGAACTAGGTGCTTCCCAAAGTCCAGAATCAAAATATTATCCATTCTATCGTAAATATATCGCCGATAATAATACCTACTTTGCTTATTGGTGGGGTATGAAAAACCTCCCTGTATGTGATGGCAGCAATAAAGAGTGGCAACAATATATTTATGGAGAAGGTGGCATCATCGATTTATGGTTTTCTTTAGGTATCGATGGCTTAAGACTAGATGTTGCTGATGAACTAAGTGATGAATTCATTGAAGGCATCAGAACCGCAGTAAAAAGAAATAAAAGAGATGGTTTTATCATTGGTGAAGTATGGAAAAACCCAATGCGTATGAATAGAAACTATATTTCTGGTGGTAAAGGTATGGATACTGTTATGAATTATACCTTAATCGATGCTTTAATTAGATATTTCAAATATGAAGACGTTCATAAATTACGTGATGTCATAAATCAATTAAAAACAGAGTATCCTAAAGACACATTAAACTCTTTAATGAACTTTACCTCAACTCATGATATTACTAGAGCAATAAATATCTTTGGTACTCATGAATTTAGATATTCCGGTGAATGGGCATGGAACTTAAATAACGAAAGTGATTTAGAATGGCAAAAAAATTATCAATTAACTCCTGAAGAATATCAAAGAGGTAAAGAAATATATAAAGCTTATTTATATGTTTTAACCTTCTTCCCCGGTATTTTATCCATCTTTTATGGTGATGAAGTAGGTTTACAAGGCATGGGTAATTTAGCTAATCGTCGTCCATTTCCATGGCATAAAATAGATCAAGATTTACTTAAGTTCTTTCAAAGAATAGGTGAAATAAGACAACAAGAACAATTTTTAGCCGAAGCTGAACTAGAAATAATTGATATAAATAAAGAATATATTATGTTTAAAAGACATACTAAAACTGAATCTATATTAATTGCTGTAAATAGATCCAATGGTAAAGTAAGAATCCTTCTACCAGAAGAATACAGAACCTATGAAAAAACATATTCTTTAGGTGATAGTTCTAAAGAAGAACTAGATTCATATGGAGCTTTAGTATTGAAAAAAAAGAGTAATCATATAAGTCAGTAATCCAAATGAAATATACTTAATATTATTGTCAAAATAAAATATCTTTAATATACTTAATATAATGGAAGTGATTTAATGGAAGAAAATATTAATTACTTTGAATTAAATAGTAATGGTAGAGATACAATTAGAATAGTAAGTGGTAAATCACCTAAAAGAATTATCACTAGATTAATTGGTAAAAATAAAATACCTAATAAAATAGATTTACCTTTAGATAGTTTTTTAGAAACTATGAGAGGTATTATAAGTACTAAAAACTGTGTTAAAGATATGCGTTTCATCCATAACGAATTAACTGTTGAAGGTATTACTATTAAAGATAATAAAGTTATATTAAATAAAGATTTCTTTACAATTGATCCAGAACTGATGAAAAGTCTTGGCTTTACTCTTCGTTTAAGAGAAGTTATTAAAGAATATCATGAAGTTCAAGAAGAAACATTAAGAAATATTAAATCAATTATAAATGAACACATAAATAGTTTAGATACAGATGAAGGATTAAATTTTTAATTATTAAGTGCTAAGCAAAAACTTAGTTCTTTTTTAATTGAAAACTTAAAAATAATAAGGTATATTTAAAATAATAAAGAAGGTAATTAAAATGAATAAAGAAAAAAGTAAAAAAATCCAAATAGGTAAATTTAGTATATCACTATCAGATATAATAGCAATAATATTATTACTCGTTGTAATTTTAGCTTATGTTCTTTCTCCACGATATTATTCGGTTACTACTGGCTTATATAATCAAAGTACTGAAGAAGATCAAAAAAATGTTGAAACAGCTCTTAGTAAAGAAAACACAGAAGAAAGATTTAATTTATACTTTAAATACTATAATGTCATTCATGAATTAGGTCACGGCTTAATTTACTACAATAAGGGAGTAGATATTCCAGTTGCTGAAGAAGAACAATTAGTAAATGACTTTGCTGTTGCATATTGGAAATATTATGGTGAAGAAGAAAAAGTTAAAGAACTAGAAGATATCGCTAACTATGCGGTTGAACATATTGGTGATAATTATAAAAATAACGTCGATTATATGAAACGAGCTAAAGAAAACTCCACTCATGATAGTTTCAATTCCTCATTTTTCAATTTTAATGATTATGGCTGGTTCCAATTTAGTTGTGTTAAACATTCTTTTGAAACAAATAAAGACCTTGAAACAGTTTTAAAAGAAATGGGTTTTGAAAAATTTAAATTACCTGAACCAAAAGAACTAAAATATAACGAAATAACTAATGAAGTTAGTACTGATATTATTAATGATGCTATCGACAATTTCCATAGTTGGGGTTTAAAATTTCCTAAAGCAACTCATCATTTTGATAAAGATCCCAACAACAATTACTCACGTTCAGTTGTCAAATACCTAGGATTATTTGAAGTAGCAGATCTAAAATATATATTTGGTTAAAATATAGTATTAATATTTATATGTTATAATTTACCTGGTGATCTAAATGAAACAAAATAATAATATTGTTCAACCATTTCCTCAAAACACCATAATATACACGATATTAAATAAAAAAGATATCATTGCAAATAAAAAAGAATTACCATTATTTTACCAAAATAAAAAAATAGAAACCCAAATGGCTATTCAAATTTTAATAAACTTAGTTAAGCCATATTTAACAGAGTTACCAGATATTAAAATAACTAAAGATGGTAAACCATATTTTAAAAATAATGAATTATATTTTAATTATTCGCATTCTAAGAACTATATTGCTTTAGCTATATCGGATGTTGAAATCGGTATTGATATCGAAGAAGATAGAATAATAAGTGATGATATTGCCAATAAGTATTTAGATGGATTAAAAACTAATGAAGAACGTTTAAAATGTTGGGTTCATAAAGAAGCATATAGTAAATTAATTGGTCAAGGTTTAAAAATTGGTCTTGAAAATATTAATTTAAAAGAAGTAAGTAAAAATAATTATGTAATAATTGATAATAAAGAATATTATTGTGTCATCTATTATGATGCTAAAAACTACGAAAGCAAAAGAGTTTAATTATCTTTTGCTTTTTATGTAAATTAAAATCTTTATATTATTGTAGTTATAAAAAGATAATGCTAGAATTATAGTAGAAGAATGGAAGTAATGTTTATATGTTAAAAAAGTTAAATAAAATAATAATTTTTACACTCCTAATAATTATATCCATAATAATAACATGTCCAAAATCAAATATTTATGAAAATGAAGTATCAATAAAACAAAAATATGCTGAGTCAACTGCTAGTCAAACCGAATATTTTGATTATGGTTCAATTAAAACTATTCAAGATGATTATTCCTATTCATCAATTTATTTAACCAGTGAAACGGAAATAAAACTAATTAAACAAGAAGGTGCTGGTACTGTTGCAAAAGGAACATATAACAATCAAGAGACATTTCAATCCATATCAGGCATGAAACCTGGTTCATCAATCAAAGTTCTAATTACCAAATGTGCCGTCAATAAAAAAGCAGAAGTTCTCGATGTTGTTTTGACAGTAGATAATGTTAAAGTATTTGAAGGTCAGGAAGAAAAAGGTCAAATTTATTTTAGTGTTAACATTGGAAACGTTCAGGTCCCAAAAAGTCAGATGAATCCGAAAGAAATAGAACAAGTTCCATTAGGAAAAGGGAAACCTATCGAGTTTGGTTTCTCAACAACCACTGCTCAAGCTGATTTCACAATGCAATACTTTAAAACTGGTACGTATAAGGAAACTACTGGTACAGGTGAAGATGGCGGTATTACCCATGTTAATGGCTTTTATCGTGATTTAGATGTCCCAGTTGCAATTAGTGATGACAAACCAAAAGGACCATATGAGACCGAAATAATGGAAGGTAATGAAGGGGTTATTCCATTAGTTGGCAAGTCATATATCTACTATAATAAAAATAATTTACAACCAAGTGAAGAATACGAATATAAAAAGAATCATCCAAATGTACAATATACTTTATTTGAAAAAGATAACGGAATTGCAGCAAAACCTGGAACTACTGCTGAAGTCAATGCTTATTGGTTTGCAACAACCGCCTTCATGTTAACCGAAAACTTAAAGGATTCTAAATTCCAATTTACATACTCTGGAGCAGGTTGTGGTATAAGCTATTTCTTCTCATCACCATATCCATATGAATCAAGTGCGCCAGTTAAAAAAGCAAGTACTGATTACGTAATTTATGATGAGCAATTCAACTATCAAATATCACAATATATCGCCAACAACTACTATGGTTCATTATTTTCATATAAAGAACTATATAATGATTTATATTCTGATACCAAATATGATGCTATAACAATTACAGATGATATTGATTCACGTTTAAATATCAATACTGATGAAGTTAAAATTGTTAACGAAGTAGGAGAAATTCAAAGTGGCTTCTGGGATTTAAAAGTTGACGATCATAACATCACTGCAACAGCTAAAAAAGAAGGCTTAGAAAGTGCCAACTTCTATGCTCATACTTATACAATAATTGTTCCTGTAACCTTCCCAAGTACAGTTACCGATCAATCGCAATTTAAAAATACTGCGAAAACAACATTTAAAATTGAAGATAAAACTGAAACTAAAGAAAGTTCTTTGAACTTAGATTTTAAATATAAATTAACCGTTCATTATTATGATAAAGATACTGGCGAAGCCATTGCTGATCCTGATATCAAATATTATAATGCCAATGATGAATACACAACAAATTATGATAAAGTTGGAGATGGATGGAATCTAGATACTGCTCCTGATAATGCTAAAGGCACAATTAATAAAAATATAACCGTTGATTATTACTTTACAAGAGTCATTGAAAATCCAGATACTGGGGCTTTCATTCATATCATTGTTATTTCATTTATGTCCTTGATAATTGCCGGTATTATTGTGATAAGTCAAAGACATCATAAAATATATAAAGTATAACCTTAAGAAGATGAAAATTTATTCATCTTTTTTTATAACAACAGTGTAAAACAAAAAGAGAGATTCATTGAACGAATAAATAATAAATGATATGATATAAATGATAGGAAGTAATGTAAAATGATTAAAAAAGCAAATAAAATACTAATCCTTATAACATTATTAATAATTTCGTACTTTGTCTTTTTAAAACCTAATAATAGATATGAAAATACCGTCACGTATGAGCCAAAGCTTGCTGATGTAGAAGCAACTTCATATTATGACTATAGTGAAGTAACCGAAATCGATGATGATTATTCATATTCATCAATTTATCTTACTAAAGATACCGAGATAACTTTATTAAGTCAAACAGGGTCATTAGAAATAAAAAATGGGAAATACGGAGATAGAGATATTGTTACGTCAGCTTCCGCTATGAAACCTGGTGCAGAAGTTAAAATTCTTATCACCAAATGCGCCGTCAATAAAAAAGCGGAACTTCTAGATGTAGTATTAACCGTAAATAATATTAAAACATTTAAAAATCACGATACTGGAAGTATTACTTTCAGTATAAATATAGGTAACGTTCAAGTTCCCGAAAGTCAAAAAAATCCTTCAACTGTAAAACAAGTTCCTCTTGGCAAAGACAAACCGATTGAATTTGGGTTTTCAACTTCATATGCCCAAGCTGATTTTACAATGCAATACTTTAAAACGGGAACATATAATAAAGAAACTGGTACTGGCGAAGATGGAGGTATTACCCATGTTAATGGCTTCTATCGTGATTTAGATGTTCCAGTTGTTGCAAGTAATCAAGAAGAATTAAAAAGCGAAACTCTACAAGGAAACGAAGGTATAATTCCTCGTGTTGGTAAAACTTCAATTTACTATAATAAAAAGAATCAGCAACCAAACGACGAATATAAGCAAAAACATAACAATGTAGTATATACATTAACAGAATTAGAAAATGGAATTGCAGCTAAATTTGGCACAACTGCAGAAGTAAATGCTTACTGGTTTGCGACGACAGCATTTGTTCTTACCGAAAATATCCAAAATTCTAAATTTACCTTTACATATAGTGGCTTTGGTTGTGGCATAAGTTATTTCTTCTCATCACCTTATCCATACGATTCAAGTGCACCAGTTAAAACAGCTAATATGGACCACTTTGAAGCTGGTCGCCAATTCAATTACCAAATTTCTCAATATATTGCTAATAACTATTATGGTTCATTATTTTCCTACAAAGATTTATACGAAAACTTCCATGAAAATACTAAATATGAAAGTATTGAAATTAGTGATGAAATAAATTCACGACTTAAAATCAATCAAGATGAAGTAAAAATTTTAAATGAAGTTGGTGAAAACCAAACAGGTTATTGGGAAATAACTGTTGATGGACAAAATGTCAAAGCCGTAGCTAAAAAAGATGCCTTAGAAAATGCGAATTTCTATGCTCATACTTATACTTTAGTAATACCGGTAACATTCCCATTAACTGAAACGGATTTAACGCCAATTACTAATACTGCTAAAACAACATTTGGAATGGATAAAGCAACGGAAAGTCAAAGCTCACAGCTGATTTTAAATTTCAAATATCGTTTAACAGTTCATTATTATGATAAAGATACTGGCGAAGAAATAGCCGATCCTGATATATACTTCTATGATCCAAATGCTAGTTATATTACAAGTCCATCCAAAGTAGGTGCTGATTGGAGTCAAGATGGAACACCAGATAACGCTAAAGGAATCATAAATAAAGATACTGATGTTAATTACTATTTTACAAGAGTCATCGAAAACCCAGATACTGGCTCATTTATACATATCATCGTAATTACAATGATGATTATGGTCGTTGCAGCTCTTGTAATCATCAGTCAAAAGCATCATAAAATATACAAAGTATAATAGATAAGCTTACGAGTAAAATCGTAAGTTTTTAATTTGTAAAGATAATAAAAAATAACTAAATTCTAATAGACAAATAAAATCTAAATGGTAAAATAGATATGCAAAGCAATAATATACCGAAAATACGAGGAATTCTTGCGAATCTAACTAACTTATGCTAGAATAAAAAACCAATTAAAAATGTAATTTTTAAAAGTGAGTGAGTTATTGATGAAAAATATAAAAAAAATATTAATTTTTATTCTTTTAACTATTTTTATTCTACCTATAACAATCTATGCTAACAATGAAGTAATTTTAAAAGTAGATAAAACAGAATTAGAAGTGGGAGATGTTATAACTGTTGATGCTGAAATACCAAGTGATATCAAATTATATGCCTTAACAGCCACCTTAAACTATGATAAAGATGTTTTTGAAGAAATAACAGATCAAAACTTTGTCGGCCAAGAAGATGTCGTTGAAATATTATATAATCCTGAAAATAGTCGCTTTGGTTTAATTAATAAAGCCGGGGAAATACCTAATAGCTTATTTACGATTCGTTTAAGAGTTAAAAAAGATGCAAAAGTAGGTAATACTAATATAACTCTAACCAATATTGAATCATCAGATGGTGCTGAAAAAACTAATTTTAATAAAGCTAATCTAGAACTATTAGTAACTAGAGATGCTAACCAAAACGAAGAAATACCAACCAACAATGCAATTAACTACGAAGATATTAAAGAAGAAGTAATTGAAGTTTTTACTAATCGTCCTATTGTAATTGGGGCCTCTATTGGTACAATTCTTTTACTTGGTTCTTTCATTTATCTTATTGTTAAAAAAAGAGAAAAGAAAATCATTATTATAACTGGTGCTGCATTAGCAACATTTATTCTTTTACTAAGTGCCTTATTAATCTTTAATGATGGTAAAAAAGACGTTAATAACGACGGTAAGAAAGATTATGACGATGCTAGAGAAATCCTTGAATACTTAATTAATATGCGAGGAACTAAACCAGAATCAGATGATTCAGAAAGTAATGAATCAAACAATTCAAATAACTCAAACAATAATAACAATACCTCAAACAATAACTCATCAAATAATAGCTCAAGTTTCAATAAAAAGCCAGCTAAAAAACCAAATAATAAATATGACGTTAATAATGATGGTAAAGTAGATGTTAACGATGCTGGTCATAGTGCTGGTAGTACAACTGAAAATACTAATTATAAAGTAACTTTAAAAAGTAAAGAAAGTAATGATAATTTATATACCGAAAAAGGTGAAATAACTCTATCATTTACTGCCACAGTAAGCCCAACTGAAAAAATCAAAGAAGTAATGATAGATGGCACTTATTATGCCGTAACATATAATAACGGTTATTATACTGTTAAACTTAAAACTCCTTCATCATCCGGCGTTCATGAATTTAAATTTACTAAAGCTAAATTAATTAATAATCGTGAAATCAAAACTGAACTGACAATTGTTAAAGAAGTTTTAAAAGATGAACCATATGTCGATCAATTTAATTTTGATGATCAAAATGATGTTTTATCATTCATCTTAGAAGACAAAGATAATGCCTTTAAAAATGGTTACATCGTTGTCGAAGATCAAAATAATACTGAAGTTTTAAGAAAAGATATTACTAAAGGAAATAATAGTATTTCTTATGAATTTATTAAAGAACAAGATTATAATATCTTAATTTTTGCAACCTTTGATCGTGATACTAATGATTTAAGTAATATTACCGGTAATAAAAACGAATATGAAAACAAATCTATTTATAGCCATACTTTATCAATCAATAGTAATTATGATTTTAGAATATCTAATGTTACCATAACTGATGCCATCGAAAAAGGTGAAAAACCAGTCTTAGAATTTACTAGTACTAATAATAAAGGTTATACAGTTGAATATATTGAAATAGCTGGTCATAGATATGAAGTAACTCCTAAATCCGAAAAGAATCGTTATCAAGTAACTCTAAATAGCTTAAATACTGATACTTTTGGTAAATATCATATTGAAATAGACAAAGTTGAAATCAATAACTACAAAGTATTTGAAAATAAAAAAGATTATGAACTAAATCCTTTAAGCTATACTGTCTTAAAAAATGCTCCTAAAGTTGAAAATATTACGATTGAAGAAGATAAAACAAATAATCAATTATACGTTAATTATCATGTCGTCGATCCTGAAAAAACAATTGAAGAAGTCGATCTTTCTTTGTATGATTCAAATAATAAATTAGTAAATAAACTATATAAGGTTCAAAACGGGAATCGAATACCAGTTTCTTATGAAAATAATATCACCGGTGGCTATAAAGTCATCTTCTTAGGTGATTATAACTTAGGAACAGATCGTCATAACTATAATGATGTCAATATTGGGGAAAACAGTATTATTACCCAAAAAGATGTTAAAATTACTAAAGTTGAAGTAGGTATCGTTAATAATAACAAATATGAATTAATGCCATATCCTAATAAAAATCAAAGTAAATATCAAATCAGAGTTCATATTAATATTAGTGCTGAACTAATGAAAAAATATAATCGTATATCTGGTGTTACAATAAATGGCTTAAATTATGATGGTGGCTCAAATTCTGTTAATGCAAGTGGAGATGGTAATACAACTGTAACTTTTGCTATTCCAGTTGAATCCGGTATTATTGATTTAAATATCAGCCGTGTTAAATTAGCTGTTGAATCATATCAAGGAGTAAGTCAAGCTTTCTTTGCTGTTGAACCATATCATGTTAAAATAGATGTCTTAAAAGATAAACCAACAATTAATGATTTAAAAATAATTAGTGAAAACTATGAAACTGGTGAAGTTACTTTCCGTTTCTATGTTAAAGATGATAAAGGTGGTTTTGATAAAGGCACAGTTACTTTAAATAATGAAACTAAAGATATTAAATTCGGTGAAAATGAAATAACATTTACTAACGTTCCTAAAGACCAAGAACTAGATTTAATCTTTAAAGGTAACTACGACTTAGATACTAATACAATTAGTGAAGAAACAAATAAAAACTACTACACGGATACTGAAATATATAAGACAACATATGCTTTATATGATAGTAACAAATACGATAATATTAAATTAACTAATATAAAGACTAATAGTGATAATAATGATAACTATTTTGAAAAGACCGAACCAATTAATTTAAGTTTCAGTTTAGATGAAATAGATATTCCATTAAATATTGCTAAAATAGTTGTCGAAGGTAAAGAATACAATGTAACTAAAATTGATAATACCTATAATACAGTTGTGGAAGGCTATAACCTAGCTGGTGTTAAAGAATTAGTAATTACTGATATAATTCTAAGTAATGGTCGTAAAATAAGTCTTAAAGATGATAATAAAACAAATCTTGAGGTCTTAAAAGACAAAATAAGTATCTATGACTATAAATATGAAGATAATGATGAAAACATTAAAATCAAATTAAATCTAAAAGATAACGATAAAGCAGTTCCAGAACGTCTTGAAGATAATATTAAAGTCGAATTATATAATGAAAGCAATGAACTAATTCATACTTATCCATTTGCTAAAGAAATAACCATTCCTAAAGATGGAAACATAAGATATTATGTTAAAGTAATAGGTACATATGACCGTGACATAAAAATAGGAGAGAATAACTACTTTGCAAATACCTTATTATTAAATGAAGTTATCTCACTTGATAAGAATTATATCGAAATGAAAAAGATAACTGATGTAATTCTATATAAAAATACAACTGAAAAAGTAACAGAAATCGAAACAGTTGATGTTAACGATATTGAAGCCCATCCTGAAAATTACTTTGTTAAAATCAATATGGAGAAATTACCAACTGTCTATGCTAAAATAAAAAAAGTCCTAAAAGAAAATAATCATTTAATTCTTGTCTTAGATTATGAATATGTCGTTAAAGAAAAAAATGATGAAAAACAAGACTTAAGAATTGATTTTGGTTTAATTGAAGGTACAACCGTAACAAACTCTGCTCATCCAGCTAATATTAACGATTTAATTGAGATGGTTAAAAAAGATCCATCAGCTGATATTAATCTAGCTAAAGATATTGACTTATCTATTCAAGATATTGATACTGATACAATCTTTGATGTTACATATACTGGTAACTTTAATGGTAATGGTTATAAAATTAAAAACTTAGATCGTCCATTATTTAAATCAGTTAAAAATGGTACAATTAAGAATTTAAAATTAGATACTGTAACTTTAAAAGATAATAAATATCAAGGAGCTATTGCCAATACAATTGATAATGCTACATTAGAAACCATTATCATTGATAAAGTAGTTATTGATAACACGAGAAGTGAAGTAGGAGGTTTAGTTGGTACTGTAACTAATAATTCAAATATCTCTAAATCAAAAATTACAAATGTCATAATTACCGGTAACGAAGAATCATCTAATATTGGTGGTTTAGTTGGTAAAATTGAAAATTCAACAATGGAAAACAACTTTGTCGGTGGTACTATAACTGCTAATGCCGATTACATCGGCGGTTTAGCTGGTAATGCTATTAATACAACATTCAAAAATAATGTTATTGATTTAAAAATAAATAATGGTGCCACAAGAATTGCTAATATCTCATGTTACTTTGCTTGTTCAGAATCTAAAACTTCAACGATAATTGATAATGTAACAATTAATGGTAAAGCTAATAATGGATTAACTAATAATGCTAAAGAAATAAGTAATAACTTTAATCTATATACTGAAACAGAGCCAGACGAAGTTGATGGTGTCACAAATGTTAAATATACTGTTTTAGACGAAAGTATTATCGACTATTATAAAAAAGCTCACTTTAATGAAAAAATATGGTATTTAAAAAATGTCTTATATTTTGCATCACCAATCTTTGTCTTTGAACAAAACTCTGTCTTAGATTTAGATTCAGTAATTGATGAATACGATGAAGAAAAAGAATATTACTTATATGCTAACTTAACTAAGTTAACTCCATTCTATGATAGTAATCGAATTATCAAAAACTCTAAAAACATAAGTGATACAAGTGCTTTAGCAACTAAAACAATTAAACACTTAATTCCGTTAGATGCAAATGGTAATATCGTTACTTATTTAACTACTAGTGATTATCGTAAAATAACAAAAATTAAAATCGTTTATGAAGATAATAAATGTGAAGAATACGAAGTAAAATTTGATAAATTGTACGATATGGTTGCTAGTTACCGTATAAGTGCTTTAAAGATTGATTATACTTTTAATCATTACTTAATTGATAGTAATTCCCAATTAGTTAATAATTTAACAAATTACTTAGCAAAATTAAATTATGAAACTAATTTAGATCCATTAACTCCGGGTGATGATAGTCGTCTATATAATGAATTCTATAATGATGTAACAAAAAGAGAATTAAAAGAATACGTCTTAAAATACATTTCCATTACTAATAACGCTAATGCTAATTCCAATGAAGCTATTAGTGATTACTTAGAAAGAGAAATAAAAAATGATCCAGAATTTATTAAAACACTATATGTCTATAATTACTTTAGAAGATTCTATGATGTAGATATAGATGGTATGAAACTATATGACTTTATCTTATTTAATAGTAATGGTTATTCTAAAGAAATGACTACAAGTTATATCGTTGATACTTATTTAAAAGATAGTAATAATTTTGCTACTAATCGTACTAGTGATGTCTATGGTTCTATTATCAGTAAGTATACAGGTTACAATACAATTCCATTATATTTAGAACATCTAGTAACTACTTTAACTAATGAAGACCCAGCCGATTGGTTTGCACATGAATTTAAAGGTTATTTAGTCGAATTAAATGTTACTAATCATCCGGAAATCGAATATCGTTTATGGGATCATATTAAAACCCAAGATAAGAATACAAAAGTTAACTGGTATAACTATGCTTTACCAATCTTAACTTTACCAGAAAAAGCTGCTTATATTATTACAACTCCTGGTCAATTCATTATTGGGGCTGAAAGAACATATATCAATGATCCATTTAACGCTAAAGATCAAGAAGACTTTAAAGCCCGTGTTTTAAAATATACAACTCGTATGAGTGATTACTATAATACTGCGGCAGCTATTATTGATGATGCCCAAATATTCAATAATATTCATACTGTTCAAATAGATAAACGTTTTGCTTATCAAAATGGAGTTTTAACTTATCAAAACCCATATTCAACTGAAGAACCATTCCATAAAAACTTCAATGAAGTAGTCGGGCAATGGGCTTATCCAGATGGTAATGCTGCAACTGCCAATGGTGCTTATATTATCTGGCGTGCTGAAGGATGCTTAGATGGTGATTGGACCTATAGTACTTGGTCACATGAAACAGCTCATAATATGGATGCTAGATTATTCTTAAAAGATAATGCTCGTCGTTTCGATGCTGGTGGTGAAGATTACGCTGATGGTAACTTAACTCAAAGCTTTAATGATCATGATATCGTTATGAACTTATCATATCGTTACGAATCAAAAGAAAGAATTGCTGCTAACTTAACTCCAGCTCGTATTAATACTAAAGAAAAAATCTTCGATTTCTATAATAAAGCCTTTGAAACAATTTATATTATGGATTATCTTGAAGGGGAAGCCTTCTTAAAATTACCAGTTGAAGAACAAGCTGCTTTAGTTGTTCAAGCAATATATCCAAAAGAAAAAACTAATACCTTAGAAGGACATGAATATTTACAAAGACAACATACAGTTTATACGGAAGTATCATTAGAAGAATACAAAAATTGGAATATTAAAACTCTAGATGACTTATATGATCATCACTTAGTAATGTTCCCAGGTGTTATCTATTCAACATATACAACTAACAAATACGGTGGTGAAAATATCTTAAAAGTTCGTTGGTATGAACCTCATAATGATTATGGTCGTCCTGACTCATATAGTCTTAAATGGTGGGCTTATGAAATGTTAGGATATGCTGGCTATGAAAAAGGTTATATTGGTTACTATAGTAATATTGGTTATGAAACTAAACAATTACCAAAAGTCGCTGATGACGGCGTAAGTTATGTAAAAGATAAAAATGGTAATATAGAGTATACAAATGTTAATTATAAAACTGATTTAATGGCTTTACGTACCATTACAGGTAAAGAAGATATTACCTTTAAATCATACCGTCAAGGAAGATTTAATAATGTTAAAACCAACTTAAGAAATATCCAATATATCGGTGTTAATGATTACTTTAACAAATTCTATAATGCCTTACATGAAGATGCTCAAGCTGTAATTGCTAAACGTAAAGAAGCTGAAGCACAATTCCCAGGTGATTCTAAAGAAGCAATTGATAAACGTAATCAACTAGTAAATAATAGTAAAGTTAAAAACTTTGCTAAGAGTTCTGCCGTTCGACTAGATCTATACTTTGCGATTAAAAATGGTACAAAAGACTTTGAAGGTAAGGTATACGATAATACTAAACAACAGAATGTAAAAGAATTTGTTATACCTTCATCAAACGAATAAAAGGTTGCAAATATTGCAATCTTTTTTCATTAATAAAATATTAGTTTTACTAATTGCTAAGAAATAAAATATATATTATAATTATATAAGAATAAAAGGTGATTGAAATGCTTAAAGCAATATGTTTAGGAAGAATAAGTTATGAAATAGACTTACCAGTTGAAACAATGCCTAAAGAAGGTACAGTTAATGAATTCTTTGAAAAACAAGGTAATGTTGGTGGTGAAGCTGCCACAATAGGTTGTTGTCTAGCACGTTGGGGAATTAGTACTTCCGTAGCTGGTGTTCTAGGTAATGATGTCTTTGGTACACGTATTCGTAAAGAATTTGATAAATTGCGTATTGATACTCGTTATATTGAACCATCATATGATAACGATACTTCTATCTCTGTTGTTTTAGTTAATAAAGCTTTAAAAAATCATACTATCTATAACTTATCAGATAAATTTGTCAGTTTAAAAAAATGTGACTTTGACTTCACACCTGACTTAATCTGTGTTGATGGTTATGACTCAGTTCAAGCTAAAAACCTTTTAGAAAGATTTCCTCATTGTTTATCCGTTTTAGATGCCAATTTAATAACTAGTTCCGTTGTTGAATTACTAAAAAAAGCTAAATATGCAGTATGTACTAAAGAATTTGCTGAAAATGTAAGTGGCGTTAAAATCGACTTCCAAGTTCCTGCAACTTTAGTTGAATTATATCAAAAACTAAAGAAAAAATACTTAAATACTGAGTTTGTTGTAACACTAGGTGATAGGGGAGCTTTATACTGTATCAATAGTCAGATAAAAGTAAGCCCATCTTTAAAAGTTGATATTAGTGATACTCATGGTTGTGGTTCCATCTTTAGAGCAATGTTTGCTCATACCTTAGTAAATGGTAACGATGTCGAAAAAGCCGTTAAAATGGCTTGTATTGCTGCTGGTTTGGCTGCTAAAAAGATTGGTTCAATTGAATCAATTCCAACTTTAGAAGAAGTAAGAAATATCTATGACCAAAATTATTCGTGATCCTTTTACTTATCGTCTGCCGCACCTAGATATTCATGGTGAAACAAGTCTTACCTGTATTGCCGTGTTAAAATCTTTTATAAATGATAACTTATATCTTAAAAATCCTAAAGTAGTTATCGTTCACGGTAAAGGTTCAGGAGTCTTAAGAAAAGCCACTCATGAATACCTAAAAACTCGTAAAGAAGTATTAAAATACTACATAGATGGCTTAAATGATGGTGAAACGATTGTCGAATTAGATATAAAATAAACAATAAGTCCTAAAAATAGGGCTTTTTTTAACGAAAATTAAAAATTTTTCTTGCTAAATTGACTCATAATTGCTATAATAAGCATCAAAACCATCATCAAAGGAATTTTTTCGGAATAATAGGGCAAAATTTGACGGGGTTCGGCTTTTTATGCTAGACTAAAAGCACAAAAAGAAGTTTAGGGGGAATAAATATGAAAGGATATGTTTTAGATTACATTAACGAAAACGAATTTAAGAAACTAGAAAGAGCTTTAAAAAAATACAACATGCTTGCTTATAAAAAATTAAACTTCGAATATTATCCAGCTTTAAGAAATGGTAAATTCGTTGGTGAATTAACTAGTCAAAATAAAAAAGCAGGTACTGAAACTTATGAGCTAAAACTTCCTAGTGATAGTATGTTTACCCAAGTTCACGGTGATGTAAAATTAATTTATACAGTTTATATTAAAGAACAAACAATTATGTTAAATACTATTACACCATCAGATATTCTTTTAGAAGGACATCAATCAGAACTTACAACATATAAAGGAATTATGATTTCAAAGAAAAATGCCTCTAAAGACATGTTTAAAATTGATTTATTGAAAATGTTACAAGATAAATAAGAGCTAAGGCTCTTTTTTTCTGGAAAAATTTGCTTTTTTCTTTAATTTATATTAAGATATCAAATACGTAAAAGAAGGGGAATATTATGGTTAAAAAGTTTATTTTAAATGCAATCTTAATAAATGTTTGTATTTTATCATACATCATACTTTTAATTGGTCTTATAACTATTAAGTATTTATCTCCTTTATCTATCGTTTTAATAAGCATTGGTTACTTAATTGCTTTAATCTTTGCCATTTACTGTTATTTAAGTAAAAAAAGTCTTACATATAATATTGGTATAATCTTTACTATTATCTTAACTTTAATCTGTCTATCTAAAGTAGATAGTTTAAATAAGACATATTCATACTTAGAAAATATCTATTCAAATAAGTATCAATATACTACATATGAAGTATATGTAAATAAGAAAAACCCAACTTATAATAATCTAAAAAAATTAACCGGTAAAAAAATAGGTATGTTAAAGACTAATAACTATAATGTTAAAGAATATTTAAATAATATCTCTGATATAGAATATATTACTTATAATACTAGTGATGAACTAATAAGTGCTCTAAATAATTATGAAGTTCAATCAATAATTATAAGCAAGGAAGACTATAATAATATAACTAATCAAGATAGTACTAAAAGTAAACTGACTTCCATCTATGAAAGTAAAATAAAAAAATTAAATAATTTCTAAAAAAGAATAAAGAAAGGGGATCACTATGCCAAAGCAAAGTAAAAAACCAGAATTAATTGATCGTAATAAGGTTAAATATAACGTTGTTTTAAATAAAAATAACAAGCCCCTTAAAAAAACTAATAAAAAACTAACCTTTAAAGAAGCAATTACTATAATCTTTAAAACTCTAAAAAATAATATCCATATAATCTTTAATTCAGTCTTACTATTTATTTATTTAATCTTTTTATATGGCTTAATAATGACTAAAATATTTTCAACTACCATTAATATTTATATTATCGCTATTGCTTTATTCTTCATTCTATTAGCTATATCATATAATAAATATTTAAGTGGTAAAGTATTTAGCATTATCCTATCTTTAATTATGATAATTAGTATTCTTTATATGAATAATACTTATGGTTATATAAATCGTTTAAATACAAGTTATTATGAAACTAAAACATATTATATAGTTACTTTTGATAATAACACTAATAAAAGTATCTATAACATCAACAATAAAACTATTGGTTTACTTAAAAGTGATTCATCCACAAAAGGAATTATAAATAATAAAATAGCTGGTGCTAACTACGTAATTTATGATAATGAAAATAACCTATATAGTGATTTCTATACAGAAAAAACCAGAGCTATTGTCTTAAATGAAAATGAATATATCTATTTACTAAATAATATTGAAAAAAACACTCATAAAATAAAAGTCTTAGATACTTTTACAACGAGCGCTAAAATCTAATATTAAAAATTAATTTATTAAAAATAAGATATCTGTTATAATATAATAAGTAGGTGATTAAGATGAAATTGAAAAGAATCATTGCTTATATATTTGACATATTCTTAGTATCAATTATCTCTTCATTAGCATTTTCTTTATTTACTTCTAGTGAAAAGTTAAATGAATACGAAGATTTATATAATGAAAGTGCTGAAGTTTTATTTAACGTTGGTTCAGGTGAAGTAAGTGAAGATACTTTAATTGATCTTACATATCGTATGCAATTAGCAACTAAATCATCCCAAATTATTAATATCGGTTTATTAATAATCTATTTTGGTGTCTTTGGATATTTAAAAAAAGGCCAAACACTTGGTAAAAAGATAATGAAGATTAAAGTAGCTCCAGTTGGTAACAAAAAAGAACTTAATCCATCACTTTATATGTTAAGATCAGTCCTAGTAACTAATTTAATCCCTAAATTAATCGCTTTAATTGCTTTACTAGTATGTTCTAAAAATACTTGGTATGAAATAACTAATATAACTTCTAATATTTCAAGTCTATTACTATTTATTATGGTCGGTTTCATGATCTTTAGAGATGATGAACGTGGCTTACATGACTTAATATGTCAAACAAAAGTAATAAGTACTAAATAAGAAACTAAAGTGGAGTAATTAATTATGAAAAAGAATAAAAAGATTAATTTAAAATTTGTTGCTAATTACGAAAACAAAATCAAAGAATATCGTAAAGAGTATTATAAAAATATTATTAATTCAACATCGCCTCATGATAATAAACCTTACTATATCATCTTAAATGTTGTTCCTTTCTTATTAGCAATTATTATCATCTTAATTGGTCGTTTTAATATCTATAGTGAAGTTGCATCTCTAGTACTTTTTATTATCGTTAATATTATTATTAAAATAATCTTTAAAACGACATCTTTAGATACAACTAATAAATACTTAAGAGAAATTATGAAATGTGGTTATTATTCAATAGATGACTATGAAGAAAAACTAAAAGAATATGTAACCGGTCCGAATGGCTATTACAATCAATTATTACAAGATATTATGACTAAATATAATATATCGGAAAATACTCGTCAAATACCTGGTCTTCATGGCGAAATATATTATATATGGACGAATGGTAATCAAGATACTTTATTATTACTTAATTGTAAATGTAATGATAAACCCGAAATTATCTCAATTAGATTTGTTAATATTAGATACTTTAGAGTCGATAATTTTAAAAAAGAGATCGTTTTAAAAACTGATTTAGATGAATATTACTTTAAAATAGATGCTTTAGATACCTTAAATGAATATATTAAAGAAAAAAGATTTGAAAATATTAATGCATATCAACCTGAAGACCATATTAATGATTTTGAATTATATATGCATAAAATTAAAGCTGATATAATAAATAAAGCCCAAAAAGAAAAAGATGAAGCAAGTAGCTACTTAGTTCAAATAATCATCTATTTTATTGGTAATGTCTTAGTAATTGGAACTAAACTATTTATTAAAGAACATATAGCTTTATTAAACTTTGTTAATCTAGTTTTATTTATTATGTTATGTGTAAATATTAAAAAACTAATATTTTCTAAAACTGGTGTTGTATTAAGTGAAGATGATTACATAAGAATTCTTAATACTGATGAAAAATGTGTTCAAAGATTTAATGAACTTAAATATGCCTTAGGCATTAAAGATGATTATGATCGAGTATATTCAAACGAAGGAGCTTGTTACTTAACATGGGTAGCAAATGGTTATTTTCATTTATTCTTAAACTTAATATACTTTAATGTCGTCTATATGGCTATTAAGACTTCAGATGTCTTATATTACGTTAAAAAAGGTTCAGAATGCGAAATAAAACTTAAAGATAAAGTTCTTACATTTAATAAAGATGCTGAAGCCGTATTCAGTAAAATATTGCCAAATAAAGATTATAATTGGATAAAAGGATTTAAAAATAAACAATAATTATGGTATAATAAAAAAAGGAAGTGGGTAAAATGAGCGAAACTACAGATAGAAAACCAATAATGGTTAAAGGTAAAGACCTAAACAAAACACTATTAGACATAATTACTAATCGTCGAAATGGTATATTAAATGATGGAAGTAAAGCTGTTAAAGCTGCCGCTGATGCCGATGTTGAAAAATTAGCAGAAGATGTCTATATTCAAAAATCAGATAAAGATGAATATAATTGTTTAAATGAATTAGAAAATATCTTCTTAAAATTTGGTACTAAGGACGATAGTGAAAAAGATTTATGTGACGCACACGATTTATATGAAATTCCTGGTGTTAAAGTAACAATTGATGGACATGAAAAAGAACTAGCAATCTGCGTTCATAAAGATAAAATTAAACAATTAGCGCAAAGAGCTAAAGACTATGAAAAAGTATTTGGTCGTTCTTTAGGTTTAAAATTTCCAAATCAAATATATCAATTTAGATTTGATGAAAATATTCCTGATGAGAAATATGCACCAATGCGTCCAAAATATGCTGATGAATCTGAAGAACAATATGAACAGGCAACAAGGGTATATTATAAATTACAAGGTGTTAATCCAGTACCAACAGAAGATGGTGTCTATCGTAAACCATTCCCACATGAACTAATAGATTATAAAGGTGATAAACCAGTTCGTAAAACAGAAAATCAATCAGAATATTACGAACGTCGTTATAAAGCATTGCATACTAAAAAAACAACTCCACCAAAAGCTGAAACCGGTAAAAAACATCGTGTAACAGCATCTGAAGTATATGACTACAAAAAAGCTGGTATATGGGAGAATATTAAAACATTCTTTGGCGGAGCTAAAAGTAAATTAAAAACAGAAGAACCACGTCGTATTATCAAATACGTAACTATTACCGGTGCTGCTGTTGGAGTTGGTTTATATGCTGGCCTTAGTACAGGTATTCTACCAGCCTTAATCCCAACAGCTGTCGGATTAGGACTTTTCGCCTATATCAGACATCGTATCAAAAAGAAAAGAAAAGATGACGATGAGGAAGAAAAAGAAAAACCACGTGAACCAAAACCAACTGGTGAAGGTGGAGATAAACCAAAACCAGAAACTCCAAAACCTGGTGCACCTAAACCAAGTGATCCAGGTAAAACTAAACCAGCAGGAACACCAGGAGGTGACTCTGGAACTCCAGTTCCTCCAACACCACCAAAACCTGATGATCCTAAACCAACCAGACCAGAACCTCATATGGTTACCTTAGGAGAAGGATTAGATGAAAACCTAGCATCTTTAAAAGATAATCATAATCAAATAAGAAATTATGATAATCAAATAATTCTAATAAAAGATCAACTTGATCATCTAAGTCCAAGTGCTCCAGATTACGAATCACAAAAAGCTGCATTAGAAGCTAGATTATCACAAATGCGTAACCTACAAAAACAAGCTTTAGCAAACTTAAGAGAAGATGTTATAGCTATAATGAATAGTTACCATTTAAGTCCTGAAGAAGGAGGACCAAAACTATGATGCAAGAAAATAATGCTATTACCTTAGATAATGGTAAAAAATATTTATTACTTCATGATTTAGAAGAAATAAATGGAAAAAGATATTTCTATGCCATTGGTCTTAAAGAAGATGAATCATTAGATATGAATGATGCTATCTTCTTTGAAGTAACTAATGAAGATGGTGCTGAATATGTCGAAAAAGTTGATCCAACAACAGATCTATATAAGACTTTAACAGCTATTGAATTTATCGATTCAAAAATAGATGAAGATCCTTCATATGAAAAAGCCTTAGAAGAATTCGTCACCACAATTGAAAGACAAGAAACAAGTAGCAACTAAGCTACTTTTTTTGTATAATAAATTTGGTGATTGTTATGCAAAAAACTGAATTACTAATTCCTGCTGGAAACATGGAATGCTTAGTAGCTGCTATCCATAATGGCGCCGATGCCATCTATATTGGTGGTAAAAAGTTTGGGGCTCGTGCTTATTCCAACAATTTTACTGATGAAGAACTAATTGAAGCTATTAAATTATGTCACTTATATGGTGTTAAATTATACGTAACAGTAAATACCATGATATATAATGAAGAAATCGATGAAGTAATCCACTACTTAAATTTCCTATATAATCATCATATCGATGCTGTTATAATGCAAGATATTGGCTTAATCAATCTAACTCGAGAGTTAATTCCAGATTTAAACATCCATGTTTCAACTCAAGCTCATAATCATAATGAACCAGGAATAGACTATTATCATCAAATAGGGTGTACTAGAGTTGTCTTTGACCGTGAATCATCCTTAGAATCAATTAATAACATTAAAGTTAATATAGAAAAAGAAATCTTTGTCTATGGTGCTTTATGTGTCTGTTATTCTGGTAATTGTCTATTTAGTGCCTTAAATGGCCATCGAAGTGCTAATCGCGGTATGTGTGTTGGATCATGTCGTCTGCCATATAAATTAATTAAAAATAATCAAGAAATAGATAAAGGTTATTTACTAAGTACTAAAGATTTAAACACTTTACCAAATCTAAAAGAAATCTTAAGTTATCATATTGATTCCTTAAAGGTTGAAGGCCGTATGAAAAGTAAAGAATATGTTGCTGTAGTAACTAAAACTTTCCGTAAATTAATTGATAATTACTATCAAAATAAAACTTTAAATCTAACTAAAGAAGAAGAAATAAATCTTTTAAAAACATATAATCGTGAATTTACTAAAGGTTATTTATTTAATGCAACTAATATCATCAATAAGAAAACATCTAATCATCAAGGTATTCCAATTGGTCACGTTATTAAAGTAACTAAAGATCGTATATATATTAAATTAACTGAAGATATTGCTCAAGAAGATGCTATACGTCTTAAAAATACTAATACAGGTATGTATTTAAATACTTTATATAATGAAAGAGGTCTTCTAGTAAGAGAAGTATTTAAAAACAATATCTGTCAAATAAATAATAAAGATCATTTAAAAGAACAAGATTTATTAAATAGTGAAGTCTTAAAAACCATTGATTATAAATTAAATCAAGAACTAAATAACTATCAACTTAAAAGAATTCCAATTAATATCTCTTTTAAAGCCCATTTAAATAAGAATATAGAACTAATTATATCAGATAGCACTAATTCTCTTAAAATAGAAGGAAAATGTCCAGAAAAGGCTTTAAATGCCCCAATAACCAAAGATACTATTATAAAACAATTATCTAAACTAGGTAATACACCTTATATTTTAAATAATATAGATATTGATATAGATAATAATATCTTTCTTAATATTAAAGATTTAAATGAAATAAGAAGAAAATCTACTGAAGAGTTAACTAACAAAAGAGAAAATAATACCATAAATAATCATCAAATAACTCTAAAAGAATTTAATAAAGAAATATCTTCTAATCCTCAAATAAGTATTCTTACTAGAACAGAAGAACAACTACTTACTTGTTTAAATCATCATATCGATATTATCTATACTACTGATGAAAACTTATATAATAAATATCATGATTATCCAAATCTATATTTAAGATTAAATCGTGTCTTAGAAACATTTAAAGATTATCATAATGAAAGATTATTATGTACTGAATTAGGAGCTATCAATAAATATAAAGATACCAATACTATTAGAAGTGATTATTATTTAAACATCATTAATGATTATAGTATTGAAACCCTAAGTAATTTAAATACTAAAAGTATAACTTTAAGTGTTGAAGCTAATCTAAATACTTTAAAAAATATTAGTAATAAGAATAGTAGTGAAATAATAATCTATGGTACTTTAGAAAACATGATTATCAAAAATAATATATTTAATATAAATAATGAGAAAACATATCTTAAAGATTATCAAAATAATAAATATCCTATAACTTATGATGGATATACTCATATCTTTAATCATGAAAAAATAAATTATCTAAATAACTTAAATGAATTAAAAGGATTTGGTACTTATCGAATAGAATTATTTGATGAATCTAAAGAAGAATTAGAAACTCTTATTAATAAATTAAAAGATATGTTATAATGAATATAGTAGGTGATTATATATGGTCGACTTATCTGTATGTCGCACTAAAGATTTAGATGATATATTCTATGCGACAAAAGAATCTCAAGGTTATAATAATGCTATTTTAGCTATCAAATATGTCCTATTTGATGACGATACAGTCTTTGAAGAAGGAACTAAACCTGAAGGTAATAAATATTCCTATATTTCTAACATTAATAATGCTCGTAAAAAAGCTATGATTCTTCAAAAAGATGATCTAGCTCATATCTTAATTAAATATTGTATGGCCTCATTTGGATTACGTCGTAAAGATTTTACCATAACCGATGAAGAATTCTTAGTTAACCAAAAACGTTTAAATCGTCTTGAATTAAGTGCTTATGAAATGATTGAGCAAGTAGCATATGCCGCAATGGGTGAAGTATATAATGCCTATGACTTCTTATTCACTAATCGTAAATTACTCTTAGAAGTCGTCGAATACATGTTAGAAGAACGTTACATTACAGACTTAAAAGAAAGCCTTGACAATTTTAATGGTATCATTGATAATAACGACATAAGTTCAGAAGTTAGATATGCATTTTATGATGCTTATAATAATTTAGATGATAACTTCGCTGAAATAAAAAGAAATAATAAAGATTATATTAAGTAAGGTGTGTAGTATGAGTAAAAAAGACAAAAAACAAACAAAAAAGAATCATGATCTTCAAGAAGAACTAAGTAATATTAAAAACAAAAGTACTGGTTTTATTTCTGAATTTAAAACCTTTATAGCTCGTGGTAATGTTATGGATTTAGCAGTTGGTGTTATAATCGGTGGTGCTTTTTCAAATATCGTTACTAGTTTAACTAATAATATTTTAATGCCAATAGTTGGTGTTGTAGTTGGTGGTTTTAATTTCACTGAACTAGCTTTAACAATTAAAGTATGGGGTAGAGAAGTAGTTTTAAATTACGGAACCTTTATTCAAAATACTGTAGATTTCCTATTAACTGCTCTTTGTATCTTTATCATTATTAAATTAATTAATCGTCTATTTAATAAGAAAGAAGAAGAAAAAGAAGAAGTTAAAGAAGTAGTTAAAAGTGATGAAGTTGTCTTATTAGAAGAAATAAGAGATTTATTAAAGAAACAAAAATAATGATGAGCAATTCATCATTATTTTTTTAGATTAAATAAACTAATAAACCTGCGATAACTCCAAGAATCATTATAATTGCCATTAACCAAGCAGCAATTTGCATAATTATTCTATTTCTTTGAGCTGTCGTCATTTTTTTCTTTTTCGTAGGCTTAGTAACTTTTTTTTCTTCTTTAGTTTCTACTTCCTTCTTTTTATCCTTACTCATTGTATTCACCTCAAAACTATATATAATTTAACATATTTTAATCTTTAAGTAAATATTATTTAATAGGTGAGAATATGAAAAAACTAAATAAATATAAGTATATTTATCTTTTTATCGTCGTCTTAAGTTTAATTGGCTTTCTCTCTGGTTACTTTTACTATAATGCCCAAAGTAATGAAATGAAAGATCAAATCCAAAATAAAATTAATATTGAAGAAGAACTATCTACAACAACTAATAATACCTTCAAAAGATTAAAAGAAACAAGTATTTACTTTATCTGTGGTCTTACAATAATCCCAGAACCCATAAATATTTTTCATATCTACTACGAACCATTTACAGCTGGTTTTATTTTTAATATGTTAAAACCATATAGTCTTAAATTCTCTTTATTTTATACCTTAATATATCATCTAATCCCTTTATTATTTAAATTAATCTTGCTTCGCCTAACAATGTCTTTAAGTTATAATCTCTTTAAATATATCTTTAAAAAAAGTTCTAAAAACAAGAAAAAAGCTATTCTTTTAAGTAAAAAATACTTAATCTTAACTTTATTCTTATTATTTTATGAATTTATAATCTTTATTTTTAATCCTAGTATCCACGAGTTTCTAATGACTTTTATCACTAATTAAGTTATAATAAATAATAGAGGTGGCTAGGATGGAAGCATTAACAATAAGTGCAGCAAACTTAGATACGATTGAAAAAAATCTCGGTGCCGTTGCTGATGAATTAACTGGTGTTATTACTAATGTTAACTCCGTAAATAATGAAGTAAATAAGGTCCAAGAACGCGTTTCAAATTTAAATAACGAAGTTAAAGGTTTAGTTAAAGAAATTCGTGAAAACACCATTATTTCTAATGCTCGTCAAGCTATTATGTATAATAACTCAATCATTGAAAAAAAATATGGTTATTATGATAACGTAAGAAGAACTACTGAATCCTTAATTAATGCTTTAGAATCTCCTAAGTCCCAATTAAATCTTGATTATCTAAAAAATCTTCGTGAAGAAATCTTAATGCATAATCCTAATTACTGGTTATCAGATGCCTTAGCATCTATTATTTCTTGGTTAAATAACGATAAAGAAAACACTGATATATCTCTTGCTAACGCTATACAAAAAGATAACTCTAAAACTTCGCTTTTCTTTTCGTTAATCAGTTTAAAATTAAACCGACCAAATACTTCAATGCATTGGTTAAAAAGTTATTTAGAAAGTGAATCTCCATTAGAATTAGATAAAAACTTTATTGTTATTTTAGATCTAATTTCTACTGGTACTTATGGAGATGAAGCTAAAGAATTAATCTTAAATAAAATAAATGAATGGTTTAAAAAAATTAATAGCGAACCAACTCTTCGTAGTAAAGAACTATCTACTTGGCAAGAATTTATTGCGTCTTTCAAACCCGAAGATATTCCACTACCTAATTTAGAACCCAACACTCCAGACATTTCTAATATCAAAAATAATTTAGCTATTTCATCAATTTATGTCTCATTTAGTAATTACATTGAAAACTTATTATATACCCCAAAATCTAATAAAAACATTGATGAAATCTTAAGTGATTTAATCTATGAATACGAAGAAAAAGAACAAATATATCAAAATGACAACTTAAAAAATCAACTAATAATATCATGTAATGGTAATCGTGAAGAAGCTTTAAAACTTTATGAAAAAGAAGTTAATGCTAATGACAATAAACAAGATATCTTTAGTTTACTAACTAATATCGTTATTCATAAAGATCGTTATCATTTAAGTAATGAAACTCTTAAAATAGCTATATCACTACTTAAAGGATTTATAACTGATACTTTAACTAAAGAACATGAACAAATAAGAATCGAACCATTTAGTATTAAGATAAATAATTTTACAACGACAACAACCGACGGTACTAATTTAGAAGAAATAAAAAATGATTTAAATGATTATGTCAATAATGAATTTAATGACGAAGATAAAGACTTAATAGTTATCCTACTTATCATCAATATCATCGGAATAATAGGTATCTTTATTACTTTAAATAATCGTTTACTAAGTACAATCTTAATCATAATTGTTGTATTAGGTAATCTTATCTTCTTTTATAAATTAAATAAAAGAAACCATCTTCGTACTACCGAAAAAAATAAATTACGTAATGATTATCTAAGTCGACTAGAAAAAATCTTAGCTGAAACCGTTGACTATATTGATGTAATCAAAGCTAATGAAGAACATTATAATACATTACTTGTTAAAATAAATAATTTAGAAACTAAGAGTTATATTACTAGTAATAATGAACGAAATATCATCCTTGATAATGAACTACCAAGTATTAAAATATCTCGTAATATAATAAATGAAAGTAACGATACTAATCGTAATTTACCAGCCTGGTCAATTGAACCAGAATTAAAAATAAATCGAGGTCAAAAATGAAATACGAAGAATATCTAGAATTATTTAATCAAATAAAACTATCTAAAACTAACCTTGAACTATTAAAAAGATTAAAAGATAGCGAAATAAATCCTAATATCAATGAATTATTAATTCCTAAATATCGTGATTTAATAACTTATAAATTTAGTGAGTCTGTTGCTAATATCAAAAAAGAACTAAACATCATCTTTAGTGATATAAACTACTTAGATTTAACTCTAGTTACTTTTAAAAAAGAAATAAACTATATAAAAGAACTGATTAATATCAATATCTTGCCATTAGAAAATCAAAAAGAACTTAGAAATACCATCCAAGAAGAAACTAATAAAACATATGAAATATTAATAAAAGAAGCTAATAAAGAAGATCCAACTGGAACCTTAGCTTTAACTATTAAAAATAATGAAATAAAATGGAGTGATAATAATGAATTATAATGAAGTAAAAGAATATTTAACTAGATACTTAAAAGCGCGAATCCCAGTAATAATATTAAATACAATTGAAAAAAATCGTGTATTAAGATTAATAAGTGAAGTAGCTAAAGAAACTAATAATAAATTTAATTTATATGAAATGTCTACCGGTATTACCGATTTAGAAACTAATACTGTAATTAGTGAAGATAAAACAATTATGAGTGCTTTAGATACTTTAGCTAATGAAATCAAATTTAAAGAAAATTATAACTTTATCCTAAGTGATATTTCTGATATCAATGAATCAACTATTGTCTCAAGATATTTATTAAATATTGCTGAAAAAGCTGAAAAAGCTTCTGGAGTTATCATTATTATTACTAATGACTTAGTCTGGCCGAATATTGAAAGGCTAGGGGTTAGTTTAACACTTAACTTTCCAACTGAAAATGAAGTCTTAGAAGCTGTTCAAAGAACTATCATTCCATACCAAAATCAAATAAATATCGAATGGGATGAAAATGATTATAAAAATGCATCAACCTACTTACAAGGTTTAAGTGAAATGGAAATCAAAAATATTATCTCATCTTTAATAGTTAAAGGTCATATTACTAAAGAAGATTTAAAAGAACTTAAATATGCTAAACAAACCTTATTTACTAATATTGCCGGTCTTGAATCAGTTCCAATTGAAGAAGATTTTGAAATCGCAGGTCTTGAAAACTTAAAAGACTGGTTATATGAAAAAAAGACTTTAATGGATCCTATTAATAAAGAAGAATTGCAAAAAAGGGGAGTAGCTGCTCCTAAAGGTATCTTACTTACTGGAGTTCCTGGTTGTGGTAAAAGTTTGTGTTCTAAAGCCACTGCTAATATCTTCAATATTCCTTTATATCGCCTTGATTTAGCGACCGTCCAAGGTGAATACGTTGGTCAATCAGAAAGACAATTAAAACAAGCTCTAGATACAGCTGAATATGTATCACCATGTGTTTTATGGATAGATGAAATTGAAAAAGGTTTAAATGATACCAATTCAAGTGTTACTTCCAAAATGATTGGTCAATTCTTATTCTGGTTACAAGAATGTAAAAAACCAGTCTTCGTTATCGCCTCAGCTAATAATATTGATTCCTTACCTCCAGAACTAATTAGAAAAGGTCGTTTTGATGAAATATTCTTTGTTGATTTACCAAATAGTAATGAAAGATTAGAACTATTAAAATTATATGCTCGTAAATACTTAAAAGTTGAACTAGGGGAGAACTTACTTAATCGTTTAGTTGAAACTACTACTGGCTTTGCCAGTGCTGATATTGAAGCTACAATGCGTTCCATCGCCTATAAATTAATAGCTAATAAAGAACAAACTTTAACTGAGAATCTAATCATCAATGAACTATCTAAAGTAGTATCATTATCTAAAACAAATCCTGAAAAAATAAATGAAATAAGAAAATGGGGTTTAGATCGAGCAGTTAATGCCTCTAAAAATCAATAACTAGTTAATTTATAACTAGTTTTTTCTTGCTATTTCCTTGACATAATTAATGTATAGCAATATAATGAAGATGTAAAATACATTCGAAAGGAACTGATAAAAATGCGTCAATTAAATGAATTATTTCAAGAACTTGGTATATCAAAAGTAAGATTAGCTAAATACTTAGGAGTATCTCGTCAGATGGTCTATAATTATTTAGAATTAAATGATATTAATAAATGGCCAAAAGAAAAGAAATTATTATTATTTAAACTATTAGAGATTAATGATAGTAAAGATATCGATGATATAAATATAACTACTGATTATTTAATGAGTGTAGAAAGTCGTTTAAATCAAGAAGTTAAAAGTGCTAGTGAATTTGAAAGTCAATTCGACTTCAAAGGTTTAAATAAAGAATCACAAATCTTATTAAGTGATATTACTTATTTATTAAAAGAAAAATTAACTAATGATAATCAAGAAGAAAACTATTATGCTATTCTTTACCTATACCATTTATTACAATCTTTAGATAATGTTCCCGAAATAAAATATATCTTTGGATACATGAGTAAAACAACAGGTTTTACTAATCCTGAAGAATATAAATTCCAAGAAGATAAACAATTTATTTTTGAAGGTATCTTATATTCAGCTTTAACTCTATATAATAATGGTGGAGCATCACGTAGTAAATTAGCTGAATCACATAAACGTTTCGTTCAAGAAATTGAACAAAAAAATGAAGAAAAATTATCTCGTACACAACAATTAAATACTATTAAGATTCAAGCTCTTAAGGAATTAGGATACACAGAAATAAATGAATCTAATGCTGCTGAAGTATTTGAAAAAATAGCAGAAATTCAATCAAGAAAGGTTTAATCCTTTCTTTTTTTAACTCACCTATTAATCACTAATAAAGTAGGGGAAGTGACTTATTAAATAGTGATCATCTTATCATTTCATTTCCTAATAATAAACAATTATTTATTATAATAAATTTAAAAATATAATAATCATTAACTATATAAAAAATAATAATTTAAATTAACTATAATTTTTTCAAAAAAAGTCCCCTCTTCAAAAATTTAATTCCAAGAGGGGAGAAGTCCTCCATTTTTTAAAATATAAAAATAATATAAATATAGATATTCCGTGAGATGAACAACTAATCATCTTTTTATTTCTCGATTCCTATTTTAAAAAGCTTAAAATACGAAAAATAATCGCAAACGATAAATTAATCATCTAATTTCAAAAAATCTCTTAAATAGCCTAAAAATAATTGAATTCGAGATGAAGAACTAATCACTTAAATAAAACTCGATGCCTAATTTGTAATTGAGCTTAATAACTAATCATCTAATACTATTTCGCATCCTAATATAATAAAAGAGTAATTCCGTGAAGTGAAGAAGATATCATCTTTTTAAATGTCGATGCCTGATTTAAATATATAATAAAAACGAACAAATGTTATAATATAAAATAAAATATAAAAATTATAAATTTAATTATTAATCATCTATAATATAATAAATATACAAGATAATGTATGTAATAACATATATAATATACTAAGAAAAGAAGCCTAATATATGGAGTTTTCTTAAATTAATCTAACTTCGTATAATATATCTTATGTTAACCTATAATAAATTTAAAGAAAAAGAACAGTTAAATATTCCCTATAAAGTAATCATCACTACTATTATTCCGATAATAATTCCTAAGATAAAATATAAATACTTCTTAAGTTTTAATCCTTCAATAAATATTTTACCTATACTTAAACTAATCATCATTCCAGCGGTAATAATTAAAATAATATAGAGTAGAAAATAGTTAATAAAAGGTTTTAATACTAGTATAGTAAGTAAGGCCCCTACTACCTCCCCCACTGCACTAATTAAAGTATACGTAAATGCTTTAAACTTATTATTAGTTGCATAATAAATTGGTAGACAAATAGCTATTCCTTCTGTAATATTATGAACCATGATAATAAAACTTAGTTTAATTCCTAATTCCATATTACTATAACTAGTAACAGCACATATAATCCCCTCAGGTATATTATGAATTAATAAACTTATCATACTAAGTAATCCAATACGATATAACGAATCACTACTATTTACTTTCTTATCAATTACATTAACTATAACATACCCTATTATAAGTAGTGCTAATGAATATAATAGTAATACTAAATAATTTACTCTTTCACTAACTAATAATAATCCTTCCGGAATTAATTCTAATACCGAAATTAAAAGCATAACAATTGAAGATAATCCTAATGACATAGATAATACTTTATCTTTATACTTTTTATTAATAAACAAAAATATATTACCTAGTAACGTCCCTAACCCAGCAATACTACTAATAATTAATGGATAAAATTCTTTCATAGTATTATATATTTAAAATAATAATAAAATATGCTAAATACCATCATTTTCCATAAATACTTTTTTAATATCCGTAAATAATACTATTAGGAGGTTAAATTATGAGCAGAAAAGAAAATCAAAGTTCTAGTAATAGTTCTCGTAGAAGTAACGAAAAAAGCTCTAAGAGTAATAATAGAGCCAATGAACGTTCTAACGAAAGAACTAATGTTAGATCAAATAACTCTAAAAGAGAATGTAATTAAAAAAGGGAGCCTTATGGGCTCTCTTTTCCTTAGTCTTCAATATCTTTATTACAAGTTAATTCTTCTCTTATACCATTAGCAGTATAATAACATTTACATACTCCATCACGGCAATTATCACATTCCGTTGTTTTATTACATTTTTCTAATCGATCTTCTTCAGAAGATAATGGATTACGACTACTCTTTGCTTTCTTTTCAATATCCGCAATTCTCTTATTAACTTGTGATACTAAATTATTATAATATGGTTCTTTAAGTATTGTAAAACCTTCATGTGATTTATAGTTACCAATAATAGCTAATTTATCATTTAAATTCTTAAATTCTTCTAATTGAACTAAACAAGAATTCATATTTGTTCTAAAAGTTGTATCATCACAAGCATATTTTTGATCTTCATAAGTAAACCAACTACCAACAATTGTATAAGAATAATCTTGGATTTCTGAAACTTTTTTTTCATTATCTTTATATTCATCTAACATATCAGTTATTTCTTTTAAACCCTTTTGATCATTATTAACAAAATAATCAGTTAAAGCTTCATTTACTTCAGGTTTATAATTATATGTTGTAAAATCAATATATTTCTTAACTCCAAAAATAGCTCCTAATACAGCAACAAATATAACTATTTTAATAATTATTTTCTTCATAAATCCTCCTTATTCATTTTATTACGTGGATGATACTTATAATCTTCTTTTAATTTCTCATTAACTAAATGAGCATATATCTGTGTTGTAGCTATATCTTCATGTCCTAATAATTCTTGAATAATTCTTAAATCAGCTCCATGTTTTAGTAAATGAGTAGCAAATGAATGTCTAAGTACATGGGGTGAAACATTCTTTTCTATCCCTGCCCTCTTACATTCTTTTTTTATTATTTTAAAAAATCCTTGTCTTGTAATTTGGGTTAAGTTATTAGAGATAAATAAATAATCAGATATTTTATCTTTTAATATAATATTACGATAATTAGTTACATAGATCCTTAGATACTCTAAAGCTAAATCAGATACAGGAACAATTCTTTCTTTCTTCCCTTTACCAAATACTCTAATTAAAGCATTATGTGTATCAACATCTGTAATCTTTAAATTAATTAATTCCGTAATACGTAAACCAGTTGCATATAATAACTCTAACATTGCTTTATTACGATAATCATATGGCGTTAACAAATTAACTTTAAGTAATCTATCTACTTCCTCTTCGGTTAAATAAGTTGGTAATTTCCTTGGTACTTTAGGAGAAGCAATATTACGACACGGATTATCATTAATAATATTTTCATTCATTAAAAAGACATAAAATGAATTAATAACTGTTAAATAATGAGATACAGTTCTAGCTGTTCGATCATTTAATGAACTAATATATTTTTGGATGTCATCATATTTTAAATTAAGAACATTACCTTTAAAATACATATCAAAGTCTTTTAAGTCATTTAAATAACTTTTTAAAGTATTATCTGATAATTTTCTTTCAAACTCTAAATACTCCAGATACTTATTTATATAAGTACTAGGAATATATTCATCCTTCATATGATACCACCCTACTATAAAATTATATAAAATTTCTTGTTAATTGTAAATCACTTTTGTTATAATTAAAGAGGTGATAACATGGAAATACTTGCAGATAAATTAAGACCACAAACTTTAGATGACATAATTGGTCAAGAACATCTAGTAGGACCTAATAAAATCATCAGAAACTTAGTAAATAATAATCACTTAGTAAGTATGATTCTTTATGGTAAACCTGGTATCGGTAAAACATCAATTGCTTTTGCTATCGCAAATACCATAAAAAAGCCATATCGTATGTTAAATGCTACAATTAATAATAAACAAGATTTTGATATAGTCATTGAAGAAGCTAAAATGAATGGTGAAATGATCATTATCATGGATGAAATTCATCGTTTAAATAAAGATAAACAAGATTTATTATTACCATATATTGAAAATGGTTTAATAACTCTAATCGGTATGACAACATCTAATCCCTATCATAAGATTAATCCTGCTATTCGTAGCCGTTGTCAAATATTCGAATTAAAAGAATTAACTATCGATAATATTAAAACCGGTATTAAACATGCTGCTAAACACTTAAAAGATATTACATTAGATGATGATGCTTTAAATACTATAGCTAGACTATGTAGTGGTGATTTACGTAGTGCAATTAATTTACTAGAAGTCGCCTACTACGGAACTAGTGATCATCATGTAACAATTGAAGCTGTAACCAATGTTAATTCTAAAGCTATCTTTTTTGCTGATGCTAATGAAGATGGACATTATGATGTTTTATCCGGACTTCAAAAATCAATTCGTGGTTCTGACGTTGATGCTTCCCTTCACTATCTTGCTCGTTTAATCGAAGAAGGCGATTTAGATAGTATCTATCGCCGTTTAAGTGTTATTGCTTATGAAGATATTGGACTTGCTAATCCTGGAATAGGTCCTAAAGTCATGGCAGCTATTCATGCTGCAGAATTAGTAGGACTTCCTGAAGCCCGTATTCCCTTAGGAACAATTGTAACTGAAATGGCCTTAAGTCCTAAAAGTAATAGCGCTCACGTTGCCCTAGATTTAGCTTTATCTGATATTGAAAACGGAACAACTGGTAACTTACCAGAACATATTAAAACTAATAGTCCCCTTTATAAATATCCCCATGATTACCCTAATTCATGGGTTAAACAACAATATCTACCCGATAACATTAAAAACAAAAAATATTATCAACCAAAAAACAATAAATATGAAATGAATATAAATAAAATACATGAAGAAATGAAAGGTGGTCAAAAATGAAAATTGCCCTTATAGGTACTGGCGTCTACGGTCTTGCTATCGCTAGTGCTCTAAGTAAAAAAAATAAAAATATCATCATGTGGACTGAAGATCCCCAAAAATACGATGATTATAAAGCTAATGGTTCTATTAAAAGTTTAATTCCTAATATTGAAATACCTAAATTTATCAAGCTAACTATGGACTATGAAAAAGCTTGTAAAGATGCTGATATTATCTTTATTACCTCAACTGCTGCATACGTAGGTGAAATATGTCAAAGTATTAAACCATATATTAATCGTAAAACAATTATCTGTATTGCTTCTAAAGGTATTGAAGATAAATCATGTTCTTTCTTAAGTGATATTGCTTATGATACTTTAAAAACCAAACATATTGCCGTTATATCTGGTCCATCATTTGCAATTGATATGGCTAGTAATAACCCCATTGGTTTATCCATTGCATCTCATAGTAAAAAAGCTATTCGTCTAATAAAAGAAGCTTTAGAAAATGATACCTTAAAATTAAGAGATACTAATGATTTAATTGGTGTCCAAATATGTGGTAGTATTAAAAATGTCATCGCTGTTGCAGCTGGTATGCTAGATGGTATGAATTATCCTGAATCAACTCAAAGTTTCCTTATTACTGAAGCTTTAAATGATATTAAAAACTTAATTGCGGCTTTAGGTGGTAATCCGAAAACTATCACTTCTTTTGCTGGCGTTGGTGATCTATTACTAACTTGTACTTCAACTAAAAGTCGTAACTTCACCTTTGGTTATGTCATAGGTGCAGGAGCCACTAAAGAAGAAAAAATCGAACATCTTCGCAAAAATACAGTCGAAGGCTACTATACCTTAAAAAGTATCTATAAATTAATAAAAAATAAAAAGATTAAAATGCCAATAATTGATTTAATCTATAAAATAGTAATGAATGATGAAGATCCTAAATTACTAGTATCATTCTTAGTAAATAAAAAGTGAAAACCTATTCGTTTTCACTTTTATTATTATCATCATATATATCTAAATAATCATTAATAGTTTTTTTAATTTCCTTTTCTTCTTCTTTATCTTTAGCATTAGAAAGAAGAAAATCAAAATAAGTTGTTTTTTCACAGAAAGTTAAATCAGGATTAGCTAAAGTACTATCTTTCATTACTTCACTTACATTTTCTAGTTCTTGAGTTTGTTCAAGTTCTTTATCTTCCATTAATACCACTTCCATAATTAATTATATCACTAAACACATAATTTGCGATATAAAAACCTGCAACGTTAGGAACTAAGCTTACTGAACCAGGTGTACGACTATGTGTTTTAATTGGTAATTCCTTAGAACATAATACTGGTATCTTATCCTTAATATTATTATCTCTTAATAATTTACGCATTACTTTAGCTACTGGATCATTATTTGTTTTCCAAATACTTTTAATTTCTAATTTAGTAGCATCTAATCTATTACCAGTTCCCATTGAACTAATTATTTTAATATTATATTTAATAGCTTCTTTAATTAATAATAACTTAGTAGTCATTGTATCACAACAATCTATTATATAATCATATGAAGACACATTAATTTTATCAATATTAGCTTCATTTAAAAACATTTTATAACAATTAATAGAAATGCTAGGATTTATAGATAAACCTCTTAATTGAGCTTCTAATACCTTAGAATGACCTATATTATTTTTAGTAGCTAATAACTGTCTATTTAAATTAGATTCATCAAAAACATCATTATCTACAACATCAATGTTACCTATTCCAAGTCTAACTAAAGCTTCAAAACAAGCCCCACCTACTCCACCAACACCTACAATTAATATTTTACTATTAACTAATTTATTAATTTGCTCATCATTAAGTAATAATTTCATTCTTTCAAACATCTTATCACCTTAATTCCAAATAAAAACTCAAGGGATGCTTACTAGTGAATAAAAAACCTGCACTACACAGGTGGGTGTCACATGAATTGCTTTAGGATCCCTACACTTAAAAAGCAAGGTCTTCAACACCACAACCAATTAGACTCCCTTATAATCACTTACTCGGTTTTTAATAAAAAGTAAGCATTTATCCTTGAGTAATTTAATTATATCATACAAATATCTAAAACTAAATACTATTTACGTTGATTGACAAAAGAACTTTCCTATAAGATAAAAAAGTTTAGAAAACTAAACTTTTTAGCCAACAGGAGGTACAAACGCTGGTTGTACAACCCCTGGATTAGTACCATTATTTTCTACTTGAACTTGTGTAGCAGAAGGACTCATTAAATCTGGTTTACCATTACTAGTTGTAGGTTGAGCTTGAACACTTACTTGCGCTGGTGCAGGAGTTCCGCCTTGTGGTGTACTAGGAGCACTATTACTAGCCATATTATTACCTTGAATACGCCAACAATTATTTACATCACAAGAGTTAGAGTTCGGCGCTGGATTAGGCATTTCCATCTTAATAACCATAGGTAATTTAAATGCTTGACCAAATCCTACACAGTTACCAGGTTGTAAAATCTTTTGCTTTTCAATAACATCAGCTGAAATATTAGGAAGCATTGTTCTAATATACTCAATATCTCTAGGGTGTGTCATTTTGAATATTAAGAAATTACTACATTGGGCAATAACAGTTTCAGATATTTCAACTGGTCTTTGTGAAATAATATTTAAAAGAACACCATATTTACGACCCTCTTTAGCAATACGATCAAATATATTATAACCAATTAAGAATACATCGGCATCTTTTTGAACATATCTATGGGCCTCTTCCAAAAATAAATGGAAAGGAATTGTTGCTCTTTGTTTTCTTGTTTTACAGAAATCAAAGAATATTCTTGCTACAATCTTAACAATAATCTTAGCTTGTGTATCATCAATATCCTCTAAGTTCATATTGATTACTTGTGCTTTCTTATTACCTACAGCAACTAAAGAAGCAATATAACTTTCAGTTGAAATATAATTATCGCATTTATATATATTAGCAATTCTACTATTTAAAATAGAATTTAATCTAACTTTTAATAACATTGAATCATCATATAATTGTTCATTGTTTTGGAAACCCTCACTAATTAATGTAAACTCTAAAGCTGCTGCAAAATCACGCATTGAATAGAAAGCATTAACTGGTTCTTCAGTCATTTCCATAGCTTCATCTATATGATCTAGGATATAATCAGTAATTAAAACAGATTCACCAAAGTTACCATTACTATCAATTTCAAAACATTCAGATAATGTTCTAGTATAACCTAAACCTTGAATAACACTATCAAAGTTAAAATCTTTAGTATGACATACCTCTAATACTTTAAAAATATCATTTTTCTTATTCGCTGTAATTTGATTACTATATAAAATAGCAATTAAAGCTTTAGCAATTAAGTGGTTCTTATATTTTTCAGCCACTTCATCATCTTTACTAAATATTCTAGTTAACTTTAAAGCTCTTTCAAGAATAGGTATCTGACTATGTTTATCAGCTTGTAACATAATAGTTAAGTCATCTAAATTAAGTAAATGAAAAGGTATCTTAAGTTCATAATCCGTATCTTCTTGAATATTAGTTGTAATAAATTTATAACTATAATTTGGATTTAATTTATTTAAATCTTTAAAAGCAGTTTTATATTCACCATAAGCATCGAAAATAAATATATTTGCATTATAAGAAACTAATTTTGGATTAGAAAATATATTTTGTACTACTCTTGCTACTCCACATGATTTACCACTACCAGTATTGCCAAAAACAGCCATATGGTTAGCAAATAAGTTATTGATATCAGCACATACTTCATAGTCAGTATAAATACTACTTTGACCTACTTTAAATGTTGTATCATCATAAACTCCAACTATAGCTCTTAATTCTTGATCATTAATTGTTCTAATTTTACTAGATAAAACCGGTTTACGAATAACACCTGAAATATATTTACCATTTTGAAATTCGCCTAAAAAACGTATTTTAATAACTTCATCAGTAACTTCTTCTACTTCTCCTAAAATTAATTGATTAGGAGCTTCAAAGACAACATGTACGTTCATTAAGTCGCCCATTTCTTCAGCTTTCGCAACTGTTTCAACATGAGCAACATTACCAGATATGAATTTAATCTTACCAAACATACCCAACACCTCTTTATTATATCAATATCATCTTATCATATTTTTTAAAATAAATAAATACAAAAAAGATATTCTATCAACATAGAATATCTAGTTCAAAAAGTTTTCTAATCTTTTCTTTAATCATTAACATCTCTCATCTTATTATTCTATTATTAAAATGATAATGAATCTTATAAAAAAATAGCACTCAATCAACTAGATTGAGTGTAAAACCATAAAGGCGAACACTCAACAAAACGATATTAAGTGTTCCCTTTTTTATTGTATGAAGTTTCCCTCATCTGTATACATTATATCATAAATGATATTTATATACAAGTTTAATTTATTATACTTGATCAGCAATATCACTAAGTCTATTACTAAAATCACATAATGAATTTTGAATAGAATTAATATAAACAATTAAAGCTTCGGCAAAATCATCTTCTGTATAATTATATTTATTTAAATCAGTAATTTCTTTATTTAATAACATTTCATTATCAACATTTAATTCTTTACACATTGTATTAGTTAAACCCATTAACATTTTTAGTTGTTCAATTACAATGCTTTGTTTTTCTTTTAGAGGTTGACCCTTAAAGAATTCCATATATTCATTAAAATCTTCTTGCATACTTACCTCCTAAACATTAAATCTAATTTTTGTGCAACTTCTTCTTGTTCTGTTTTATCTATTGTCGCAGCTTGATCCCATAATTTTCTGAATGCTGACCATTTACCATTCATCTTAGCTATTGTTTGTTCTAACTTACTCATACCAAAGAAACGATGTTGCGCATTATATCTAGCTGCCATAGCAGGATTAGTAGTTCTTTGTTTTTGGCCACCAGCAACATAATGATACATACCATCTTCGCTTTTAATAGTTCTATCCACTACTTCTTCTTGAACAGGTTCTGAAACTGGAGTTTCAACTTCAATATGCTTAGTACTTAGTTCAAATCTTAAATCTTCATGTAACCTTTCTTTAACAATTTGTTCTAACTTCTTATTTCTTTCTTCTAAAGATAGATTACCAAGATTCATTTTACTTAAAATAGCCTTTGCAAAATTTTCTTGTAAATTCTTACGACGTTCATCTTGAGCTTTTCTTTGTTGTTCTTCATCAGGTCCAGGATATACAGTAGCATAAGTATTATATTTAGTTTTTATAGCATGATATAAAGAAGTTAAATCATCAACACTCATATAAGTTGTTGCTCTTGTTAAAGCATTAAAGTGTTCAATATTAGTATCCATATAAGGAGTATAATTATCTAAGATTTTTTCTTTTACCTTTGCATTAACAAAATATTCTAATCTAGTTGGCGTTACTATTTCAAAATCTTTAATATTAAATTCCATCTTATAACGAGTTATATAATTATCATTCATAAAAGTTGCTTTTATATTTTCTCTTTCTTGATCTGATAATTTATTAAAATAATTAATATATATTGCATAAATCTTTTTATAAGTTTCTAAACCTTTACTCATTCCAGACAAATTACGTAGTTTAACTTCATATTTACCTTTATTATCTAAAGCATAAGTAGGACTCATTAATTCTTCAGGTAAATTATCAAGAACAGTAAGAGCTGATTCTAAAATATCATTTAAATTAGGATGATATGTTGATTTTTTGAATGGTATTTTTGCATCACGTTCATATTTTTCTAAACGATATAATACATCTTGTAAAGCTAATCCTTCTTCAAGCATTTTAGATACACGATAATCTAAGTATTTGCCTTCACCTAATACCTTTTCAATCATCTTTTCTTCCTCAGTAGTGAAGAAGAATTTACCAAATCCTCTTTCTCTAGTCCTCTCAATCTTTTTCTCTATATATTGAATAGTTTTTTGCTCACGTACTTCAAATTCATCGTAATCATGATATATAACTTCATCGCCAACTTTAATTGTCTCACTAGGGCGTTCATAACTTCTGGTTCTGGAAGTTGGTACAGTTGCATAAACCGTACTATAAGAATCACTAGGACGAGTACTATAATCAGCTTTTAAAGCTTCCTCTTCTTCTTTTTTAGCTCTTTCTTGAGACATCTTAGCATCTCTTTCTTTTTGTCGTCTTAAACTTTCAATATGATTAAGAGAATCAACATATGCTCTAGCATACTTAGCAACTGATTCTTTAGTTTCAAAAGATATATCAGAAGCATATTTTGATATTTCACTATATTCAAGATCAAACTGAGAATTTTTAAATCTATCTCTTATAACTCTACTTATATCCATTGAAGAAGAATTTTTCTCACTAAAAGCTTTCTCTTCTCTTAAAACTTTTAAGAAAGTAGCCAGTCTGGCATTTCTTTCTTTACCATCTTTAGCATATTTAACTTTTAACCATGCTCCCGATAAATTATTTTGTTTACGATTGTTTTTAGGCTCTAAATAATTCATGGCAATATCAACTAATCTAGCATAGACATTGACATTTTTTTGTTCCTTTTCAATTTCACTATCATAATAATTATCACTCATATTTTGTCCTCCTAAGTCCCCTATTCTATTTAATTATATCATATAATCTTTAAATTTAAAGTAAGAAAAAAGAACTAGTTTATCTTTTGTCTAGTTCTTTATGTAAAATTTCTTTAGTTAAAACTGGATTAGCTTTACCATGAGTATTTTTCATTACTTGACCTACAAAGTAATCAAAGATATTATCTCTTCCTCCTTTGTATTGAGTAATTTGTTCACTACTATTATCTAATATTTCACAAATAATCTTTGTAAGTTCACCTTCATCACTTATCTGCGCATTTTCTTTACTAATAAAATTCTTCGGTTCTTTATTTTCTTCTAAAGCTTTAGCAAATACTTCTTTAGCTTGTTTAGAAGATAAAAGACCACTACTAATCGCATCAGTAATTTGTTTTAACATACTAGGTGTTAAATAAAAATCTTTAATACTCTTTTCTTCTTTATTTAACTCCCCAACAATATTAACTGTTACCCAGTTAGCTGCTACTTTAGCATCAATTCCTAATTTAACACATTCTTCAAAGTAATCAGATATATCTTTTTCTTTAACTAATACACCTGCATCATAACTAGAAAGTCTATATCCATCCATATATTTTTTCTTACGATCCATTGCAAGTTCAGGAATAGACGCTCTAATTTCTTCTAACCATTCATTACTAATTTTAAATTTAGGTATATTCGGTTCAACAAAATATTTATAATCAATAGCATCAACTTTACTACGCATGAATATTGTTGTTCCAGATTCTTCATCCCAACGGCGAGTTTGTTGTTCCATTTTATCATACTCGCCAGTTTCTTTAAGTTCTGTTTGACGTTCTATTTCATAATTAATGGCATCTCTAACTCCACCAAAAGAGTTAACATTTTTTATTTCAACTTTAGTACCCCAATTCTTAGGATCTAATTCATCTAAGCCATCTTCCATAATTGAAACGTTAACATCACATCTTATTTGGCCTTTTTTACTATCAGCTTCACTAATACCTGCATATTGATAAACACTACGCATATGTTCTAGGAATGCTACTGCTTCTTTGGCACTATGAATATCTGGTTCTGTAACTAATTCAAGTAATGGTACACCAGCTCTATTATAATCAATATTACTTGTATCATAGAAATGATCTAGTGATGCTGCATCTTCTTCTAAGTGTAAATTATTTACTCTAACTGTCTTTAATTCGCCATCACATTCAAACTCAACTTTACCATAAATTCCAACAGGAATAGGTTTAGTTTCTTGAGTAAGTTGAAAACCTTTAGGCAAATCAGGATAATAATAATTTTTTCTTTCAAAATACATATATTCTGGTTGACTACAATTTAAAATCATACTAGCCATTAAAGCTTTTCTAACGGCTTCTTTATTAACTACTGGTAAAGTCCCAGGAAAAGCCATATCAAGAGGTCTAACATTGGTATTAGGTTTTTCACTATAAGAGTTACGAGCTGCACTAAATACTTTAGTATTTGTTTCACTTACTTCACAGTGCATTTCTAAACCTATTTTAGCTATATACTTAGTCATGAGAAACCTCCTTTGCTATTTGATCATGATAATTCATTGCTTGTTCTAAAGCATAAGCAATATTTAAGACATTTGCATCATCATAACAATTACCAGTTATATTGATCCCAACCGGTAAATTATCAATAAATCCATCAGGTATGGTAATAGAAGGGAATCCCCCAAAGTTACCGATTTGTAAATGTTCTTCTAAAATTGCTGTATTATTATCTAAGATATCTTTAGAACCTTCTAACTTTTTAGCTGGGCCTGATCCAACTGGTAAAATAACGGCATCATAATCTTTAAAGATTTCTTTCCATCTATCAACTAATAATCTTCTAACTCTTTGCGCATTCTTAAAATATCTTTCTTGATTTTCTTTTTGTAAAACATAAGAGCCAATGACAAAACGACGTTTAATTAAAGGAGAAAAGCCTTTAGTACGATGATCTTTCATCATATCAATATAATTATCCCCTTCACCACGAGGTCCAAAGATAATACCCGTTAAATTAGACATATTACTTGTTGCTTCCGCACAAGAAATAACAACATAAACAGAAGGTTGAGCATTAAGTAGTTTTTCATCTACTGATACTTCATCAATTTCTACTCCCAATCCTCTTAAAATATCTAAAGTCTTATAGAAATTATCTAAATGTTCTAATAATTCTTTAGAAGCATTTTTATAACGATCTTTATCAACTATTTCTTTTATATAACATAACTTCTTACCTTTAACCTTACCAGTTAAAGAAGAAGTTAAATTAATATTACTAGAATCCCATGATGTCATGTCATTAGGATCTATTCCTTTCATTGTATCAACCACAATTGCTGCATCTTTAACATTTCTTGTTAGAACTCCACAATGGTCTAAAGATGAAGCAAATGCAAATAATCCATATCTTGAAATCATTCCATATGTTGGTTTATAACCAACTATTCCACAATATGCTGCTGGTTTACGAATAGAGTCTCCTGTATCACTACCTAAAGCATAAGGATAAACTCCTGCGGCTACCGCACACGCTGAACCAGCTGATGATCCGGCACACATTCTCGTTGGATCCCATGGATTTAAAACCGTTCCAGTATGACAAGTAGTACCTGTACCACCCATACCAAATTCATCCATTGCTGTTTTATTTACTTTAATTGCTCCCGCTGCATTTAAATGTTCAACAGCTGTTGCATTAAAAAATGGTACATAATCTTTTAAAGTATTAGATGATCCCGTTGATAATATATCTTTTGTTGAATAATTATCTTTAACACCATAAGGAATACCAGAAAGTAAGTTATCAGTTACTTCTCCACCCTTAGCATCATCTAATATCGTAACAAAAGCATTATATTTATCTTCTACTTTATGTGATAATTCTAAAGATTCTTTAACTAATTCATCACTAGTTACTTCACCTTTTTTAAGCATATCATGTAATTCTGTAATTGATTTATTCATATATTTCATCATTATCACCTACCCAACAACCTTTGGTACCTGTACTTCGTCACCGTCAGTCTCGTCAGCATTACGAAGTAAATCTTCAATAGGTACTGATTCAACTACTACATCATCACGTAATACATACTCAAAATCATCTAAACAATGAGTCATTGGTTCGACTTCTTCAATATTAGCAATCTTTGTTACTTTATCTAAATCAGCATCAATAATATCAAATTCATCTAAAACCATTTTATTTTCATCTTCTGTTAAACCAATTAATAATTTATCAGCATAATCATCAACCATTTCTTTGGTAAATTTACTCATTATTTTTCACCTCTATTTTTAATCCTAATTCTTTTAATTGACTTCTTGTAAGTTCTGAAGGACTACCCATCATATTATCAGCTCCTGAAGCACTAGTTGGGAAGACTTGAACTTCTCTTAAATTAGGTTCATCTTTAATAAGCATTAGTATTCGATCAATACCAGGTGCCATTCCCCCATGAGGCGGACATCCATATTTAAATGCTGTAAAGATCGAACTAAATCTTGTTTCTACTTCATCTCTAGTATAACCAACTACTTCAAATCCTTTAGCTAAAGAATCTAAATCATGGTTACGAATAGCTCCACTTGCCATCTCATTACCATTACATACAAAGTCATATTGATAAGCTAAGATATCTAAAATATCTTTATCTTCATAATCCTTAATTCCTCCATGAGGTAAACTAAATGGGTTATGACAAAATTCATATTTTTTATTTTCATCATCATATTCAAACATTGGAAAATCTTTAATAATACATAGTTCTAACTTATCTTTATCAATTAAATCTAACTTACGTCCTAATTCATCTCTAATTAAACCTGCAAACTTTTGCGCTACTTTAAGTTTCTTATTAGCGATAAAAAACATCACACTATTTTCTTTCATCTCATAATCTTTAATTAAAGACTCGCGTTCTTCACTAGTTAAAAACTTATCTATCGGTCCTTTAAAACTACCATCACTCATTAAAGTTAAATAACCAATACCAGGCATTCCAATACTAGAAGCATAATCAACTACTTCATTAAACCAACTATTAGGTTTATCGCCAATATCATCAACAACAATAACTTTAATAAAACTCTTCTTAAATGGTCCAAATGAAGTATCTTTTAACGTTTCACTAGCATCCTTAATAATTAATGGGTTACGTAAATCCGGTTTATCAGTTCCATACATTTCCATGGCATCACGATAAGCAATTCTTCTAAATGGTTTAGGACTTACTTTTTTATTACTAAATTTAGTAAAGACATCATAGAATATATCTTCTCCAACCTCTAATACTTCTTCTTCCGTAACATAACTCATTTCTAAATCTAATTGATAGAATTCTAAAGTACGATCAGCTCTTGCATCTTCATCTCTAAAACAAGGTGCTATTTGAAAATACTTTTCTATTCCACCCACCATCAATAATTCCTTATATATTTGTGGTGCTTGCGGTAAAGCATAAAACTTACCTTTAAAATTTCTCGAAGGTACTACAAAGTCTCTCGCTCCTTCCGGACTAGAAGCCGTTAAAATAGGTGTTTGAACTTCCATAAAACCTAAATCATACATTTTATTTCTTAAAAAATGTAATACATCACTTCTTAATTTAAAATTATCTTTAACTTTATTATTTCTTAAATCTAAATAACGATATTTTAATCTTAAATCCTCTCCCGCTTCCTTACTACTCATTATATTAAAAGGTAATTCATGTAAAGAAGGACTTAATACTTCTAAAGTATCAACTAATAACTCAACTTCTCCTGTTTTTAAACGAGCATTATATGTATCTTCACTTCTTTTTCTAATTGTCCCTGTAAGTCTTACAACTGATTCTTTAGCTAAACCAACAAATAATGAATCATCATTACTTACAGTTTGTAATGTTTCTGTATTATCTCTTAAATCTAAAAATAAAACTCCACCATGATCTCTAATATTTTCAATCCAACCACTTACGGTAACTTTCTTTCCTACCAGTTTCTTATCTATATCAATACAATGATGTGTTCTATAAATGTTTGGTTGCATCTAACCACCCTTTCTAATAATCGCAATTTCCAGGAGTTCTAGGGAATGGTATAACATCTCTAATATTTTCAACCCCTGTTAAATAAATAATTAATCTTTCAAAACCCATTCCGAATCCAGAATGATAACATCCCCCAAATCTTCTTAAATTGATAAACCAATCAACAAGATCTGTTTCAATATTCATTTCTTTACAACGTTTAAGAAGTTTATCATAATCTTCTTCTCTTTGTGAACCACCCATTAATTCACCAGCACCAGGTACTTCTAAATCAACTGCTGCTACTGTTTTATTATCTGGATTAGTTTTCATATACCAAGCTTTAATATCTTTTGGCCAATTAGTAATAAAGACTGGACCATTAAAATATTCTGTAATATATTTTTCATGTTCCTTAGCTATATCATCTTCATAAGTAGGTGTAAATTCCCATTTAATATCAGCTTTCTTTAAAATATCAACAACATCATGATGAGATATTCTTGTAAATTTAGAATTAACTAATTTAGTTAATTTATCTTTTAATCCTTGTTCCACAAACTTATCGCAGAAATCTATCTCATCAGGACATTTCTCTAAAACATAATTAACTACATATTTAAGCATTTCTTCTTCAATATCCATTAAACCTTCTAAGTCACAGAAAGCTATTTCAGGTTCAATCATCCAAAATTCATTTGCATGTGTTTTAGTATTAGAATTTTCTGTTCTAAATGTTGGCCCAAATGTATAGATTTTCTTAAATGCCATAGCAAAAGCTTCCCCATGTAATTGACCAGTACCAGTCACAAAAGCTTGTTTACCAAATAAATCTTTACTCATATCAACATGACCATCTACCATTGGTAACTTATCCATATTAAGAGTTGTAATCTTAAACATCTGGTCACTACCCTCACAATCAGTAGTCGTAATTAATGGTGTATGAACATATACATAATTATGACTTTGAAAATACTCATGAATCGCCTCTGCTGCTACACTACGTACTTTAAAAACTGCTTGAAATAAATTAGTACGAGGACGTAAATAAGCTACCTCTCTTAAAAATTCTCTTGTATGTCTTTTTGGTTGAATAGGATAATCAGCCGGACAATCACCTAATAATTCAATATTACTAGCTTTAAGTTCATATTCTTGATTACCTTGTGACTCGACAATAACCCCTTTAACTCTTATTGCACAGCCAACTAACATTTTTTGTATTTCTTCAAAATTATCTATCTTATTATCATAAACAATTTGTAAATGTTTAAAATCAGTTCCATCGGCAAAATCAATAAAACCAAATTCTTTTTGTTTACGATGATTTCTAATCCATCCTTCAACTACTACTTCATCATTAATTTTAACATTTTTAAATAAATCTCTTAAATCCATTATAATCACCTACAATTTAAATCTAAATAATCATCTATTTCTGCTTCTTTAACCATCGTTACTTCTTTCGTATGGTTATCTTTAACTTGGATTTCTCCCCCAACTAAGTCTTCATCATTTAAAATAACTAAGTACTTAGCATTTAATCGATCAGCTTGTTTAAATTGACCTTTTAAATTTCTTCCCATATACTCTGTTTCAACTCTTAAACCATTTAATCTTAAATCTTGAGTTAAAGCTAAAGCATATTCTTTTTCCGTATCATTAACATATAAAATAAAAGCATCTATTTCATTATTAATTGGTAAACTTATTTCTTCTTTATCTAAAGCCATAATAAGTCTTCCCATTCCACAAGCAAATCCTATACCTGGTGTTTCTGGTCCACCTAAATTACCAACTAAAGTATCATATCTACCACCAGCAGCTAAAACATTATTCGCCCCGAAATCTTTAATTGTGGCTTCTATTTCAAAAACTGTATGACTATAGTAATCTAAACCTCTAACTATCTTAGGATCTACTTCATAATCGATATCTAAGACATCTAAATAATTTTGGACATCTTCAAATCTATCTTTCGATTCTTCATTTAAATAATCTAAGATTGAAGGAGCATTTTTAAGTATTTCATTATCTTGATCAACTTTACAATCTAAAATTCTTAAAGGATTCTTTTCTAATCTTTCCTTACAATCTTCACATAATTCTGAAATATGTGGTTTAAAATATTTAACTAAAGCTTCGCGATAATTATTACGTGATTCTGTATCCCCTAAACTATTTAATTTAACTTTAATTCCTTTAAGTCCTAATAACTTAAAGATATTAACGGCAATACCTATTACTTCAGCATCCATTGCTGGATCAGCACAACCTAATACTTCAACTCCAAATTGGGTTAATTCTCTATCTCTCCCAGATTGTGGTCTTTCATAACGATACATTGTTCCATTATAATATAGTTTAATTGGTTGTGTAGCATCTCCATACATCTTATTTTCAATAAAACTTCTTACAACCCCTGCTGTTCCTTCAGGACGTAATGTCATCTTACGTTCTCCACGATCAACAAAATCATAAGTTTCTTTAGTAACAATATCTGTAGTATCACCAACCCCACGATGAAATAATTCTGAGCTTTCAAAAATTGGTGTTCTAATTAAACCATAATTATAACGATCCATTACTTCATCTACAACACGTGATACATATTGCCATTTTTTCATTTCTTCCCCATACAAATCATATGTTCCTTTAGGTTTAGTTATCATAATAATTCCTCCTATTAAAAAAAGTACCTATCTTGTAAGGACGAGCTTTCACCCGCGGTGCCACCTTACTTTACATAGGTACTCTCAATATTTAATTTATCGCTTTAATGCGTTCTTACTATTAGAAAGTTGTTATTCATATATCATCCAATTAGACATTTCCACCCACTAGTCTTCTCTTTAATCTTCATAATATATTACTCGTCTTTCCATAAGAAAATCTAAGTGTATTTTACAATTTTTTTATTTATTAGTCAATAATATCTAAAATAATAATTTACAAGTAATCTCCCATATATAGCAAAAAACCTAGTAACTAAACCAGGTTTCAAACGACTTTACTCAAATCTAACATCTTTTAAATTAACTTTTATAGGAGATTCTAAAGTTAATTTATCAATTGGATCTAAATATAAGTCCAGACACATAAGCTAAATAGTAATGTATCAATTAATTTTTTGTTTAAGGCCAACAATTAAACCTCACTAATCGATAAGTCTTTATCTTTATAACAATACCTAAATACTATCCAAAAAAAATTAATCCTCATCTACATACTAAGTATAACACAAAATATCTACAAAAAGCAATAAATTTTTTTTAAAAAAAGACTACCTCTTGGTAATCTTAACTAAAGTATCATATTATTTAGCTAAACTAACTTTACTAAAATATAAGTTATCATTATCAATCTTAAATTCAAATTGATATAACTTATAATCTCCCCAATTAATTTCCTCTTCACTATATATCTTATCTTGAATCTTCTCCCCTTTAGCTTCTAAGTTATCAAAACCTACCGCATAAAAAGTATCTTTTTCTTCATCAAAAGTATCAATATCTTGATATAAATAAGCTAATCTTGTATATATAATTAATTTATTATCTATTTTTTCAGCTTTATCTAGTTTAACTTTATACTGTGATGTTGGCCCTTCCATTCCATAGCAACCCATAGTATTTACTTTAAAACTCTTATTACCATAAAGAATATTAAAGTATCCAACATCAACCGCAGTATTACGTTTAAACCCACCTATAAAGCTATCATTTTCAAAATATAATTTACTAAGTTCATCAATACTTACTTCGTATTCATCAGAACACATATAATAAGCTTTTAATTTAGTATAGTAATTTAATGTTAAAAACATTTTTTCTTCATCTGTTAAATCACTACTTTTAACTTCTTCCCCACTATATAATACTTCCATAACATGAGAAATAATATTTTCAAAGTATTCAACATTAATCATTTCATAAGCTCTTACAACTAATTCATCATCTAAATCTAATTCTTCTTCTAAAACCTTAGGTTCTTCTTTATTTTCATAATGTTCAACTTTATTATTATTTTGCACGACAACAAATATCGTAACACCTAAAACAATAATCAATAATAAAACAAAGATTCCAATTAAAACATTAAATTTTTTATCACTACTATTTTCCATATTATCACTATCTCAAGTATAGCAAAAATTATAACTTAGTACAATAACTCTATTTCTTTTTAATGACATATAAATGACTATGACGATATATGCAATAAAAGATATCTTTAACATCTAAATTATTCTTTATTAAAATCTTATCTAACCATTCTTTATTTTTATCAATAAAACTTAAATTATCTTTTTGAATAACTCCTTCGACAATAATTGGTAATGGTAATGCCGACTTAATCTTTAATGGTTTATATGGGAATATTGATAAAGTCCCATTAGGTTCTAAAAAAGCATACTCAACATCTTCAATCGAAGTAAGACTTTTCTTTCTTAATTCTAATAATAAGTCATCTAAAGAATAACGATTAGTAACTAAATTTTTATAAACTAATTTTCCCTCTTTAATAATAATACTTGGTTTACCACCAAATAAACGATTAAAATGACGTGATTTAAGACTTAAAAATCCTAAGACTAATTCTAAGATAACTAAAACGGCAATTGGTAAAACCGTATATAAAATACTTTGATCTAACTTTTCAATACTCATTGCTACTAATTCCGCAATTAATATAGAGACAATTAAATCAATAATTCCCAGTTGACCAACTTCTCTTTTACCCATAATACGATAAGCAAAAGTTACAAAAAAATAAAAGAATAAAGTTCTTAAAACTGTATTTAACATATCATCACCTATTCTTATTATGGTAATAAAGAAATAAATTTAAACATATTATAAACTAGGTGATTGAAATGAAGCTTATCAAAAAGTATGACTATATCTATAAATTTATTATTTTTATTCTTATATTATCTTTTATCTTAACTATCTTAAATCTCATCTTTAGTTTTAATAATACCATCAATAAATTACTTATTATTCTAAGTATGATTATCTATTCATTTATAATTAGTTTTAAAAAAGGCCAAAAAGGTCTTAATAAAGGTTATCTAATAGGTTTAAGAACTGGTTTAATTAATATCTTAATTCTCTTTATCTTAAGTTTATTAACTTTTAAAGTAAGCTTTAATCTTAAAAAAATAATCTATTACTTAATCATCTTAATGAGTAGTATCTTTGGTAGTATTATCGGTATAAATAAAAAGAGTTCTAACTAATTAGAACTCTCCAGAGCGTTGACAAAGTCAATTGCTCTTTTCTTTTTAAAAAATATATTATATAATTTATTTGTAAGGTTGCTTTATG